>NZ_JBIWJF010000029.1:0-104264 GCF_044764985.1 Kitasatospora sp. NPDC093550
GTTGAGTTCTCAAGGAACGGACGCTTCCTTCGGACCGCCTTCCAGCGGGCCCTCCGGGCTTCGTTCTTTCGTGTTTCCAGCTTATCAGATGTTTTTCGCTCCGTTTCCGGGGCTTCGTTCATCCAACTCGCCGGTGTCTTCCGAGGTTTGACGCCCCGTCCGACGTTTCAAACTCTAGCCGATCCCCGCTCCGAAAAGCGAATCCAGCCGCAATCCGATAAAACGAGCACGCCGCATGAGGACCGTGTCGCAACGCGGAAACGCGAACGCGACCCAGCCCGGACTGGGAAGTGGTGTTTCAGAGGATTGGCTGCCCCGGGACCGTCCGCGCCGATGCGTGTCCGGTGCTCCCTGCCAGGCAACTCGAAGAACACTAGACCTCGGGGATGGCCGAGTCAAGCTCCGCAAGCGGATTTTCGGCGACCGCTTCCGCCGGCAGCTGGAAGGCCAGGACGGCGACGTCGTCATCGTGTTCCGAGGTCACCCCCATCGCTCGCAGCAGACGGGCGCAGATCACCTCGGGGGCGCCGATCGCGCCGGTCAGGGTGCGGGCGAGGAGGTCGAGGCCCTGATCGATGTCCTCGTCGCGGCGCTCGACCAGGCCGTCCGTGTAGAGGACGCCGGTCGTGCCGGGGAGCAGGCGGAGGGTGTGGGAGACGTGCAGGCCGCCGCCGGTGCCGAGCGGGGGGCCGTTCTGTTCCTCGCTGCGCAGGATGGTTCCGTCGGGGCAGCGCAGGAGCATCGGGAGGTGGCCGGCCGAGGCGTAGGAGAGGGTGCGGCGCTGCGGGTCCCAGACGGCGTAGGTGCAGGTGGCGATCTGGTTGGCGTCGATCTCCATGGCGAGGCCGTCGAGCAGGCGCATCACCTCGTGCGGGGGCAGGTCGAGGCGGGCGTAGGCGCGGACGGCGGTGCGCAGCTGGCCCATGACGGCGGCGGCCCGCAGTCCACGGCCCATGACGTCGCCGATGACGAGTGCCGTGCGCCCGCCGTCGATGGCGATGACGTCGTACCAGTCCCCGCCGACGGCGGCCTCGGCGCCGCCCGGCTGGTAGGTGGCGGCGACCCGCAGGTCGGCCGGCTGGTCGAGCTTCTGCGGGAGCAGGCTGCGCTGGAGGGTGACGGCGGCCTCGCGCTGGCGGCGTTCGGCTTCGCGCAGGCGGGCCGCGGCGAGGACCTGGTCGGTGACCTCGGCGGCGAAGATCAGGACGCCGGCGGGCGGCCCCTCGACGGGGGTGTCGGTGGTGTCGCCGGGGCCGAGCGGGACGCAGGAGACGTTGTAGTAGCGGTTGCCGGTGAGGCCGAGGATGCAGCGGGCCTTGACGCTGCGCGGGCGGCCGCCGCGGATGACCTGGTCCATCAGGGGCAGGACGCCCATGGTGCCGAGTTCCGGGAGGGCTTCGCCGGCGGGCAGGCCGGTGGGGCGTTCGCCGAAGAGTTCGCGGTAGGCGCGGTTGGCGTAGCCGAGCTGGTGGAGCGGGCCGTAGGTGACCGCGACCGGGGCGGGGATGCGGTTGAGGACCTCGCGCAGGTTCTGGGGTTTGTGCGGGTCGAGGAGTTCGGCGGCGGTGGTGGGGCTGGTCGGGTCGCGGGGGCCGGGCACCACGACGCCGTCGGCGCAGGGCGTGCCCTCGTCGGTGCCGGCCCCGTTGGTCGGGGTGGCACGCCAGGGGGCTCCGGTGAGCCGGGCGCTCCAGCGCATGAGGTTCAAACGACGGCCGCTTCCTCGTTTTCCAGGCATATCATCACTTTTTGTGTACACGGCGGCACACGGGGTAATGACCAGGTCGGGCTGATCCTGTCAGGCGGAGGCCCGATTCCGGAAGTCGCGCGCCCGGCGTGGCCGTCGGAGAGCGCGACGACCCGGTTCCACGGGGGCGCTCAGCGGGGAGCATCCGGTCCGGAGTCGGACGGCCGCCCGAACTTCGGGTCGAACCCGTCCTCGGTGATCGAACGTGGGTGCTCCATCGCGCCCAGCGAGACCACCTCCCGGGAGAACACCCCGCCCAGCACCCAGTCCATCAGCACCCGCACCCGGCGCTCCGCGCTCGGCAGCCGTCGCAGGTGCCGCGCCCGGTGCAGCCACCAGGCCCGCCGACCGGTGAGCGTGCCGCCACGACGGGTGTGCGCGACCGCCCGGTGCAGGCCGAGCGAGGTCGAGCAGGCGGCGGGGCCGGGCCGGTAGTCGGCCAGGCCCGGAGCGTGCGGTCCGCCGTCCAGGGCGACCGCGATGTTGCGGGCGAGCAGCTCGGCCTCGGCGAAGGCGTGCTGGGCGTTGGGGGCGCAGGGTGCGCCGTCCGCGTTCGGGTCCGGTACGGCGGCGCAGTCGCCGGCCGCCCAGACGCCGGGCAGGGCGCGGCCGTCCGGTCCGAGGGCCTGCAGGGTGGGCAGGCAGCGGACCCGGCCGAGGGTGTCCAGCGGCAGGTCGGTGTCGCGCAGCAGCGGGGACGGTCGGACGCCCGCCGTCCAGACCAGGGTGCGGGCGCCGAAGCGGCTGCCGTCGGAGAGCGCCACGACCCGGTCGACGGCGGACTCCAGGGTGGTGCCCAGGCGGATGTCGACGCCGCGTTCGCGCAGCTCGCCGAGGGTGTGCTCGGCGAGCTCGGGCGACTCCTCGGCGAGGATCCGGTCGCTCGCCTCGACCAGCACCCAGCGCAGGTCCTCCGCGCGGACGTTGTGGTAGCCCCGCACGGCGGCGCGGACCATGTCCTCCAGTTCCGCCAGCGCGCCGACGCCCGCGTAACCGGCTCCGACGAAGACGAAGGTGAGCGCGGCCTGGCGCAGTGCGGGGTCACGGGTGGCGGAGGCGAGGTCGAGCTGCTGCAGGACGTGGTTGCGCAGGCCCACCGCGTCGCCGACGGTGGAGAAGCCGAGGCCGTGCGCGGCGAGGCCGGGCACCGGGGCCGTCCGGGAGACCGAGCCGGGGGCCACCACCAGGACGTCGTAGGGGAGTTCGATCGGCGCGGGGGGCTCGCCCGGGGCCGCGGCGTCGGCCAGGGCGCGGCGGGCGGCGTGTTCGACCCGGGTGATCCGGGCGGTGAGCACCCGGCAGTCCGGCAGGACCCGGCGCAGTGGCACGACCACGTGTCTCGGGTCGATCGAACCGGCCGCGACCTCGGCCAGCAGCGGGCGGTAGGTGAAGTAGGCCTGCGGTTCGACGACGGTGATCTCCACCTCGCCCCGCCGCAGCCGCTCCCGCAGGCCGCGCTGGAGGTGGAGTGCGGTGGCCGTACCGGCACAACCGCCGCCGGCGATCAGGATCCTGATGGTGCACCTCCTGCCGATGTGACGTTTCGTCCCGGCCCCGCGGCCGGGGGTGTCCCCCCATCACGCCCCCCTATGAAGGACCGGCGGAGGTGGTCTTGTCCACAGTCCGTACGGGGCTGGTTGCGACGGGAGTGACTGTCGTGGCCAGTTGTGCTTCCTGGGCGACTTTCTGACGCACTTTCGGCCGCGAAGAGCCGTGAACTATGGTCGGATTGTGTACCGGGGCGGCTGCCGCCATGACAATCGGCGGCGACGCACCGTGGAGCGGCCATTACGGCCAGTTCCAGCGTTGGCGTGAGAAACCGACTGGGGGACAGTCATCCGGGGAAGGGTAGTTCCCGGACAGGGCCCCGGACGGTGCCGACGCGCCGAGCCGGATGTGGACCCGGCCCGGCGGCACGAACCGTGGTCACCGGAACGGGACGGGCGGCACGAGCGATGGTTCATCGGGTCATTTCTGACGGGCTGAGCTGCACCGGGGGGTGCAGGGGCGGGCGACGACAGGGTCCGGATTCGGACGCCTGCGGGGGAGAGTTGGGATGATGGAACAGAAGCAGGTGTTGGGGCGGGCGGGTGCACCGCAGACCGGGCCGGGCATGGTCCCCGAGCAGCGCGGCCCGGTGGACCTGCCGGGGCAGGGCGGACTGGCCCAGGGCGGACTGACGCAGGCCGGGATCGCGCAGGTCGGAACGGTCCAGGCGGCCGTCCCGTACCGGGCCGAACCCGCGTCGGCCACCGTGCCGGTGCCCGGGGCCCGGCTGCGGGTGGACGCCCGGCGGAACCTGGAGAGCGTGCTGCGGGCGGCCCGCGAGGTGTTCGGCGAGTTCGGCTACGGCGCGCCGATGGAGGAGGTCGCGCGCCGGGCCGGGGTCGGGGTCGGCACCGTCTACCGGCGCTTCCCGAGCAAGGAGGTGCTGGTCCAGCGGATCGCCGCGGAGGAGGTGGCCTGGCTGACCGCACAGGCGCGCGAGTCGCTGTACGGCGGCGACGGCGCCTGGGAGGCACTGGCCGGCTACCTGGCCCGGGCGGTGAGCAGCGGCGCCGGACGGCTGTTGCCGCCGGAGGCCTTCCGGTACGCGGAGGAGCTGGGCCGGGTGCCCGGACAGCGGGCTCCGGAACCCCCGGCGTCGGTCCGCTTCGACCTGCGCGGCGAGGAGGCCCGCTCCGGCGGGGCGGTCGAGCCGTCGGCGGCCGACGCCGATCCCCGGCTGCTGCTGCAGCTGCTGGCCGCGCTGGTGGCGCGGGCCGGTGCGGCGGGCGAACTGCGGCCGGGTGTCACGGTGTCGGACGTGGTGCTGGTGCTGACCGCGTCGGTACCGGTGCACGCGGCCCGGCCGTCGGTCTCGACGCCGGCGGCCGTCGGCTTCTCGCCGGTCTCTCCGCAGACGGACGGTCAACCGGTCGCCGGCCCCTCGGACCGGCTGCTGCAGATACTGCTGGACGGCCTGCGGGCTCGCTGACCCCGCCCCGGGCGGCCCGGGCGCCACGATCGACGGGCGGGGTCGCGACGGCGGGAAGGCGCGGTCGCCGCGCCTCGGGGCGAGGCCGCCGCGCCCGGCGGGTAAGGGAGTTGGGCGGATCACCGGCGCGCGGGACGGGCGCGCGCGCCGGATGCGGGCGTCGTGCGACCCCTCGCCGCGCGCTGGGCGAACACATCCACGACGGCCCCACGGAAGAGTGGGGAACGGCCGGTCCGGCTACCGCCCGTCCCTGCGCTATGCCATCCTTTGCCCGTGGTTGGAGCCAATGTCCCGATGCGCGCCCTTCGCGCGCGGTCGGCGCCGCACGCCGGGGAACCGTGCGCCTACGCACTCCCGCGCGCCCTGCCACACTACGGGGGCTGTCGTGGAATCTGGGGTCCGTTGTGAGCGCCGAGGAACAGAACGACTACGGGTACGGCCTCGACTTCGGGGGGCTCTCCGGTAGTACCGCCGAAGGGTCCGCCGCGGGCCCCGGCGGGGTCGGCGGGGCGGGTGGTCTCGGCGCGGCCGGCGGTGCCGGCGAGGTCGGTGGCACCGGCGGGATCGGCGGTCCGGCCCAAGTGCCGGGCGCCGCACCGGGTCCGGCCGCCGGGTACGTCCCCGACCAGGCCGGGATGCCCAGCCGCGAATCGCTCTCCGCCTCCGCCGCCGCGCTGCCCACCGGGCGGGTGCCCGGTCAGGCCACCGCGGGCCGGGGCGGCGTCGCGCCCGAGGCGTTCGTCGGTGAGCCGTTCGCCGGCGACGGCCGGCCCGCGCGACCGACCGTACCCGCCCCCGCCGACCCGGTGGACGGCGAGCGCCCGCCCTCCGACGCCGAGTTGACCGCCCGGGTGCGGGCCGGCGACGACGCCGCGTACGAAGAGATCTACCGCCGGCACGCCGAATCGGTCCGCCGCTACGCGCGCACCTGCTGCCGCGACAGCTTCACCGCCGAGGACCTCGCGGGCGAGGTCTTCGCCCGCACCCTGCAGGCGCTGCGGGCGGGCAAGGGACCCGAGTTCGCCGTCCGCGCGTACCTGCTGACCGCCGTCCGCAACGTCGCCGCCGCCTGGCACCGCAGCGAGCGCCGCGAACAACTCGTCGACGACTTCGCCGTCTTCGCGCAGACCTCGGCCGCCGTGGTCGACCTCGACCTCGCCGACCCGGGCGCCGACGCCTGGGCGATGGCGATGGCCGACCAGCGGATGGTCATGCAGGCCTACGCCGAACTGCCCGAGGACGACCGGGTGGTGCTCTGGCACACCGAGGTCGAACGGGAGTCCCCGAAGACCGTCGCGGTGATGCTCGGCAAGACCGCCAACGCCACCGCCGTCCAGGCCCACCGGGCCCGCGACCGGCTCGCCGCCGCGTTCCTGCAGGCCCACGTCTCCGGCAGCCAGGAGAGCACCTGCGAGGCGTACGCCAACCGGCTCGGGGCCTACGCGCGCGGCTCGCTGCGCAAGCGGGCCTCGGCGGAGGTCGGACGGCACCTCAAGGAGTGCGACCGCTGCACGGCGGCCTGCCTCGAACTGACCGAGATCAACACCGGTCTGCGCGCGCTGCTGCCCGGCGGCGTGCTCGTCTGGGTCGGGGTCGGCGGGTTCAGCGCCGCCGCGGCCGCCGTCGGCGGTGCCGCGGTCGGCGGTGCGGCGGGAGCGGTGGCGGCCGCCGGGTCCTCGGGGGCCGCGGCGGGCTCGACCGCCGGTTCGGCCGCTGCGGGCTCGGCTGCTGCGGGCACGGCCGGGTCCGGTGTCGGCGCCGGTGCCGGCGCCGGTACGGCGGGCGCCGGTGCCGGTGCCGCTTCCGGTGGGAGCGGGGGCGGGGCCGCCGCCGTGGCCGGCGAAGGCCTGGGCGCCGCCGCCAAGGCCGGGATCGCCGCCGCCGTCGCGGTGGCCGCGGCCGCCGTCGCCGCGTACGCGCTGACCGGCTCGCCCGAACCCACTCCCCCGGCAGCCGCTCCCCCTGCCACCAGCGCCCCGGCCGCCCCGGCCCCGGCCCCGGCGCCGCCGGCTCCCCCGGCGCCCGCCCCCGAGTCCGCTCCGCCCCCGGCACCCGCCGCACCGGCCCCCGAGCAGCCCGCGCCGAGCCCCAGCGCGAAGCCGTCCGCCAAGCCCACGCAGGCGCCGCCCACCCCCGAGCCGCCGAAGCGCACCACGCCCGCGCCCAGCCCGGCGGCGCCCGAGCCGACCACCGCCGCGCCGATCGTGCCCGAGCCGCCGCTGCCGCCGCTGCCCACGCCCGAGGTGCCCGTCGTCCCGACGCCCACCCCGCCGCCGGTGCCGACCCCGACCGTCGTCCCGCCCACGCCGCCGGCGCCCACCGACTTCTGGGCGGACGCGCTGCCCGTGGTCAAGCCCGGCAACCACCGGGTGCCGCCGCCCCAGCCGAGCATCCGGCAGAAGGGCAGCGACGACTTCTGGCAGCGCGAGGGCGGCTGGATCGGCGGCGACTACCACCCGCACGCCCTCACCGTGCACGCCCCGGCGACCACCGTGATCGACCTCAACCGCAGCTGCACGTCCTTCGACGCGGTGGCCGGGGTGGACGACGCCACGCTCTCTCCGGGCGGGGTGGTCTTCACCGTCCAGAGCGGCGACGGCACCGCCCTGTGGCGCTCCCGGACGCTCGCCGCCGGCGACGACGCGGTGCCGGTGCACGTGCCGCTGGCCGGGCAGAAGTCGATCCGGCTGGTGGTCACACCGGCGCACGGGATCTGGTCGGCGCTGAACGTCGCGGACTGGGCCGAGGCCCGCTTCAGGTGCTCCTGAACGTCAGGTGCTCCTGGAACGGGCCTCGGGCTCGCCGGTGGCCGTGGCGGATCAGATGGCGCAGGCGCCGTCCGCGCAGGCCTCCCCGGCCGGGGCGACCTGCACCGGGGCGGGCCGGCGCTCGCCGATCTCGGCGGCGACCTGGTCCAGCACCTTGCGGAAGGTCCCGGCGTCCTGGCCGCCCTGGACCGCCCACTTGCCCTCGAACACGAAGGTCGGCACGGCGCTGATACCCAGCTCCCGGCCCTCGGCCAGCTGCGCGTTCACCTCGGCGGTGCCCTCGTCGCCCGCCAGGTAGGCGGTCACCCGCTCCCGGTCCAGGCCGGCCGACACGGCGACGTCGACCAGCGCGGCGCGGTCGCCCACGTCGACGCCGTCGGTGAAGTGCGCCTTGAGCAGCGCCTCCTTCAGCCGGCCCTGCACGGCCGGGCCGTACTCGGACTCGGCGAGGTGCAGCAGGCGGTGGCCCAGGAAGGTGTTGGCGTGCAGCGCGGCGTCGAAGTCGTACGTGATGCCCTCGGCGAGGCCCAGCTCCGCGACCCGGGCGTCCATCGCCACGGACTGCGGGCCGTACCGCTCGGCCAGCCAGGCGCGGTGCGGGCTCGCCGTCTCGGGGGCGTCCGGGACGAGCTGGTACGGACGGTAGACGACCTCGACCTGCTCCTTGCCCGGGAAGTCCTCCAGCGCCTCCTCGAAGCGGCGCTTGCCGATGTAGCACCAGGGGCAGGCGATGTCGGACCAGATCTCGACCTTCATGCGGGGGTCTCCAGGGGGCGTCTTGTCGGATGTGGACGAGATGGGTGAACGA
The DNA here is from genome assembly GCF_044764985.1 of Kitasatospora sp. NPDC093550. NCBI lineage: Bacteria > Bacillati > Actinomycetota > Actinomycetes > Kitasatosporales > Streptomycetaceae > Kitasatospora > Kitasatospora sp. NPDC093550. The sequence goes on from NZ_JBIWJF010000029.1 coordinate 8,301, forward strand.
TGAACCATCTCGGTACATTCCCGACAGCGCCCTGACCTGCCGTTTCAGCCCGCGGGCGGCGCCGGGACCACCAGCACCGGGCAGGCCGCGTGGTGCACCACCGCCGAACTCACCGAACCCAGCAGCAGCCGGGCGAAGCCGCCGTTGCCCCGGGTGCCGACCACCAGCGTGTGCTGCCGGGTCGCCGCCTCCAGCAGCACCTCGATGACGTTGCCCAGCACCACGTGCAGGGACAGCTCCCCCGCGTACGGGGTCTGCCGCTGCCGCTGCACGGCCGTCACCGAGCGGCGCAGCCCGTCCGCGGTGCTCTCCACCAGCGTCTCCACGCTCTCCTGCACCAGCTCCGCCATCCCCGGCGGATAGCCGGCCGGTGCCGGGTTCACCACGGCGAGCACGTACAGCGGCAGGCCGAACAGCTCCGCCTCCGTCATCGCGCGGTCCAGCGCCCACAGCGACCCGTCCGAGCCGTCGCACGCCGCCAGCACCCCCGCCGGCCGCCCGGTCGGCGGCCGCCCGAGCACCGACAGCACCACGGGTACGTCCCGCCCCGCGCTCCCACCGGCCACCGCACACCCTCCTCACCCCGGATCCACACCTCCGCCATCATGGCCCGCCCCGCCGACGCCGACCCCGCCACCGCGCCGAGAGGACGACCGGCAGGCCCGGCCCGCACGCATGGGCCGGGCACGGCGACCGCCGGCCGGACAGGCCGGTCGCGGCTCACTGCTGCCGAGAGCGGGGCCGGCGGAGGACAGCGACGGCCGGAGGCGCCGGAGGCCCGCACGGGCCTGCCCCCGGAGGCGGCCACCGAGGAAGCCGCGGACCGACACGCAGGGAAGGGCCGCGGGGACCGGGCGGGTGCGGGAAGGGGCAGAGGGCTGGACGCCCGGGCGCTGCGCGACGGGCTCGGCGTGGTCCGGTCGGCGAGGCGGTGGCCGAGGGTGGATGCGCATCGTCGGGCGGAGCCGGGCGGCGACACGGCGGAGGCCGAACGGCCTGCTGGGGTCGCGGCGGCGCTGGGGCTGCGAAGCCGGCCCCGGCCGAACAGGCGCGCCCGAACCTGCACACGACCAGCGAGATCCGACCGACGGTCGGCCCCGGAGCTGAAGCCGGCGCGGGCGCGGATGCGGGCGGTGGGGTGTGCGGGACGGGCGGAGGGGGTCAGGGGGTGAGGGCCGGGGGTTGGGGATGAGGAAGGCCGGTCCAGCAGGCACCGTGACGGCGGGCGCGGATGCGGCGGAGCCAGAGTTCGGTCGCGACGAGGTCGGCGAGGCCGGCCAGGGCGGAGGGCGAGAGCGGGGTGGCGGGGTCGGCGGAGTGGGCGAGGTCGGCGCGGACGGCGGGGAGGTCGATGAGGCCGGCTTCGGCGAGGAGGGGGGCGTCGAAGAGTTCGGCGAGGCCGTCGGCGGCGAGGCGCAGGCCGGCGCGGGCGGGTGCGGTGCGATCGGGGCGGGGGCCGCGGCCCCAGCCGGGGGGCAGGTCGGTGCGGCCGGCGCCGGTGAGCACGGCGTGCAGGAGGGCGTGCCGGGCGCCGGGTTGCAGGCGGACGTCGTCGGGCAGCAGCCGGGCGGCGCGGACGACCTGGTTGTCGAGGAAGGGGGCGTGCAGGCGTTGGCCGGGCAGTTCGGCGGCGTGGACGAGCGTGCGGAAGGAGCGTGCCTGGCGGTAGAGGGCGTGCCGGGCGCGGTGCGCGCCGGGGTGTTGGTCGGGCGCCGGTTTGCGCGCCGCCAGGCGGAGCCGCAGGGCCACCGAGGAGAGCGCGTCGTCGGAGAGCCAGCGGGCGGCCGGACCGGGCACGCACCAGGCGAGGTCGACGGCCGAGCGGCTGCCGGCCGTCCCGCCGCCCTCCGGCACGTGGCGGGCGGTGAGTTTGGCGGCGGCCTCGTCCAACGCCTCGGCGTAGCGGACCCGGGAGAGCCGGTGGGCGGCCCGGACCACGGTGAGCGGGGTGCGCAGCGCACCGGTGAGGACACCGGCCACGGCCCGGTCGGCGCCGGCCAACGCGGCGACCGGGGGCAGGAGTTCGAGCGGGCGCCCGGCCCGGATCAGGTCGGCGAGCCGGGCCGGGTGTCCGTCGAGGACCTGGCGGGCGCCGTAGCCGGTGAGGTGGTCGGTGCCGCCGGCGTCGAAGCGGGCCTCGGCCCGGGCGGTGGCGACGAGTTCGGGCCCGGGTTCGTCGGTGAGGCGGCCAGCCTGCGGGTCGGTGCGCAGCCCGGCGTATGGGAGGGTGTCGGGGCCGGGGTCGAGCACGGTGTGCCGCAGGCGCGGGGTGTCGGGGGCGAGCGCGAGGGCGGCCGGGGACTCGGTCTCTTCGAGCGTGACGGCGGCCAACTGCTCGGGGGCGGCGGGTTCCTGGACCGCCGTGCGGGCCCAGGAGCCCTTGACCGCGCCGCTCCTGCTCCCGGCGGCGACCTGCCCGGCGGCCTCCGCGGCGGTTTCGGCGGCGGTCGCGGTCGCGGGCACCGGTGGCAGCGGTACGGCGGCGGCGAGCAGGGCGACGGTGGCGGAGGCGGTGCCGTACGAGAGGTCGACGCCGAGCCGGGCCCGTCCGGCGGGGTCGAGGACCGTCGCGGTGGTGCGGACCCGGGAACGGACGGACTCCAGCAGGGCGCGGGTGAGTTCGCGGACGGCGGGCGCCTCGTCGCGGGGCTGCTCCGCGCCGGCCGGCTCGTCGTAGGAGGAGAGGTACGGGCGGCCGCCGCGGATCCCGAGCACGTGGCCGGGCGGCACCTGCTGGACGCCAAGGTAGGGGGTGCCGGTGCCGAGCGCCTCCGGGGATTCAGGGCAGGCGAGACGGGCGGCGAGGTGGCCGGTGTCCAGCGGGGCGCCGACCAGGTCGGCCAGCGGGAGGGCGGCGGTGGCGTACGCGGTGCCGCCGCCCCAGGGGGTGTGGAAGACCGGCTGGGCACCGGCGAGGTCGGTGAGCAGCAGGGTGGAGCGGGTGCCGGCGCGCAGCACGACGGTGTAGCTGCCGGGCCAGGCGGTCAGGTGGCGGACGGCGCCGCCGCGGGCGGCGGCGAGGCCGGCGGCGAGTTCGGCGTCGGTGGCGCCGCAGTGGCCGAGGACGGCGAGCCGGGTGGTGGCGGGGGTGTCCTCGACCGGGTCGGGAGTGGTGGGGCCGGTGGTGACCACGGCGGGGGCGCCGGGGCGGAGGGTGGCCAGGCGGATCTCCTCGGGACGCCAGTCGCCCACGGCCCAGAGCGGGTCGGGCCCGGTCCACAGGGGGCGCGCGGCGATCGGGGCGACCGTGCCGTGCGGCTCGCACCCCGGCGTGCCCGGCCTGGACACGCCCGTGCACCAGCCCGTCAGCCACCGCATCGCGCCTCCACCGGACGAGGACCTGCTCCAGGGCGGCGCGTTCGCCGCCGGGAACGGCGGCCGGTGGGGTGTGCCGTGGCGGCCCGCGCGCGTCCGGACGTGCCCCCGCAGCTCGACGCGCCGTCAGGAGACATCGTGCCACCGCCGGGCGCCGCTGTGGCCGGTGTTGCGGGTTCCGCTTCGGTGGCGGCCTCGCCGCGGTGGGCGGCGGAGGGGACCGGGCGGGCCGGGCCTCCCCCTCCCTGGCCCGGACCGCCCGGCGGGCCGCCTTTGGCATGGGCATCGCGAGATGGCCGAAAGGCGTCGCCCAGCCCGGGAGGGCATCCGCATGCCCTCCCGGACTTCACCGCCGCCCGCGGGGATTGAGGCGGCGGGTTCCCCCGGCCCGCCGGGTCCTCGACGGCGGGCCGACCCACGACCACCAGCGAATCGCCGACCAGCCGGTCGGGCCAGGGGGCACGGCCGGGCGCACGTGAACACGGGACCGGAGCACGACGCTCCGGCGCGCGGCGCGGTCGGCCGGATCCGAGTGGTCCGGACCAACCCGCGTGCCGCACGGCCGAGTACGCGATCCCGCCATCCGGAATGGGACCTCTTAACCGTCGGAACGCGTCCGACTACTCTAGGTACAGCAGCTACGGCCCGGTGCCGCCCGGGCCCCGCGCACAAGGCCGCCAGGAGGTGCCGCCGCCACCATGACCGTCAGCCCACGAGGACCGAACGAACGGCTCGGCACGCTCCTGACCCTCGCCCAGATCAGCAACGCCGGACTGGCCCGCCGGGTCAACGACCTCGGTGCCCAGCGCGGGCTGACCCTGCGGTACGACAAAACCTCCGTGGCCCGCTGGGTCAGCAAGGGCATGGTCCCCCAGGGGCCCGTCCCGCACCTCATCGCCACCGCGATCGGCGGCAAGCTCGGCCGGCCCGTCCCGCTGGAGGAGATCGGCCTGGGCGACACCGACCCGGCGCCCGAACTCGGCCTGGCCTTCCCGCGCGACGTGGCCGAGGCCGTCCGCTCCGCCACCGACCTGTGGCGGGTGGACCTCGACCTGCGCCGGGGCCCCGGCGGCGGCCGGTGGAGCGACAGCCTGGCCGGCACCTTCTCGGTCGCCGCGTACGCGACGCCGGTGTCCCGCTGGCTGATCACCCCGGCGGACGGCTCGGTGGCCCGCGAGGTGCCGCGCTCCCCCAGCGAGGCGTCCTCCTACCGGGTCGGCCACTCCGACGCCGCCAAGCTCCGCGAGGCCGCCCAGGAGGCCCGCCGGTGGGACTCCAAGTACGGCGGCGGGGACTGGCGTTCGTCGATGGTGCCGGAGTGCCTGCGGGTGGAGGCGGCGCCGCTGCTGCTGGCCTCGTACAGCGACGCGGTCGGCCGGGCGCTGTTCGGCGCGACCGCCGAACTGACCAGGCTCGCGGGCTGGATGGCCTTCGACACCGGGCAGCACGAGGCCGCCCAGCGGTACTACATCCAGGCCCTGCGGCTCGCCCGGGCCGCCGCCGACGTGCCGCTCGGCGGCTACGTGCTGGCCTCGATGAGCCTGCAGGCCGGCTACCGGGGCTTCGCCGAGGAGGCGGTCGACCTCGCGCAGGCCGCCCTGGAGCGCAACCGGAGCCTGGCCACCGCCCGCACCATGAGCTTCTTCCACCTGGTGGAGGCGCGGGCCCAGGCCAAGGCCCGCAATGCGGCGGCGTGTGCGACGGCGCTCGGGGCGGCGGAGAGCGCACTCGAACGGGCGCGCGCCGGGGATCCCGATCCGGCGTGGATCGACTTCTACGCCTACGACCGGCTCGCCGCCGACGCCGCCGAGTGCTTCCGTGACCTCGGAGTGCCCTCCAAGGTCCGGCAGTTCACCCGCGAGGCGCTGGCCAAGCCCACCGAGGGCTTCGTCCGCTCGCACGGCCTGCGGCTGGTGGTCTCGGCGATGGCCGAGGCCGAGGCGGGCAACCTGGACGCCGCGGTCGCCGCCGGCGAACGCGCCGTCGAGGTGGCCGGCCGGATCTCCTCGCAGCGCAGCCGGGAGTACGTGGTGGAGATGCTGCGACGGCTGGAGCCGTTCCACGGCGAGCGCCGGGTCCGGGAGTTGGCCGAGCGGGCCCGGGCGGTGATCGTCGCCCCGGCGTGATCCGGAGGGTCGACCGGGCGGTGTCCGGGCGAAGCGTCCTGACCGCGCGTCCTGACGGCGCGTCCTGACCGCGCGTCCCGCCGGTAAATGAGGTGCGCCCGCGACAGGGGCCTGGCTATGGTCTCTCTCGTCCAGGTGCGCAGGCAGAGGTTACTTCCACTTCCAAAATGGGCAGGTCGCGGGTTCGAATCCCGCCACCGGTGTCGGACCGGTGTAGCTCAGTGGCCAGAGCAGCTTCGTCACCTCAGCCGCCTTCGACCTCTGGACACCCACACGTGAATATTCGTTCCGCACCTCCCGGTGCGACGGCAGCGGTTACTTCTGTGGAGTGCCCCCATGGGGCGCGGTGAAGCACCCGTACCGCAGCCGAGTCCTTGATCTCGGGAGGCAGTGCGCTTCGGAGTGCCCGGTGCGCAGGCGGGGGTTACTTCGGATCTTGGGGTTCCGGGTTCGATTCCCGGGCGTGCCGTGCGCGAGCGCGGCCGCTAGCTCAATCCGGTAGAGCACAAGGCATATACCTCCGCCGACGTCGGCCGTCCCACGGTCGGCACGATCTCGGGCACCCCTGCAGCGGCATGCCTCCTTCCCACTGACACCAACAGGCCGAGGGGGGCTGTCGCATGTCCAGGTTCAACTTCCGCAGGGCCAAGGCGGGTCCGAGCTCGCCGGTGACCACGACCGGGCAGCTCACCCGGAACCACAACGGCGGCACCGGCCACGTCCGGGACCGCAAGTCCGAGCTGTTCCTGCTGGCCGTGGCCAACATGGTCGGCAAGGACACCTTCTACGAGCGCGGCGGCGACCGTGACGACCGGTACACCGCGCTGGTGCGCGAACTCGCCGTCGCCGAGCCGGAATGGACCCTCGGGCTGCTGCGCTGGCTGCGGTACGACGCCCACATGCGCACCGCCGCCCTGGTCGGCGCGGCCGAGTTCACCCGCGCCCGGCTGGACGCGGGCGCCCACGGGCACTCCCGGCAGGCCGTCGCGGCAGTGCTGCGGCGCGCCGACGAGCCCGGCGAACTGCTCGCCTACTGGACCTCGCGCTACGGCCGGGCGCTGCCCAAGCCGCTCAAGCGCGGTGTCGCGGACGCCGTCCGCCGCCTCTACGACGCCCGCTCGCTGCTCAAGTACGACACCGCGGGCAAGGGCTACCGCTTCGGTGACGTGATCGAGCTGACTCACCCCTCACCGGACCCGGAAAAGCCCTGGCAGGGTGCGCTGTTCGCGTACGCGCTGGACCGCCGGCACCGGCCGGAGGAGGCCGTCCCGCCCGCGTCCGACCCGCTGCTGACCGCCAACCGCGCACTGCTCGCGCTGCCCGTCGAGCAGCGCCGGGCAGCGGTGACCGCCGGGGACGGCGCCGAGCGGCTGGCCGCCGCCGGGCTCACCTGGGAGGCGCTGGCCGGCTGGCTGCAGGGCCCGCTGGACGCGTCGGTCTGGGAGGCGGTCATCCCGTCGATGGGGCCGATGGCCCTGGTGCGGAACCTGCGCAACTTCGACAAGGCCGGGGTGTCGGACGCGGTCGCGGCCGAGGTGGCCCGGCGGATCTCCGACAAGGGCGAGGTACGGCGCTCGCGCCAGTTCCCGTTCCGCTACCTGTCCGCGCACCGGCACGCGCCCTCGCTGCGCTGGGGGCACGCGCTGGAGACGGCGCTCGGCCACTCGCTGGCCAACGTGCCGGAGCTGCCCGGCCGCACGCTGATCCTGGTGGACCGCTCCGGCTCGATGTTCGGTCGCGCCGACGGCCCGACCGAGCTCAACCGGGCGGACTCGGCGGCGATCTTCGGCACCGCGCTGAAGGTCCGCGCCGACCGGGCGGACCTGGTCGAGTTCGGCACCACCAGCCGGGTGATCGAGGTCGGCCGCGGCGAGGCGGTACTCCGGGTGCTGGACCGTTTCTCCGACCTCGGCGGCACCAACACCGCCGACGCCGTCCGCGCCCACTACCGGGGCCACGACCGGGTGGTGATCGTCACCGACGAGCAGACCGGCCCGAACCACTGGGGCGGCGACCCGCTCGCCACCGTCCCGGCCCAGGTCCCCGTCTACACCTGGAACCTGGCCGGCTACGCCACGGCCCACGCCCCCAGCGGCGGCGCCCACCGCCACACCTTCGGCGGCCTGAGCGACGCGGCCTTCCGCCTCATCCCCCTCCTGGAGGCCGGGGCGAACGCCCACTGGCCCTGGGAGAAGTAGGGACGGAGGCCTCGGCTTCCCCGGCCCGACCGGGGAAGCCACCCTGCCGGGGGGAGGCAGGGCGAGGAGGCGGCCCGGCAGCCGCGACGGCCGTGGGCCCCGGGGGGGCGGCACCGACACGGCACGGGGAAGCCGGGACCGATCGGCGCCGCGAGGGCAGCGGTCCGGGGGGACGGCCGTGGGCTCGGGGGGGGTCGGCACCGACACGGCACGGGGAAGCCGGGACCGGTGCCCCGAACGGCCGGGCCACGTGACGGCAGCGGGCCGGGGGGACCGCGTCGTCGCGGGGCCGGAGCCAGCCGGGCGAAGCGGCACCGACACCGGTCGGGGGAACCGGGATCGGCGCCGCGTACCGCCCTGCGCCCCGGCGACCTTCTGGGCGCCGGTCGAGGGGGCGGTGTGGGAGAGCTGGTGAGCGGTCGGGGAGGGGCCCACGGGGGTGGCGCTTTCCCGGCCGCTCACCGTTGGTGGCGGGACCCGGCCCCGGGTGCTGTGGTCTCGACCGGTCCGGGGGGCCGTGGCAGCATCGGCGGTGGCGGGGGCAGCCGGTGAGCGAGGAGCGGGCGGTGGCGGACGAGGTCGACGTGCTGGTGGTGGGCGGCGGGATCGTCGGCCTGGCCACGGCGTACGCGCTGACCCGGGCGCGGCCGGGGGTTCGGGTCGCGGTGCTGGAGAAGGAGGCCGGCCTCGCGGCGCACCAGACCGGGCGCAACAGCGGGGTGATCCACAGCGGCGTCTACTACCGCCCCGGCTCGTACAAGGCCCGGTTCGCCGTCGCGGGTGCCGCCGAGCTGGTGGCGTTCTGCCGCGAGCACGGCCTCCCGTACGAGGTGACCGGGAAGCTGATCGTGGCCACCGACGCCGCCGAGCTGCCGCGGCTGGCGGCCCTGGCGGAGCGCGGGCGGGCGAACGGCATCCCGGTGACCGAGCTGGACCGGGCGGGGATCGCCCGGTACGAGCCGGAGGTGACCGGACTGGCCGGGCTGCACGTCGGCACCACCGGCATCTGCGACTTCCCGGCCGTCGCCGCCGCCTACGCCCGGCTGGCCCGGGAGGCCGGTGCCGAGCTGCGGCCCGGCAGCGAGGTGCGGACGGTGGCGCGCCGCCGGGACGGGGTGACCGTCGGCACCGCCGCCGGGGAGCTCCGGTGCCGGGTGCTGGTGAACTGCGCCGGGCTGCACAGCGACCGGATCGCCCGGCTGGCCGGAGACGGGGCCGGGGTGCGGATCGTGCCGTTCCGCGGCGAGTACTACGAACTGGCCGAGCACCGCCGGGACTTGGTGCGGGGACTGGTCTACCCGGTGCCCGACCCGGCCTTCCCCTTCCTCGGCGTGCACCTCACCCGGGGCGTCCACGGGGACGTCCACGTCGGCCCGAACGCGGTGCCCGCGCTGGCCCGCGAGGGGTACGACTGGCGCACCGTGCGCCCGCGCGACCTGGCGGACACGCTGGCCTTCCCCGGCACCTGGCGGATCCTGCGGCGGCACTGGCGGTACGAGGTGGGCGAGTTGCACAGGTCGTTGTCCAAGCGGGCGTTCACCGCCGCCGTCCGGCGCCTGCTGCCCGCCGTGACCGATGCCGACCTGGTGCCGACCGCCGCCGGGGTGCGGGCCCAGGCGGTGGCCCGGGACGGTTCGCTGCTGGACGACTTCGCCTTCGCCGGCTTCGACCCGGCGGACCCGCGCTCCCCGCGCCGCGCGGTGCACGTGCTGAACGCCCCCTCCCCGGCCGCGACGGCCTCGCTGCCGATCGGCCGCGAGGTGGCCCGCCGGGCCCTGGCCGCACTGGAGGCGGGCGGCTGAGCGAGCCGGGCCGGCGGGCGGACCATCCGCCCGGCGGGAGCCCGGATGAGCCCCGTCACACACCCCGGCGGACGCCCCGCGCGGCCCCGTAGACTCGGGTGATTGTGACTGCCACCGCCCCGATCCCCCAGCCTTCGCCGTCCGCCCGGCTGTCCGCCGCGCCGGCCGCCTACCCCGCGCCGATGTACCCGCACAAGGCCACCGAGGCCCAGCACCGGGAGCGTCGCATCCGCAGCTTCCAGCCGCGCCGGGGCCGGATGACCAACGCCCAGGCGAGCGCGCTGGACCGGAGCTGGGAGACGTACGGCATCCCCATCGACGGCACCCCGCTCGACCTGCCGGAGCTGTTCGGCGGCCTGCCGGTGACCCTGGAGATCGGCTTCGGCATGGGCGAGACCACCGCCGCGATGGCCGCCGCCGACCCGGCCATGGGCATCCTCGCCGCCGACGTGCACACCCCGGGCCACGGCAACCTGCTCGGCCTGCTGGAGCGCGACGGCTGCACCAACGTGCGGACGGCCGCCGGCGACGCGGTGATCCTGCTGCGCGACATGCTCCCGGACGCCTCTCTGGCCGGACTGCGGGTGTACTTCGCCGACCCGTGGCCCAAGCCCAAGCACCACAAGCGCCGGCTGGTCCAGCCCGCCTTCCTCGACCTGGTGCTGCCCCGGCTCGCCCCCGGCGCCCTGGTGCACTGCGCCACCGACTGGGAGCCGTACGCGGAGCAGATGCTGGAGGTGCTGTCCGCCTCCCCGGAGCTGGAGAACCTGCACCCCGAGGGGGACGGCACCGGCTGGCTGGAGCCGGCGGACCACCCGGACGGCAGCATCCCCGGTTACGCACCGCGACCGGAGTGGCGTCCGGTCACCAAGTTCGAACGGGCCGGGATCGCCAAGGGCCACGTGGTCCACGACCTGCTGTTCCGCCGCCGCTGACCCGCCGGCCGCCGTTCGAACGGCGGCCGCGCCCCGGCCGTACGGGCGTGTCCCGGACGGCCGGTTCGTCCCGAGTCCTCCCGGCGGGCGGCCGCCGTGGCCTACCCTGTGCCGCATGGGCAGCCCGTCCGGCGGCGGGCCCCGGCCGGCCGTTCGGACGACTGTTCGGACGACTGCTCAGGTCGCCGCCGACGCACCGGAGACGGTCCCGCGCACCGGAGACACCCGGACCATCCCGGGGCCCCGGAAGCGCCGGATCCACCGTCTGCTGCCCCGTCCGGGAGGGCCGTCGGCGCCGCCCGGGGCCGCCCCCGCCGCCGCCCCGGTCGCCCCGGTCGCCCGGGTCTCCCCCGGCGCCCCGCCGGGCCGCAGGCGTTCGGTGGCGCTCTCCTCGGTCACCGCGACCGCCGTCCTGACCATGGCGGGCTGCGGGGTGCTGATCCTGCGCCTGGTCCAACGGCAGACCGGCACCGTCGGGCTGCTGGTCGGCCTGGGCCTCGCGATGGTCCCGCTGCCCTTCGTGCTCGGCGCCCTGGCCTGGCTCAACCTCACCGCCCGGGTGCCGCTGCGGCACACCGTGTTCTGCCTCGGCTGGGGCGCCTGCGCCGCCACCAGCGTCGCCATCCTCGCCAACAACTGGACGGCCAGCTACCTGACCAGGCACCAGGGCCGGCTCGGCGAACTGCTCGGCGCCGGGATCGCCACCCCGGTGATCGAGGAGAGCGCCAAGGCCACCGCCCTGCTGGTGCTGCTGCTGCCCCTCGGCCGGCGGCTGCGCTGCCACGGCCGCCGCACCGGGCGCCCCTGCGCGCCGCTGCTGCGCCGGTCGCCCGCGCCCCGGCGCCCCCGCCCGTACCAGCGCCGTCCGGCCGGGCCGCACGCCCGTGGCCGGCTGCGGCTGCGCCCCTACCTGCGGCCGCTGCCCTACTTCTGCCCCGCCCCACCGGCCGGCGGGGCCCCGCACCGCCGCTCCCGGCCGCGCACCCTGGCCGCCGGGGTGGTGCTCGGCGGGATGACCGCGTGCGGCTTCGCGTTCACCGAGAACGCCCTCTACCTGGGCCGGGCCTTCACCAGCGACCAGCGGCAGCGGCTGGACAGCATCGGCCTCGGCGACCCGCCCAGCCTGCGCGACTTCGACAGCACCGTGCAGACCTTCGTGCTGCGCGCCCTGCTCTCCCCCTTCGCCCACCCGCTGTTCACCGCGCTCACCGGGATCGGCCTGGCCGTCGCGCTGACCACCGGGCGGCGCTGGCTGGCCCGGCTGGCGGCGCCGGCCGGGCTGCTGCTGGCGATGGTGCTGCACGGCACCTGGAACGCCGCGGCCGACCTCGGCACGGACGGCTTCCTGGTGGTGTACGGGGCGCTGATGGTGCCCTGCTTCGTCGCGCTGGTCTGCTTCGCGGCCTGGGCGAGGGCCCGCTCGGCCCGGCACGCGCCCCGGGCCGGGAGGCGGCCCGCCGGGGGCACGGCCTGAGGCCGTCGGCGACCCGCCGGGGGAGCGGCCCGAGGGCCCCGGAAGAAGCGATTTCCCATCTCGGCGACTTCCACGTATTGTTGTGTTCACCGACGCGGGGTGGAGCAGCTCGGTAGCTCGCTGGGCTCATAACCCAGAGGTCGCAGGTTCAAATCCTGTCCCCGCTACTCAGTAGCCGGAAGGCCCGGAGGATTAGTCCTCCGGGCCTTCCGCGTTCCCGGGTACGCGCAGAGCACGGTCCCGCCACGAAGCGGTAACAGCGAGCGATATGAAGATCTGCCACCAGGCGCCTGGCCGATACTGAGGAAAAATTCATCCAGTTGGGGGACGGCCTGGGGCCACCCCCGGGACAGGAAGCACCACATGCTGTCGAAGCGCCTGGTCAGCACCGCCGCGATCTGCCTCCTCCTGGCAGCCGGCACCGCCGCTTGCGGCGACGACAAGAGCGGCAAGAGCGGCGACTCCAAGGCGGCGGCCCCGCAGAAGCTCGACACCGACAAGCTGAGCGCCCAGGACATCGAGAAGCAGGCCAAGGACGCCCTGGCGGGCGCCACCTCCCTCAAGATCAGCGGCACCTCGGTCGACGAGGACGGGAAGACCGAGATCAACCTGTCCATCGACAACAAGAACCAGTGCACCGGCACCATGACGATGCCCGGCATGGGCAAGTTCGAGATCATCAGCGACGGCAAGACCTCGTACGTGAAGCCGGACAAGGACTTCTGGACCACCATCGGCGGTCCGAACGGCGCCCAGGCGGCCGAGCTCTTCAAGGGCCGCTACCTGACCGGCTTCGAGAGCGACCCCTCGCTCGGGGGCCTCAGCAGCGTCTGCACCCTGGCCGACTTCACCAAGAAGGTCACCGAGGACGACGGCACGGCCCACAAGGTCGAGAAGGGCTCCGCCGGCAACGTCAACGGCGTGAAGACCTTCACCCTCAAGAGCACCGACGACAAGGGCGAGGTGTCGACCGTCCACATCGCCACCGAGGGCAAGCCCTACCCGGTCCGGGTCGAGCACGCCGGCACCAAGGACGGCAGCGGCCAGGTCGACCTCACGGACTTCGACAAGCCGCTGACCATCCAGGCCCCGCCGGCCGACAACGTCATCGACTTCACCAAGTTCAAGAGCCAGTTCAAGACCGCCTGAGCGGGGGCGGATAAATCCGTTGCCCTCCCGCCGGTGGGCTGCCTATGGTGGCGGCACACTGAAAGGAGGTGATCCTGAATTGAGTTCCATCAGGATGCGTGAGGTGGCTGCTCGCTAGAGCCGCCCCTGCCTGCGCAGGGTGAGGCCCTCGGCGGCCTCCGGCAGGCGAAATCCACAGCAGTCACCCGGCCCGCGGGCTCACCGGTACATCCCCGGTGCCTCGGCGCCTGGCCAGTGCACGGGCCGGCGCGGAGGAGCAGCCCGCGGGTCGTCTGCGTTTCCGGGGCCTTCCACGCCCTCCGGGGCCTTCCGCGCCTCGGAGCCGTCCGCGTTTCCCGTGCTGTCCGCGTTTCCGGTGCCGTCCGCGCTCGCGGGGTGGGCCGCGGCGCTAGAGTCGGCGCGGGTTCCGGAGCGGAGCGGCACGGGCACAGGGGGTGGGCGATGGCGAAGGCGCGACGGCCGGGCGGTTCGACACTGCGGACGGCGCAGTGGGGTGCCGCCGGCGTACTGGCCGGGACGGGCCTGATCGGACTGCTGCTGTTCGCGCTCGACCGGGACCGGACCTGGCAGGCGCTCGGCGGCGGCCTGGTGGTGGCCGGGGCCTCGACGGCGCTCGGCGGCGGGCTCGGCTTCCTGTTCGGGGTGCCCCGGGTGCGCGGCGGCTCGGACGAGCCGCAGGGCTCGTACGCGCCCAACACCAATCTGGAGCAGGTCTCCGACTGGCTGACCAAGGTGCTGCTCGGCGTCGGGCTGACCCAGCTCGGCTCGCTCGGCGAGCGGCTGCACGAACTCGGGACGGCGCTCGCGCCGACGCTCGGCGGGGGCGAGGCCGCGGCGCCCTTCGCTGCGGCGCTGGCGCTGTACTTCCTGGTCTTCGGCTTCCTCGCGGGCTGGCTGGTGACCAGGCTCGCGCTGCCCCGGGCGCTGAACGACGCCGACCGGGCGCTGGACCTCTTCCTCGCCGGACAGGACCGTGACCGGCACGGCGACAAGGTCGGCGCGGACGACCTGCGGGTCCGCGCGATGCAGCAGCTCGGCCTGCTGGGCGGCAGCGCGGAGCACCCCGCCGCGCTGGCCGCGCAGCTGCCGCCCGCCTCGGGCTCACCGGCCGGGCCGGAGGGCGTGGTGGCCGAGGTCCGGTCGACCGCCCGGCGCTCGGCGCTGACCGCCGACCAGGTGCGGGCCCTCTTCACGGACGGCTCCGAGGGCCGGCGGATCCAGGCGCTCGCGCTGATGCAGGGCGATCCCGCGCTGGCGGACCTGGCGAGCGTGCTGGACGCGATCGAGCACCCGCGCTCGGGCTTCGAGCAGTACCACGCGCTGCTGGCCGCCCGGGGGCTGCTCTCCCGGCTGCCGGCCGCCGGGGCGCAGCGGCTGCGGGACGCGGTGGCGGCGCAGCTGGTCGATCCGCGGGGCATCCCGTACGGGTCGGACCGCAGCTGGCTGGCGGAGAAGATCCTGTCCCGGCTGCAGGTGACGGCCTTCGTGCCGGTGCAGCCGACCGCAGAGCCCTCCCCGCCGGTCGCGCCCGCCGCGACCTCCGCGACCACCTCGACCTCCTCGACCACCTCGACCTCCTCGACCTCCGCGACCTCCGAGGCCGGTTCCTAGACGGTGAAGCGCAGTTCCGGCTGCTCCCAGGGGGTCTTGGGCTGCGGCGGCCGGGTGCCGGTGCGCTCGGCGCCCATCCGCAGGTAGAAGCGTTCCGCGGGCGGGTGCGAGACGACCTTGACCGCGGCGATCCCGGCCGCCCGCGCGCGGTCGAGCATGTCCGCGATCAACTGCCGTCCGATGCCCAGTCCTTGGGCCTCGTCGGCGACGAACATCAGGTCCAGTTCGGCCGGTTCGCGGATCAGCGCGTAGAAACCGAGCAGGCGGTCGTCGACGTCGTCCACGGCCATCCGCACCTCGTGCCGGGCGAGGTAGTCGGGCCTCACCCGGTAGCCGTCGATCATCGCGGAGTAGGCGCCGCGGTAGGCGCGGGAGGCCTGGATCAGCTCGGTGAGCCGGTCGGCGTCGGCCGTTTCGGCACGCCGGATCGTCATCTCGGTCATGCCGCGAGTATAGGAGTGAACCAGCCTTGTGACCATTACACGCAGGTCGGTCCCGTCCGGCGGCGACGGTCGGCGGCCCGCAGCACCAGGACGCGGCGGGCACGGTCGTCCCCGGCCCGGTGGAAGCGGTGCACCTCGCTCGCGATCCGGCGCTCGCCGAGCGCGTACCGCAGTGGGTCGAGGTGGCCGCAGCGGCGGCCCCGCCCGTCGTGCAGCGGCTGGACGCGCACCTCGCCGTCGGGGGCGGTGACCCGGACCAACTCGGCCAGGGCCGCCACCTGGTGCTCGGGGCCGAACAGTTCGGGGTAGGCGAAGAGCAGGTAGCCGCTCAGGGTGAGGGCGAAGGCGCCGTCCGCGAAGGGCAGCCGGGGCAGCGCGGCGGCCACGTACCGCTGGGGGTGCGCGGCGGAGTCGGTGGCGAACAGCCGACGGGCGCGGTCCCAGCTGCGCAGGTAGCGCTCGGAGCGGTCGGGCCGGTCGGGGCGGGGCGAGGGGTAGAGGTGCGGGCGGTCGGCCATCGCGGCGGCCATCGCCGCCCGGGCGGCCCGCGCCGCCGCCGCGACCAGCGGCAGCGGCAGCGCGTACGCCGGGTCGGCGGCGATCACCCGGCAGCCCAGCTCGCCCGCCTCGGCGGCCAGGCCGGCCGCGCCGCCGGGGCAGTCCAGCAGCGGGCCGGGCAGGGCGGCGAGCCGGGCCCGGGTCAGGTCGAACTGGGCGCAGTACTCGTCCAGCGGACGGGAGGTGACCAGGACGTCCGGGGCTTCGGGGGGAATGCCGGTGGCGGACACGCGGTCATCCGAACACGCTCCGGCCCCGCCCGCACCCGGAGGGCGAACGGGGCCGGAGCGTGGCTGGGGCAGGGGCCGGGGCGAGCCCGGGACGGTACCTGCGGACTCAGCGGCCGAGCAGGCCCTGGGCGGCGGCCCGGTTGACGTTGGTCAGGCCGCGGACCAGCTGCGCCGTGAGGAACACCAGCAGCAGCCCGGCCGCCGAGAACGCCGCGATCTGCCACGTGCCCTCGATGTAGTAGACGTGCTGGACGTGGTGGCTGTCCGTGTAGTCGAACACCCGGTAGCCGCGCCAGGAGGTGTAGGCCGGGAAGACCCAGTGGTAGACCGGGTAGAGCGCCATCACCCAGCCGAGCACCAGGAACACCAGCGTCATGGTGAAGCTGAAGATCGCCCAGGGGAACATCACCACCTGGTGCAGCGCGGCCTTCCAGCCCGCCCCGTCCGCCAGCCGCGCGGTGATCGCGCCCCAGCCGCCCGGGCGGACCTGCCGCACCGGCTTCGGGGCGGGGACGTCCAGCCCCAGCATGCCGCGCACCCGGGCCCGCTCCAGTCGGCCGAAGCCGCGGCTCACCGTGGTCAGGCCGGCCAGCACGGGCAGGCCGAGGGCGGTGAGGAAGGTGCCCAGGCCGAAGCAGAACAGGGTGATCGCGGCGGCGAAACCGGCGATCGCCACCGGCAGGGCGGTGAGCGCGTAGCCGACCTCGCGGTAGTAGTGCGCGGAGAACGGTGCCTGCCAGAAGGCCGGCGGGTACTCGGTCCGGTGGGCCCGGGCCGGGTGCGGGTCATCGCCGTGACCGCCCAGGACGTCCCACTCGTGGTCCCGCGTGCTTCGGCTGCTGCTCATGTCCCGGCCCCGGCCCCTCGTTCTGACGCTCGTTCGTGTTCCCCGACGACGTCCAGTCTGCTCGTGGGGAGGGTGGCGGGGGCATCCGGAGGCCTGGCGGATCGGGGGTGGGGTTAACCCCCGGCCGGGCCCGGCCACTGGTCGAGGCGCAGCGCGTAGCGGTACCCGGCGGAGCCGGCTCCGCCCTCGGAGCCGTCCTGCGGCTCCCGTCCCTCCAGCCGGAACCCGAGGCCGGCGAGGACCGTGGCCGAGGCCGTGTTGTCCACCGCGACCCTGGCCTCCACCCGGGGCAGCTCCAGGGTGCGGAAGGCGAAGTCGCAGAGCAGGCCGGTGATCTCGCCCGCGTAGCCGCGTCCCCAGGACTCGCGGCCGAGGACGCAGCCGAGGTCGGCGGAGCGGTGCCCGTCGAGGGTGAGCGAGGCCTGCCCGATCGGGGTCGCGTCCTGTGGGTCCGGCGCGTCGGCGAGCCTGGTGACGGCGAGCCGGTAGGTGTCCCGTTCCTCGGCCATCGCCTCCTCCAGGTAGAGCTCGATCTGGTCGGCGCAGGTCTCGCGGTCGTGCGGTGCGAAGGGCAGGTGACGGGTCACCTCCGGGTCGCCGAACAGCGCGTGCAGCGCGTCCACGTCGCCATCGGTGTGGTGGTACTCGCGGATG
The DNA here is from genome assembly GCF_044764985.1 of Kitasatospora sp. NPDC093550. Lineage (NCBI taxonomy): Bacteria > Bacillati > Actinomycetota > Actinomycetes > Kitasatosporales > Streptomycetaceae > Kitasatospora > Kitasatospora sp. NPDC093550. The sequence goes on from NZ_JBIWJF010000029.1 coordinate 25,643, forward strand.
GCCAGGCGGGGGCCGGTGAGTCGTACGGGGACCATGGCTGCCGACCCTACCCGCCCCCGACGGCTACCGTTCGGACTATGAACGACGATGACCTGCGGCTCGCCCCGCGCACCAGGGCCGCCGACCTGCTCGCCTGGGCGGCCGAGCAGGGCCGCGCGCCGGTGGCCGAGGAGCCGCTGCGCACGGTGCTGGCGCTGCTGGAGCTGGGCGAGGGCAGGATGCACGACGGCTGGCCCGAACTGACCTCCAACGCGGTGGAGCACCTGCTCTACGAGCGGCTCCACCTGTACGTCCAACCCGCGCCCGAGGCGGACCCGCTCGCGTACGGCGACGCCGTCCGGCTGCTGGTCGACCACCAGCGGGCCGCCCGGCGGCTCAACGCCAAGCGCCAGGAGCGGCTGCACGCGGAGGCCGAGTGGCAGGGCGAGGTCGCGGCCGGGCTGTTGCGCCGCGCCGACCTGGTGACCTGGCCCCGGCTGTACGCACTGCTGCTGCACGCGCACGGGGTGGACGTCGCGGACGGCGAGGCGGTGCGGGACTGGCTGGTCGGCTTCGGCGGGCTCGCGGAGGAGGAGCGGCTCGCCGCGTTCGAGGCGCTGGCACCGGCCGGCTGGCTGGACGAGCCGGACGAGCAGGGCTGGGGGCCCGGCCGGGTGCTGTCGGTCGGCATGGCCACGGACGGCGCCCGGCGGTTGCTGGAGCAGGGGCTGATGCGGCGCAGCTACCGGAACCTGGCCGAGCTGACCGCGCTCGGGCGGCCTATGCCGGACGAACTGGCCGGGGACTTCGGGCAGTTCGAGGAGGCGGCGGCCGGCGCGGCGCTCGACCTGTTCGGGGAGTGGACGGTGCCGGGGCTGCCGCGGCTGCTGCTGGAGGAGTTCCCGGAGCTGGCGCCGGAGCCGGGCCCGGAGGAGATCGACGCGTACCTGGCGCAGCTGCCCGCGGAGGAGTGAGAGCGGCGCGACGGCGCGAGAAGCCCCCGGTCGCGTGCGGCCGGGGGCTTCTCGGTGTCCGGGGGCCTCGGGCGCCGGGGGCTTCCGGGCGGCCGGGGCTCTCGGGCGTCGTTACGGGGTGAGGCCGCGCTGCTGGAGCCAGGGCTCCGGGTCGACCGGGGCGCCGCCGCCCGGGCGGACCTCCAGGTGCAGGTGCGGGCCGGTGACGTTGCCGGTCGCGCCGACCTTGCCGATCTGCTGGCCGGCGGTGACCCCGCCGGAGCCCTTGATGATCGAGGAGAGGTGGCAGTACCAGATCTCGGTGCCGTCGGGCAGGGTCTCGACGATCCGGTAGCCGTACGAGCCGGACCACCCGGCCGAGGTGATGGTGCCCTGGCCGAGCGCGTAGACCGGGGTGCCGGTGTCGGCGGCGAAGTCCAGGCCGGTGTGCAGGTTGGCCCAGTAGCGGGCGCTCTGGCCGTAGTGCGCGGAGAGCCGGTAGTCCTTCACCGGGAGGGTGAGCGCGGCGGCGCGCTTGGCCTCGGCCTCCGCGGCGGCCCGCTTGGCCTCGGCCTCCTTGGCGGCGGCCTTGGCCTCGGCCTCCTGCGCGGCCTGCACGCGGGCGGTCTCCTCGGCGGCGGTGCGCTGGCTGTCGGCCTGCTGCTGGATGCGGGCGGCGAGCGCCAGGCCGGGGTCGGCGGAGAGGGCGACCGGGCTCTCGTCCGGGGCCTCGACGGCGGGGGCGGCGGCCGGGGTGGCCGAGGCGAAGCCGGTGGCACCCAGGGTGGCGGCGACGGCGGTGACGCCGAGCAGCGGGGAGGCTCCGCGCGTCTGACGCGGCATCCGGTGGCGGTTGGTCTCGGCCTCGGGACCGAAGGACTCGGGACCGGGGGACTCGGGCCCGTCCGGACCGGGGTGGTCGAGGAGCTGGGTACCGGCTGCGGGGCCGGCCGGGTGTGCCGGGGTGTGCGTCGACGCCACGGAGGCGCGCTCCTTTCCTTCCTTCGCGCCTACCGGGTTAGCTGACGGGTTCGGAGCAGGAAGGTCTCCTACGGCCGGGCCGGAGCCCCGCCGATTCACCCCAAGGAACGTGGTTCCCCGGCTCCCTGACCTGCCCGGAGGCCGGCCGGCGGGATTAGGCGACGGCGCACGGTGCCGTCTGGGTACGGCGTTGACGACCGCGCTGCGTTATCAGACGTTAATCCTAGGACGCCCTGATTCCAAGCCATCCGTCCGGGACCGCTGGGGAGCAGGTGATCGGACGTCAACGAACGACCCCCTCATACGAGCACCCCATCTGAGTACTCCTACTCATGTGCGGCCCGACCCGGCGGCCGCATCCTGACGCCATGAGCGCACCGATGAAGAACCGCACCACGGCCGCGTACTACGTCCAGGCCGTCCTCTCCTTCGCCCTGTCGGGCATCGCCCTCGCCGTCGGGATCGCCTACCTGCCGGTCGGCGGCTGGACCCGGGCGTTCCTGGGGATCGGGCTCCTCTACACCGTCACCTCCGCGTTCACCCTGGCGAAGGTGATCCGGGACCGGAACGAGTCCGCCGAGATCGTCAGCCGGGTGGACCAGGCCCGGCTGGAGAAGCTGCTCAGCGAGCACGACCCGTTCAAGGTCGAGGGGGTCTGAGACCCGGACCCCCTCCCCCCTCTCCTCGGTCGGTCGAGGGCTTGACGGCTAAGGCTATTAGCCTTAGCTTTATGGCTATCGGCAGCACCGCCGATGCACCGCAGCAGCGGACCGAGGAGGCCCACCATGAACGCCACCATCACCCCGGAGACCCAGTACCTGACCGTCCCCGGCGGGCGGATCGCCTTCGACGACACCCGCCAGGGCGACGGCACCCCCGTCGTCCTGCTCCCCGGAATGCTCGACAGCCGCGCCGCGTACCGGCACCTGCGCCCGCTGCTCGTCGCCGCCGGCCACCGCGTCATCACCATGGACCTGCGCGGCTTCGGCGACTCCTCCATCGCCTGGGACGACTACGGCCCGGCCGCCATCGCCGGCGACGTCCTCGCCCTGCTCGACCACCTCGGCATCCGGCGCGCCGTCCTCGCCGGCAACTCGTACACCGGCGCGACCGTGGTCAAGGCCGCCGGGGACGCGCCCGAGCGGATCGCCGGGATCGTCCTGATCGACGCCTTCGTCGAGAACCCGCAGCCCGGCACCCTGATGCGCGGCGTCCTCGGCCTGATGGGCGCGGCACTGGTCCACTGGCCCGCCTTCTGGGGCTTCTACCTGCGCCGGATGGCCTTCCCCGGCGCCAAGCCCGCCGACTTCGACGACTACGTCAACGGACTGGTCGCCGCCCTGCGCACCCCCGGCCGGAAGACCGCCACCCGCGGGTACGTCACCGGCGACTCGGCGCCGACCGGCTGGACCACCGCGGTGCGGTGCCCCGCGCTCGTGGTCATGGGCAGCAAGGACCCCGACTTCCCGAAGCCGGAACTCCTCGCCGACCGGCAGGTCGCGGCCCTGGGCGCGCGGAAGGCGATGATCGAGGGATCCGGGCACTACCCGATGGCCGACAACCCGCAGGCCACCGCGGACGCCCTGCTGCCCTTCCTCGCCGAACTCGCCTGAGCCACCGGCCCCCGCCCCGCTTCCGTACGGAGACCCGACCATGCCCCGCGTAGGACTGACCCCCGACCAGGTCGTCGACCACGCCCTCGCCCTCATCGACGACCAGGGCGCCGAAGCCCTCACCCTGGCCGCCGTCGCCGCCCGGGCCGGCGTCGCCACCCCCTCGCTGTACAAGCACGTCAGCGGCGGGCTCGCCGAACTCCGGCGGCTGATCGCCGTCCGGGTCACCGAGGAACTGGCCGACCGCCTCGCGGACGCCGCCGTCGGCCGCAGCGGGGACGGCGCCGTCGCCGCCGTCCTGCGCGCCTACCACGCGTACGCCGTCGAGCACCCGCACCGCTACAACGCCCTCCCCCAGGCCCCGCAACTCGACGACGACCTGGCCCGGGCCGCCGCCCGGCTCGTCGGCGTGATCGTCGCCGTCCTGCGGGAGTACGGCCTCGACGGCTCCGAGGCGATCCACGCCGCCCGCACCGTCCGCTCCCTCGCCCACGGATTCGCCTCCCTCACCACCGCCGGCGCCTTCCAACTCGCCGAAGACCTCACCACCACGCAGGACCGCCTCATCACCACCCTCACCACCGGCCTCCGCACCTGGCCGGCCTGAGGAGCCCCCCGCACACGAGAAGCCGCCCGTCAGGGCCTCCGACCGAGAGACGTGCACCAGAAGTCGGGCATGCCGCACTGCCGCCGGGACGGCTGGATGCCCCGGCCGGTGTACGCCGGCGGTCTGGTCGAGGACCGCGAGGGGGACTACGACGAGTCGGTGCAGCGGACGCTCGGCGGGCTGGAGCCGTGGACCCGGCAGACCGGGCCGGGGCTGATCGGGCCGGCGCCCGCGCTGGAGCGCCCGGCCGGTCCGCTCACCCTGGACGTGACCGAGCGGCGGTCCCGGCCGGACGGCGTGCCCCTGCTGCTCCTGCACCGGATGTCACAACTTCCGCAACACCTTGCACACACACCCCACACATCCCGGAGCGCGAATCGGCCATCAGGCGTGACTTCGCCGTGGCGCGGGTGGCCCGGTGACACCGTTCCGAGGCACCGCCAGGCGGGGTGGTCGGGGGCGAACGAGGCCGGATTGAGGCCGGATTGACTCGATATTGACGAGATCCGGTCACTTGGCGAGATCCGTTCACACCTTCGTAGGATCATCACCCTAGAATTCGCCGCGTGACGATGACTCAGTGGTCCGTAACGGCAACCGGCGTACTCGCCGTCCTCGCCCTCGTGGCCGCCGCGCGCTACCACGCCGTGTCCGTCACCCACCGCCGCCGCTCCGCCCGGCTGCAGCGCGAACTCGACCGGCTGCAGGAGCAGCTCAGCACCGAACTCTCCCGCCGCGGAGCCGAACTGGCCGCCGTCCAGCAGGAGCAGGAGCTCACCGCCTCCACCCAGCGGGCCTTCCTCAGCGTCGCCCGCCGGATCCTGGTGATGGCCCACGACCAGCAGGCGCTGCTGGACGAGATGGAACGCACCCACGACGACCCGGCCCTGCTGGAGGGCCTGCTCAAGGCCGACCACGCGGCCGCCCAACAGGCCCGGCTGGCCCAGACCCTGGCCGTGCTGTGCGGCGCGCGGGCCGGACGGCACTGGCCGGAACCGGTCACCCTGGAGGACGTCGTGCGCGGCGCCCAGTCGCGCATCCTGCCGTTCCAGCGGGTCGTCGTCCGCACCCGGATCGAGACCGCGGTGGTCGGCGCCGCGGCCGAGGCACTGATCCACGCGATCGCCGAGCTGCTGGACAACGCGACCCGCTACTCCCCGCCCAGCACCCAGGTGTTCGTCACCCTCATGCCGGTGCACAACGGCGCCGTCATCGAGATCGACGACGGCGGCGTCGGCATGCCCGAGCAGGCCGTCGCCAAGGCCGCCGCCGCGCTCGCCGGGGGCAGCACCCTGGAGGTCTCCCGGCTCGGCGAGGTACCGCAGTTGGGCCTGGCCGCGGTCGGCCGGCTCGCCGAGCAGTACGGCTTCCGGGTGACCCTCAGCTCCGCGCCCTCGCCGTACGGCGGGGTGCGGGTGGTCGTGCTGCTGCCGAACGCGCTGCTCACCGAGCCGCTGCCGCCCACCGTCCCCGGTCTCGGGCCGGACGACCGCGCGTTCACCCCGGATCCCCGGCCGGCCTCTCCCGCCGGTCACCCCCTGGTGGAGACCCCACCGCCCGGCCGGACCCCCGGCACCGGCGACACCCCGCCGCCGCTGCCCCGCCGGAGCCACCGGCGCGACCGCGCCGAACGCCCGGCCCAGCACGCCGCTCCCCCGCCGCCCGCCGACCCGCCGTACCGCTCGGCCCGGGACGCGCAGGCGTTCATGGCGATGTTCCAGGCCGGGACCGCCAGCGGCCGATCGGCCGCCCGGGCCCGGGGCCAGTCCCCGCCCGGCTCCCCCTGACCGTTTCCCGCTCTGCTTCCCCCGACTTCCCCAGCGCTCCGGAGACTCCCATGACCACCACCCCCGATCTCGGTTGGCTGCTCGCCGACATCATCGCCGTCCCCCAGGTCCAGCACGCCGTCGTCGTCTCCAACGACGGCCTGGAGATCGGCCGCAGCGCGGGCATCGCGCGCGACGACGCCGAGCGCCTCGCCGCCGCCTGCTCCGGCCTGCAGTCGCTGGCCCGCGGCGTCGCGACGGGCTTCGGCGGGCCGGGCAGCGCCACCCGTCAGATCATCATCGAGTACGGCGGCGGCTACCTCTTCATCGTCGCCGCCGGGGCCGGGGCGCACCTGGCCGTGGTGACCACCGAGGCGGTGGACGCCGGCCTGGTCGCGTACCAGATGCAGGTCCTGGTCGAGCGGATCGGCACCCACCTCACCAGCCCGCCGCGCGTCGACCACGCGGCGGGGGGCCACCGGTGAGCGGCCCGGTCCGGCCGTACGTCATCACCGGCGGGCGCAGCCGCCCCACTCGGGCGGAGCTGGCCGTGGAGAGCCTGGTCAGCGCCTTACCCGGACGATCGGAACTGCCCGAACCCCCGGAACTGCCCGAGCACGCCCTGCTGAACCGGGAGCACCGGCGCATCCTCGGGCTCTGCCACAGCCTGCTGTCCATCGCCGAGGTGGCGGCCCACCTGGGGCTGCCGCTCGGCGTCGTCAAGGTGCTGGTCGGGGACCTGTGGGACCTCGGCGCCGTGCAGGTGCTCCCACCCGTCCCGCAGGCCGAACGCCTGCCCACAACCCTCCTGGAAGAGGTGCTCGTTGGCCTCCGCCAACTCCGCTGAAGCCGCCGCCGAGGCCGCCGGGGCCGCCCCGGGCGGGCCGCAGTACCTGCCGTCCTCGGTGCAGGGCGCGGTCAAGATCCTGGTCACCGGGCCGTTCGGGGTCGGCAAGACCACCCTGGTCGGCTCGCTGAGCGAGATCACCCCGCTGCGCACCGAGGAGACCATGACCGCCGCCAGCAGCGGCGTCGACGACCTCACCGGGCGCGGTGGCAAGACGACCACCACGGTCGCGCTGGACTTCGGCCGGATCACGCTCAACCCGCGGCTCGCGCTGTACCTGTTCGGCACGCCCGGGCAGCAGCGGTTCTGGCCGCTGTGGGACGACCTGTCGCGCGGCGCGCTCGGTGCCATCGCCATGGTCGACCTGCGCCGCCCGGACGAGAGCTTCGACGTCCTCGGTCGGCTGGAGGAGCAGCGCATCCCGTTCGCGGTGGCGGTCAACACCTTCCCGGACACGCCGAGTTACCCGGAGGAGGAGCTGCGCTCGGCGCTGGACCTGCTGCCGGAGGTGCCGATCCTGTTCTGCGACGCGCGCGACCGGCGGCAGTCGTACGACCTGCTGATCGACTTCGTCGACCACCTGCACCGCAGCTCGATCCTGGAGCTGCAGGGATGAGCGCCTCCGAACCCGGCGCCCACCCCGGCGCCCCCGGCTGCCCGGTCGCGCACGGCGGGGCGGCCGGGCCCGCCGGCCTGCCCGTCGGCGTGCCGCTCACCCCGCTGTACGGGCCGGGCGTCGCCGAGGACCCGCACGGCCTGTACGCGCGGCTGCGCGCGCACTACGGCCCGGTCGCGCCGATCGAGCTGGAGCCCGGGGTCGAGGCCTGGCTCGTGCTCGGCTACGCCGAACTGCTCGAACTCACCCGCAACGAGGCGCTGTTCTCCAAGGACTCGCGCCGCTGGCGGGTGCCCGCCGAGGGCCGGCTGCCCGCGAACTCCCGGCTGCTGACGATGACGTCCTGGCGCCCGACGCTGCTCAACCTGGACGGCGCCGAGCACCAGCGGCTGCGCTCGGCCGTCTCGGACACCCTCGCCCAGATCGACCACCACCAGCTGCGGGAGACCACCGAGGCCGCCGCCAACGGCCTGATCGACAGCTGGGGGCCGGACGGCACCGCCGACCTGATCGCCCAGTACGCGCGGCGGCTGCCGCTGCTGGTCTTCACCCAGCTGATCGGCCTGCCCTCCGAGGCCGGGCCCCGACTGGTCGAGCTGATCAGCCACTTCGTGGACAGCAGCGCGGAGTCCCAGCGGGCCGGCGCCGAGTTCCAGGCGATCCTGGTCGACCTGGTCCGGCGCCGCCGGACCGCGCCCAGCGCCGACCTCACCTCCTGGCTGCTCGCCCACCCGGCCGGGCTGACCGACGAGGAGGCGGTGCACCACCTGGTGGTGCTGATGGTCGCGGGCAACGAGACCTCGATCAACTGGACCGGCAACACCCTGCGGCTGCTGCTCACCGACCGGCGTTTCCGGGCGACCCTGACCGGCGGCCGGCTCACCGTCCCGGACGCGCTGGAGGAGGTGCTCTGGCGCGACCCGCCGACGCAGAACTTCCCCGGCCGCTGGGCCACCGGCGACACCGTGCTCGGCGGCCAGTACATCAGCGCCGGCGACATGCTGGTGCTCGGCCTGGCCGCGGCCAACGCCGACCCGGCCGCCCAGGGCGTCTCCGCCGCCGCGCAGGGCTCCCTCGGCGGCAACCGGGCGCACCTCGCCTGGGGCGCGGGCCGGCACGTCTGTCCGGCCCAGCACCCGGCCCGGATCATCGTCGAGACCGCCGTCGAGACCCTGCTGCACCGGCTGCCGGACCTCCAACTCGCCGTACCGGCGGGCGACCTGGCCTGGCGCCCGTCCCCCTGGTCGCGGGCCCTGACCGCCCTGCCGGTGCTGTACAGCGCCTTCACCCCGCCCCGCCCGCCAGCCCCCGAGAGGCCCGCATGGACACCGCCGACGGCTCCGCAGGAGCCCGCCCCGAACCCGTCAGACTCGACCCCTTCGGAGCCGACCAGCACGCCGAGAACGCCCGACTCCGAGCGGACGGCCCCGCGGTCCTGGTGGAGCTCCCTGGCGGGGTGGTGGTCTGGGCGATAACCCACCACGACGCCCTCCAGGCGCTGCTGGCCGACCCCCGGGTGGGCAAGAACGCCCGGCTGTGGACGACGTTCCGGGAGGGACGGCTGCCGGAGGGCTGGCCGCTGGCCAACTTCATCTCCGTCCCCGGCATGGTCACCGCCGACGGCGAGGACCACCGGCGGCTGCGCGGACTGGTCTCGCAGGCCTTCACCCCGCGCCGGATCGCCGACCTGGCCCCGGCGATCGAGGCCCGGACGCTCGCGCTGCTCGACGACGTCGCCGAGCTGGACGGCCCGTTCGACCTGCGGCGGCACTTCGCCTACCCGCTGCCGATGCAGGTGATCGGCGAACTGCTCGGCCTGGCGCTGGAGCAGCAGGACGAGCTGCACGAGCTCTCCGACACCCTGGTCTCCAGCGCGGCCACCCCGGCGGCGGCCGTCGCCGCGCAGCGGGACCTGAACGCCCTGCTGGCCTCGGTGGTGGCGGCCAAGCGGGCCGAGCCCGGCGACGACCTGACCACCGACCTGATCGCCGCCCGCGAGGCCGGCGACCGGCTCAGCGAGGCCGAGCTGGTCGGCACCCTGCTGCTGATGCTGGTCGCCGGGCACGAGACCACGCTCAACCTGATCACCAACGCCGTCCGCGGCCTGCTCGCCCACCCGGACCAGCTGCGGCTCGTCCTGGACGGCACGGTGCCGTGGTCGGCGGTGGTCGAGGAGACGCTGCGCTACGACTCGCCGGTCGGGCAGTTCCCGCTGCGCTACGCGATCGAGGACATCGAGGTCGGCGACGTGGTGATCCGGCGCGGCGAGGCACTACTGGCCTCGTACGCGGCGGCCGGACGCGACGCCGGGCACCACCCCGACGCCGACCGCTTCGACCTCACCCGGCAGCCCGCCCGGCACCTCTCGCTCGGCCACGGCCCGCACTTCTGCCTCGGCTCCGGGCTGGCCCGGCTGGAGGCCGAGACGGCGCTGCGGCACCTGTTCGGGCGCTTCCCCGGCCTGGCCCTGGCGGAGGGACGGACCGACGAGCCGATCGCGTCCTTCATCAGCAACAGCGTGCGAACCCTGTGGGTGACGGTCCCGGCCACCCGGTGACCTGAGGGCGGCCGGGTCGTTCGGCAGGGCATGAAGAAACTCGCCACCCTGGCCGCCCTCACCATGGCGGGCCTCGCCCTCGCCGTCCCGGCCGCCTCCGCCACCACCCAGACCGCCTCCTCGCCGGACGCCACCGGCGGCCTGACCGACGGTCTCAACCTCTCCCCCGCCGACCTCGCCCTGCAGACCGCGGGCAAGCTCCCGGTGGTCGGGCACACCGCCAACGAGGTCGAGGCCGTCGGCACCAACCAGATGAGCCACCCGGGCCTCAGCGGGCAGATCGGCTGACCGGGGTGCGCAGGCCGTTCGCCCTCGCCGTGGCCGCGGTGGCGCTGGCCGCCGCCCCGGCCGCACCCGCCGTCGCCGACCAGGACACCGGCGTCGGCCACGGGAGCGCCCCGCCGAACGACCGGGAGCTCACCGCGGCCGCCGTCTGCCTGCAGGGCGTGCCGGTGGTCCCGGTGCTCGGCGACCGGCGGAACGCCTGCGCCGCCGGCGGGCTGCTCGACCACGGCCTCGGCTGACCGTCCCGGGGCGGCCGGCCGACCCCCGTCCGGCCGGCCGCCCGACGACCCGGACCCGACGACCCGGGCCCGACAGCCGCGCTCCCGACGACCCGGGCCCCGGCAGCCGGGCCCCTGACGACCGGGCTCAGCCCGTGAAGAGCCCGTTGAGCTCCGAGTAGGTCAGCCCGCCGTCGAGGGCGGTGTAGGTGCCGCTCGCGTAGACCTCCTCGGCGGCCCGGCGGACCGCCGCGTACGCCGCCTTGGCCAGGCCCGGGCCGAGGCTGATCCGGGCCACGCCGAGCTTCGCCAGCTCGGCGACGGACGGCGAGCCCGGTCCGGCCAGCACGTTCAGCGGGGCCGGGACGGCCGCGACCAGGGCGGCGATGGTCTCCGGATCGGTCACGCCGGGGACGAACACGCCGTCCGCGCCCGCCTCGACGTACGCCCGCAGCCGGCGGACCGCCTCGTCCAGCCGGCCCTCCGGCGCGCCGAGCCCCAGCAGGAACACATCGGTGCGCCCGTTGACGAAGAGCGGGACGCCGGACGCGTCCGCCGCCGCCCGGGCCGCCGCGATCCGCTCGGCGGCCTCCGCCAGGGGGTGTTCGCCGTCCTCCAGGTTCACCCCGACCGCGCCGGTGGCGAGCAGCGCGGTGACGCTCTCGCCGACCCCGGCGGCGGTGGCCGCGTAGCCGCTCTCCAGGTCGGCGGTGACCGGCAGGTCGACCGACCGGACCACGTCGGCGGTCCGGGCCAGCACCCGATCGCGGTCGGCGCTGCCGTCGTCCGGGCCGCCGAGCGACCAGCAGACGCCCGCGCTGGCCGTCGCCACCGCCCGCGCCCCGGTCGCGGCCACCAGGCGGGCGCTCGCCGCGTCCCACACGTTGGCCAGCACCAGCGGCTCGCCCGGGCGGTGCAGCTCCCGGAGCAGCCGGGCCTTCTCCCCCTGGGTCGCCAGGTCTCCGTGGGTCGTCATCGTCTCGGCCCCGCTCACTTCGCGGCCGGGCTCATGCGGGTGCTGACACCGATCCGGTTCCAGGCGTTGATGGTGGCGATCAGCGCGACCAGCTGGGCCAGCTCCGCCTCCTCGAACCGCGCGGCGGCCTCGGCCCACACGGCGTCCGGCACGTGGCCCTCGGTCAGCAGGGTGACGGACTCGGTGAGGGCCAGGGCGGCGCGCTCGCGGGCGGTGAACCAGGGGGTCTCGCGCCAGGCCGGGAGGGAGAGCAGCCGGTGCTCCTGCTCGCCCTGCCGGACGGCGTCGGTGGAGTGCATGTCGATGCAGTAGGCGCAGCCGTTGATCATCGAGGCGTGCAGCTTGACCAGTTCGACGATCACCGGGTCGAGGCCCGTCCGGGCGGCCTGGTCCACGGCGACCATGGCCTGGTAGTAGGCCGGCGCGAGCTTCGGCAGCACGATGCGCTGGGCCGGGGCGGGCACGTGGGCGCCGGCCGCCCCGTCGTGGGTCGTCGAGGTCGTGGGAGCCGTCTGGGCCGTCGCGGCCGTCACGGTGTCGTTCGTCGTCATGAGCGCCAGCCTAGGAGGGCAGTGGCCCGCCGCCCTGGTGCATTCGGCACCGGGTTCCTTGGGCCACTTCCGGCCTGCGAACAGCCGTGCGAGGATCGCTGACAGGACGAGGTCAGGGGGCAGGTCGTGTGCACGGCGTTCGTCAGCGTCGAACCCGGAGCCGCCGTACCGGTGCTGCTGCTGTCCGTCCGGGACGAGTACCTGGGGCGCGCCTGGCTGCCGCCGGACCACCACTGGCCGGACCGGCCCGGCCTGCTCGGCGGACTGGACCTCGCGGCCGGCGGCACCTGGCTGGCCGTCGACCCCGCCCGGCGCACCGCCGCCTGCCTGCTGAACGGCTTCGGCCCGCCCGCCCCCGCCGGCACCCGGCTCACCCGGGGTCAACTGCCGCTCACCGCCGTCACGGAGGGCGGGATCGGCCACCTCGACCTCACCCCGTACGACCCCTTCCACCTCGTCCTGGTCCGGCCGGACGGCGCCCGCGTCGCCAGCTGGGGCGGCGGACGGCTGGAGCAGCACGACCTGCCCACCGGCCTCAGCGTGGTGCTCAACGACGGAGTGGAGGGCCCGGCCGCCGACCGCACCGCCTCCGAGCGGATCAGCGCGCTGATGGCCGCGCGCGCCGCCCACTTCCGGGCCCGCTTCGGCGCCGCGCCCCGGCCCCGGCCGACCGGCGCCGGGCCGACCGCGCGGGCCTGGGGCGACTGGCTGCCGATCGTCGCCGACGACGGACTGGCGCCGGACGAGGACGCGGCGCTCGTCCAGCGGCGCGACTTCGGCGACGGGCGGATCTGGGGCTCCTCGTCGATCTCGCTGCTCGCACTCGGACCGGACCTGCTGCGGTACGACTTCGCGGCCGCGCCGGTGGCGGCGGACGGCTCGGGCTGGCGGCGGGTCGCGACCGACTGAGGCCCGCCCGGCCCCGCTTCCCGACCCGCCACCGGCCCGTCACCGGCCCGTCCGGCGGCCGGGCGCAGCGGACTTGAACCTGCCGTTGGGGGAGGCTGCATCGTGGCGTGCGACGAACCCGACGTCGCACCGGCGGCGGGAAGCCGACCCCTCGGGAGCCACCGTGCACCGCCTGCCCGCCGTCCTGACCGTCGCCCTGCCGCTGGTGGGCACCCCGCTCGCGGTCACCGCCGTCGTCCTGCTCGGCGACCCGGCGCACCGGACCGTCCCGTCCACCACCCTGCTGGCCGCCGTGGCGGGGGCGCTGATCCGGCACCTCGCCCCCGATGTCGCCCAGGCGTACGGTCGATGAACTTCTGGCAGCGGGGCTGCCGAACGTCTACATGCCGGTAGTAGCTTCGCCGAGGCCACCGGATCAGGCCGGTCGCCGATCCCGGCCGACCACCGCCGAGCGGCCGATCACCGCCGACCCCCGAGCGAAGGTGCGCGATGTCCACCCTGACCTACCCGGAAGCGATAGGCGTCGGCCTGCTGCAGGGTGTGACGGAACTCTTCCCGGTCTCCAGCCTCGGCCACAGCATCCTGCTGCCCGCTCTGATCGGCGGGAAGGTCCAGCACGACCTCGACATGACCGCCGAGGGCTCCTCCTACCTCGCCGCCCTGGTCGCACTGCACCTGGCCACCGCGCTCGCGCTGGTCGTGTACTTCTGGAAGGACTGGGTCCGCGTCGTCGGCGGGCTGTTCAGCTCCCTCCGCCACCGCCGGGTCGAGAGCCGCAACGAGAAGCTCGCCTGGCTGCTCATCCTCTCCACCATCCCGGTCGGCGTGGCCGGCCTCGCCCTGGAGAAGGCCCTGCGCAACGCGCTCGGCAAGCCCGTCCCGGCCGCCGTGTTCCTCGCCCTCAACGGGCTGGTGCTGCTCGGCGCCGAGCGGCTCAAGCGCGGCGGCAGCGGCCGTCGGCGGGCCGGGCACGCCGCGCCGGTCGACGAGCCCGGCCTGGACCCTGACGTCGCCTCCGACCAGCGGCTGACCAGGCTGGGCTACGGGCAGGGCGCCTGGATCGGCGCCGCGCAGATCCTCGCGCTGTTCCCCGGCATCAGCCGCTCCGGCGTCACCATGAGCGCCGGCATCCTGCGCGGACTGCACCACGAGGACGCCGCCAGGTTCTCCTTCCTGCTCGCCACCCCGGTCATCCTGGCCGCCTCGGTGCTGAAGGTCCCCGAGCTGTTCAAGCCGGAGAACTCCTCCGTGCTCGGCCCCGTCCTCGCGGGCAGCGTCGCCGCCTTCGTGGCCGGGTACGTCTCGGTGCGGTTCCTCACCAAGTACTTCGAGACCCGGAGCCTGACGCCGTTCGCGGTGTACTGCTTCCTGGCCGGCGTCGGCAGTGCGGTCTACCTGTCGGTCTGAGCGCCCGGGCGCCCGGGCTCCCCGCGGCCCCGGCCGGCGCCGGGACGCCGCCCCCCGCGGTCAGGACTCGCCCAGGATCCGGGCGAGTTCGGCCGGCCGGGAGAACATCGGCCAGTGCCCGGTGTCCAGTTCGGCCAGCCGCCAGTGACCGGCCGCGACCAGCGCGGCGACCTCCGGTGGCGGCTCCGGCCAGTCCAGCAGGCACTTCACGTACACCGTCGGCAGCGCGCTCAACGGGCCCTCCAGCACCGCCGGTTCGGTCAGCGAGGCGCCCGGGTGCGGGGTGGCCCGCTCGACGATCCGGGCGATCTGCCCGGTCGTCAGCCCCTGCCCGGCGAACTCGGCGGCCGGCAGCGGCGGCCACCAGCCCCCGTGCGCGGCCAGGTCGGCCCGCAGCCCGGCCGGCTCCGGTATCTGGTCGGCGAAGGACTGCCCCGTCACCGGCACGTTGGCGTCCACCAGGACCAGCCGGGCCAGCCGGTCGCCGATCCGCCCGGCGGCCTGGCCGACCGGGATGCCCGAGTAGCTGTGCCCGACCAGCACGACCTCCCGCAGGTCGCGCGCCTCCACCTCGGCCACGACGTCCGCCACGTGCGCCTGCTGCCCGGCCGGCACCGCCCGCTTCTCCGCGAGCCCGGACAGCGTCACCGGGTACGCTCCGTGCCCGGCCGCCCGCAGCTCCGACACGACCTCGTCCCAGGCCCAGGAACCGAGCCAAGCGCCCGCCACGAGTACAAAGTTCGCCATGGGCGGCACGGTAGCGCGCGGGTACGACAGCGGCCCCGGAAGCGCCGGCGAACAACACGTGGAGGAAGCATGGCGGAAGCACACGGCGGCACGGACGCGTCGAAGGGCGGGGCGGACACGCCGCAGGACGGCGCGAACGCACCTCAAGGCAGGGCGAACGCACCGCAGGGCAGGGCCGCGGTCGTCACCGGCGGCTCCCGGGGCATCGGGCGGGCCATCGTCCGCCGGCTGGCCCGCGACGGCGCGGACGTGGTCTTCGGCTACGCCCACGACGAGGAGGCCGCCGCCGAGGTGGTCCGCACCGTGGCCGCCGAGGGCGGCCGTGCCTGGGCCCTGCGGGCAGACCTCGCCGAGCCGGGCGCCGCCGAGCGGCTGATGGACCAGGCGCAGGAGCGGCTCGGCGGACTGGACGTCCTGGTGAACAACGCCGCCGCGCGCTTCGC
Source organism: Kitasatospora sp. NPDC093550 (assembly GCF_044764985.1). Lineage (NCBI taxonomy): Bacteria > Bacillati > Actinomycetota > Actinomycetes > Kitasatosporales > Streptomycetaceae > Kitasatospora > Kitasatospora sp. NPDC093550. The sequence continues at coordinate 41,098 of NZ_JBIWJF010000029.1, forward strand.
CCCCACCCCGCTCGCCGATCTGGACGACGCCCAGCTCGACGCCGTCCTGGCGGTCAACACCCGCTCGGCCTTCGCCACCGTCCGGTACGCCGCCCGCCGGATGCGCGACGGCGGGCGGATCGTCAACATCTCCACCGCGAACACCGTCCGGCCCGTCCCCGGCATCGCCGCGTACGCCGCCAGCAAGGGCGCCCTCGAACAGCTCACCGCCGTCGCCGCCGTCGAACTCGGCCCGCGCGGGATCACCGTCAACACCGTCTCGCCCGGCGCCACCGACACCGACCTGCTGCGCGGCACCAACCCGCCCGAGGCCCTCACCCGGGTCGCCGGCCTCACCCCGCTGCGCCGCCTCGGCCACCCCGAGGACATCGCCGACGTCGTCGCCTTCCTGGCCGGACCCGACGGCCGCTGGGTCACCGGCCAGAACCTCCGCGCCACCGGCGGCCTGGCCTGAGCGTGCCCCCGGGGCCCGTCCGGCATCGGTCGGACGGGCCCCGGGGAGGCTCGGAGCGGGGATGCGGAGCCGGGGGTGCGGAGCGCAGGCTCGGAGCGGGTGCTCAGGCCGTGAGGCCCAGGGCCGCCAGGCGGGTCGGGTCGGTGAGGATGTCCATCCGGGTGATGCGGCCGCCCCGGATGGTGAACGACATGACCGACAGCGGACGGCCCTCGGCGAAGGACACCACCCCCGGCGAGCCGTTGACCAGGACCAGCCGGCCCGCGGCGGCGAAGCGGGCGAAGGCGATCGCCTGCGCGGCGACGTCCGCCGCACCGCGGCGCAGCACGCTCGGCACCAGCGTGCCGCCGTCCGAGCGGGCCACCACGTCCGGGTCCAGCACCGTCATCAGGGCGTCGAAGTCACCGGCCCGGGAGGCGGTCAGGAAGGCCTCCACCACCTGGCGCTTGCGGACGTCGTCCGTGTCCGCGGCCGGGGTCGCGCCCCGCACCCGGCGGCGGGCGCGGCTGGCCAGCTGCCGGGTGGAGGCCGAGGTGCGGCCGAGCACCTCGGCGATCCCGTCGAAGGGCACCTCGAACATGTCGTGCAGCACGAACGCCACCCGCTCCGCCGGCGACAGCGTCTCCAGGACCACCATCAGCGCGATCCCGACCGAGTCGGCGACCAGGAGGTCGTGCACCGGGTCCAGCGCGGCCAGCCCGCTGACCACCGGGTCCGGCAGCCGCACCTGCCCGTCCTGCTCGGGCAGCGGGTCCTCCCGGCGGGAGGTGCGGGAGCGCAGCTGGTCCAGGCAGACCCGGCCGACCACCGTGGTGAGCCAGGCCCCGAGGTTGCGGACCTCGCCCACGTCACTGCGGCTCAGCTTCAGCCAGGCCTCCTGGACGGCGTCCTCGGCCTCGGCGAGCGACCCGAGCATCCGGTAGGCCACCGCGCGCAGCTGCGGGCGCTCCGCCTCGAAGCGCTCGGCCAGAAAACTGTCTCCGGTCACCTGTCACATCCTCGCGTCGTGATCCGTCGGTTCGGTGAGGGAAGCTGACCGACGAAGAGGAGCTCACGGTGGCCACCGCCCACACTACTGCCCGCATGAGGAACCCCGCCCTGGTCCTGCCCGACGCGATGAAGGGCATCCAGGACATCTACAAGGCCATGTACCAGGGCGGCGTCGCACCCCGGCTGCTGGAGCTGGTCCACCTGCGCGCCAGCCAGATCAACGGCTGCAGCGCCTGCGTGTTCGCGGGCGTCCGGGGCGCCAGGAAGCACGGCGAGACCGAGGAGCGGCTGCACGCCGTGGCCGCCTGGCGGGAGGCCCCGTTCTTCACCGACGAGGAGCGCGCCGCCCTCGAACTCACCGAGGCCGCCACCCGGATCGCCGACCGCTCCGGCAAGGCCGTCCCCGACCGGATCTGGGACGCCGCCGCCGACCACTTCACCGAGGAGCAGCTCTCCGCGATCATCCTGATGATCGCGCTGACCAACTTCTTCAACCGCCTCAACACCACCATCGAGGAGCCCGCCGGCACCGCCTGGTGACCCCGCCGGCCCGGCTCACCGGCCCGACCCGCCGGCCGGCTCGCCGCGCGAGAATGGGCCCCGTGACCAGCTCCTGGACCTCCTTCGGCGGCGACCTGCACCTGGACCTCACCGAGCGGCGCGCCGCCGGCGCCGGACTGCGGGCCGCCCTGGAGGACGCCCTGCGCGAAGCCGTCCAGGACGGACGGCTCGCACCCGGCACCCGACTGCCCTCCTCCCGGGCCCTCGGCGAGGACCTCGGGATCGCCCGCAACACCGTCGTCGAGGCGTACGGCCAGCTCACGGCGGAGGGCTGGCTGAACTCCCGGCAGGGCTCCGGCACCACCGTCGCCCGGCGGGCCGTACCGGACCCGCCCGCCCGGGGCCGCCGACCGGCCACCGCCGGCACGGGAACGGGAGACCGGGCCGCCCGGCACGACCTCATGGCCGGGCGGCCCGACCTCTCGCTCTTCCCCCGCACCGCCTGGCTCGCCGCCGCCCGCCGCGCCCTCGCCACCGCCCCGCACGAGGTCCTCGACTACGGCGACCCGCTCGGCCGGATCGAACTGCGGCAGGCGCTCACCCACTACCTGGCCCGGGTCCGGGGCGTCCGCACCGACCCCGACCACCTGCTCATCTGCACCGGCGTCTCCCAGGGCCTCGGCCTGCTCTGCGCCGCCCTGCGGGAACGCGGCAGCCGCGCGCTCGCCGTCGAGGAGTACGGGCTGCCGCCGCAGCACGCCGTCATCCGGGCCGCCGGGCTCGGCACCGTCCCGCTGGCGCTGGACGAGGAGGGCGCCCGGGTCGACCGGCTCGACGCCCGCCCCGGCGCCGTCCTGCTCACCCCCGCCCACCAGTTCCCCACCGGTGCCCCGCTGTCCGCCGAACGACGGGCCGAAGCGGTGCGGTGGGCCCGCGAGCGGAACGGGTACGTCGTCGAGGACGACTACGACGGCGAGTTCCGCTACGACCGGCAGCCGCTCGGTGCGATGCAGGCGCTCGACCCGGAGCGGGTGGTGTACGCCGGAACGGCCGCCAAGAGCCTCGCCCCCGGACTGCGCCTGGCCTGGCTCGCCCTGCCCGACGCCCTGGTCGAGCCGGTCTCCCGGCTGAAGGTGCTGGCCGACACCATGTCCCCGGTGCTCGACCAGCTGACGCTGGCGGAACTGATCGCCTCCGGGACGTACGACCGCCACGTACGGCGCTGCCGCCTGCACTACCGGCGGCGCCGGGACCAGCTGGTCGCCGCCCTCGCCGAACACGCCCCGCAGGTACGGGTCACCGGCATCGCGGCCGGCCTGCACGCCGTCCTCCGCCTCCCGCCCGACGCCACCCCCGAACCCGAACTCCTCACCCGCGCCCGGGCCGCCGGCCTCTCCCTCAACGGCCTCGCCTGGCACCGCGCCACCCCGGCCGCCACCGCCGCCCCGCCCTCCCTCGTCATCGGCTACGCGACCCCGCCGGACCACGCCTTCCCGGCAGCGGTCCAGGCCCTGTGCGAGCTGCTGCGCAGGGCCTGAGGAGGGGGCCGGGGGCGCGGCGGTGCAGGCCCAGTGCGAGCTGCCGCGCACGGCCGAGGACAGGAGGCCGGGGGAACGCGGCGGTGCGGTTGCCGGGCAACGGGAGTGACGCCGTGAGGCTCCCGTGGGGGCCTCACGGCGTCGGCGGGGTGGAACTACTTGGTGCGGCTGCCGAGTTCGAACAGGAGCATGATGAAGCCGGCGAAGACGTGGATCCCGGCCGTGTAGATCACCAGGCGGAGGTAGACCCGCTTGTTGGCCCACTTGCCGGCGTCCATGGTCTTCGGGCCGGCGGGGGTGTCGCCGGCGGCGACCGGGTTGACGGTGGCGGTGGTGGCGGGACCGGTCATGGTGATCTCCTCCGGGGTGTTCTGACGGCGGGTCAGTGGGTCGCGGCGGGGCCTCCGCCGAGGCAGAGTTCGCCGCCGGGGCTCTGCAGCAGGGTGTGGACGAAGAGCAGTTCGACACCGTGGTCGGACTCGGCGGCGATGCAGTGCGGGGTGAGGGAGTCGTAGTGGGCGGAGTCGCCCACGCCGAGGTGGTGGACCTGCTCGCCGAGGGTGAGCCGGAGTTCGCCGCGCAGGACGTACAGCCACTCCTCGCCGGGGTGGACCCGGACCACCGCGTCCTGCACGCCGGGCGGGACGTGCACCCGCAGGGCCTGCATGGCGCGGCCGGGGGCGCCGGCCCGGCGGTAGCCCCAGCCGCCGGCCCGGCCGGGCTCTATGGCGCCGCCCCGGACCACCGGGTCGGGTTCGGCCATGGTCTCGCCGAGCAGGCCGGACACCGAGGTGCCGTAGGCGCGGGCGAGGCCGAGCAGGACGGGCAGCGAGGGCTGCCGACGGCCGGTCTCCAGCCGGGACAGATAGGCTGGGGAGAGTCCGACCCGCGCGGCGGCGACCTCCAGGGTGAGGCGGCTGCTGAGCCGGTGCTCGCGGAGGCGGGCGGCGAGGCCGACGACTTCCTGGTCGTCGAGCTGGTCGCCGGTGGCGGGGACGCCGGTGGAGCTGGTGGTCATGTGCCCAGTGGACACCTCCCGTGCCGCTCGGGCAAGAAACGTGCCTCTGAGGCAAATCGCCCCGGGTCCCTCTCTCAGGGTCGGGGGATGTTCCGCAGGTTGCTCCGGGCCAGGTCGATCATGCGTCCGACGCCGCCGGAGAGGACCGTCCGCCCGGCGGCCAGCGCGAAGCCCTTGAGCTGGGCGGCGGTGATGTGCGGCGGGACGGAGAGCGCGTTGGGGTCGGTGACCACGTCGACCAGGGCCGGCCCGGGCCGCTCCAGCGCCTCCGCCAGGACCTCCCGCACCCGCCCCGGTTCGGTCACCCGCTTGGCCGGGATCCCCATCGCCCGGGCGATCCCGGCGTAGTCCACGTCCCCGTTGTCGACCTCCGACTCCGGGTAGCCGGAGACCAGCATCTCCAGTTTGATCATGCCGAGCGCACCGTTGTTGAAGACCACCGTCTTCACCGGCAGCCGGTGCTTCGCCACGGTGAGCAGTTCGCCGAGCAGCATGCCGAGGCCGCCGTCGCCGGACATCGCGATCACCTGGCGTCCGGGGTGGGCGAGTTGGGCGCCGATGGCGTGCGGGAGGGCGTTGGCCATCGAGCCGTGCAGGAAGGAGCCGATCACCCGGCGGCGGCCGTTGGGCTGCAGGTAGCGGGCGGCCCAGACGTTGTTCATGCCGGTGTCGACGGTGAACACCGCGTCCTGGGCGGCCACGTCGTCGAGGACGGCGGCGACGTACTCGGGGTGGATCGGCAGGTGCTTCTCGATGTCGCGGGTGTAGACGCCGACCACGTCCTCCAGCGCCCGGCAGTGCTTGCGCAGCATGCCGTCGAGGAAGGCCCGGTCGTGCTTCTCGTCGAGCAGCGGCAGCACCGCCCGGAGGGTGGCGGCGACGTCGCCGTGGACGGCCAGCTCCAGCGCGCTGCGGCGGCCGAGGCGGGTGGCGTCGTGGTCGACCTGGACGGTGTGCGCCTGCGGCAGGAAGGAGTCGTACGGGAAGTCGGTGCCGAGCAGCAGCACCAGGTCGGCGGAGTGCAGCGCCTCGTGGCAGGCGCCGTAGCCGAGCAGGCCGCTCATGCCGACGTCGTACGGGTTGTCGTACTGGATCCACTCCTTGCCGCGCAGCGAGTGCCCGATCGGCGCCTTCAGGGCCTGCGCGGCCTCCGTGACCTCGGCGTGCGCCCCGCGCACCCCGGCGCCGCAGAACAGCACGACCTTGCGGGCCGCGTTGAGCAGCCGGGCCAGCTCCTGCACCTGGGACCACGGCGGCGCGGCGACGGCCTGTTCGGTGAGGAAGTGGCTGGTGCCGGTCGGCCCGGCGGCGGGCAGCGCGGCGACGTCCCCGGGGAAGGCGAGCACGGAGACGCCGTGCGAGCCGAGCGCGTGCTGGATCGCGATCCGCAGCAGCCGGGGCAGCTGGGCGGGGACGGTGAGCAGTTCGCACCAGCTGCTGCAGTCGGTGAACACCCGCTCGGGGTGGGTCTCCTGGAAGAAGCCGGTGCCGATCTGGCCCGAGGGGATGTGCGAGGCGAGGGCGAGCACGGGCAGGCCGCTGCGCTGGGCGTCGTAGAGGCCCTGGACGAGGTGGGTGTTGCCGGGGCCGCAGGAGCCGGCGCAGACGGCGAGCCGGCCGGTGAGTTCGGCTTCGGCCGCGGCCGCGAAGGCGCCGGCCTCCTCGTTGCGCACGTGCACCCAGGAGATCCCCTCGGCCCGGCGGATCGCGTCCACGACGGGGTTGAGGCTGTCGCCGACCACTCCGTAGACCCGTTCCACCCCGGCCTGCCGGAGCACCTCCACCATCTGTTCGGCCACGCTCGCCACGGGTGTCCTCCCTCTGTCACTGACCGGCGCAGGACACCTGCACCCTCCGACGGGCGGCGCGGCCGGGCACCCGGAGTGAGCCGAACGAGTGACCGCGCGGGCAGACGTCACGGGACGGTGCGGACCCGCGCCACGGGGCGGCGCGGGCCCGCACCCCGGCGGCTACTCGGCCGGCAGGTGGTCGGGCTGGCCGAGCTTGCCGGCGGCCAGGCCCGCCTGGGGCTGGCGGCGGGCGGGTTCGCGGCCGGGGGGCTGGGCGACGCGCTCCTGGGCGGGCGGGACGGTGGTGGGCAGCGAGACCGGCCGGCCGGCCTTGACCTGCACCGGCTCGCCGTCGTGCCGCAGGTGCAGGACCTCGCCGCGGCGCAGCGTGTACGTCGTCTCCTCGTGGCTGATCCGGACGTGCAGCAGCTGGCCGCGCACCAGCAGCGAGAAGCTCAGCCGCATCAGCCCGGACGGCAGCCGGGGGCGGAAGTTCAGCGCCTCGTCGAAGTCGCGCAGCCCGCCGAAGCCGGCCACCAGGGCGATGCAGGCCCCCGCGAGGGAGGCCATGTGCAGGCCGTCGCGGGTGTTGCCGCCGAGGTCGTGGAGGTCCATCAGGGCCGCTTCGGCCGTGTAGTCGTACGCGAGGTCCAGCTGGCCCACCTCGGCGGCGATGACGGCCTGGGTGCAGGCGGAGAGCGAGGAGTCGCGGACGGTGAGGCGCTCGTAGTAGGCGAAGTTGCGGGCCTTCTGCTCGTCGGTGAAGGCGTCGCCGCGGACCTGCATGGCGAGCACCAGGTCGGCCTGCTTGACCACCTGCTTGCGGTACAGGTCGAAGTACGGGAAGTGCAGCAGCAGCGGGTACTTCTCGGGCGGGGTGTTCTCGAAGTCCCAGACCTGGTGGTCGGTGAAGCCGTCGGCCTGCGGGTGGACGCCGAGGTCCTCGTCGTACGGGATGAACATCGCGGCGGCCGCGTCCCGCCAGGCGGCGGTCTCCTCGGTGTCCACGCCGAGGGCGGCGGCCTCCCGCGGGTGGCGGACGGCGGCCTCGGCGGCGGCGCGCAGGTTCGTCTGCGCCATCAGGTTGGTGAAGACGTTGTTGTCGGCGATGGCGCTGTACTCGTCGGGGCCGGTGACGCCCTCGATGCGGAACCTCCCGGCGACGTCGTGGTGGCCGAGCGAGCGCCACATCCGGGCCGTCTCCACCAGCAGTTCGAGCCCGTACTCGCGCTCGAACTCCTCGTCCCCGGTGGCCCGGACGTAGCGGGCGACGGCGGCGGCGATGTCGGCGCCGATGTGGAAGGCCGCGGTGCCGGCCGGCCAGTACCCGGAGCACTCCTCGCCGTGGATCGTCCGCCACGGGAACACCGCGCCGGACAGGCCGAGTTGGGCGGCGCGCTCACGGGCCAGCGGGAGGGTGGTGTGCCGCCAGCGCAGGGCCTGGTTGACGGCGGCCGGCAGGCAGTAGGTGAGCACCGGCAGGACGAAGGTCTCGGTGTCCCAGAAGCTGTGGCCGTCGTAGCCGGGGCCGGTCAGCCCCTTGGCGGGGATGGCCCGTTCCTCGCTGCGGGCGCCGGCCTGCAGGACGTGGAAGACGGCGAACCGGACGGCCTGCTGGAGCTCGACGTCGCCCTCGATCTCGATGTCGCTGGTCTCCCAGAACTCCTTGAGGAATTGCGCCTGTTCGGCGACCAGTCCGTCCCAGCCGGTGTACCGGGCGGCGGTCAGCGCGGCCTCCACCTGGTCCCGCACGGCGGGCAGCGAGCGGGTGCCGGACCAGCCGTAGGCCGTGAACTTGGCCAGCCGGAGGGCCTGTCCGGGTTCGAGCACGGTGGTGACACTGATCCGGCACTGGTCCGGGTCGGCCTCGGCGACGGTGTCGAGCTTCTCCGGGCCCTCGATGAGGTGGTCCATCCCGGCCGCGACCCGGATGCCGCTGTAGCGGGTGCGGTGCACCAGGACGGCCTTGGCGGCGTTGGCGTGGTGCGCCTCGGACTGCAGCGGCGCCTCCAGCACGGCCGCGGCGCGCGGATCGCCCTCGGGGCCGCCGGGCAGCTGCTCGTTGGCGACCAGCTCGGACTGCAGCACGATCCGCACCGGACCGTCCACCGCCTCGACCCGGTAGTCGACGGCGGCGACCGCCCGCTGGGTGAGCGAGACCAGCCGCGAGGAGCGCACCCGGATCGTCCGGCCGGCCGGGGAGGTCCACTCGGCCTCGCGGTGCAGGATCCCCTCACGGAAGTCCAACCAGCGCTTGTGGCTGACGAGTTCGCCGTAGCGAAGGTCGAAGGGCTCGTCGTCCACCAGCAACCGGATGATCTTGCCGTTGGTCACGTTGATGACGCTCTGACTGGACTCCGGGTAGCCGTAGCCGCCCTCGCCGTACGGCAGCGGGCGCAGCTCGAAGACGCCGTTGAGGTAGGTGCCGGGCAGGCCGTGCGGCTCGCCCTCGTCCAGGTTGGCGCGCAGGCCGATGTGCCCGTTGGAGAGCGCGAAGACGGATTCGGCGCGGGCCAGCGCGGTGAGGTCCAGTCCGTGTTCGGCGATCTGCCAGGGGTCGATCGCGAAGTTGTCCGAGGGACTCATGCAACGCCTCCCAGGAGCTCGGAAAGGTCGTCGACGACCACCGTGGCGCCGTCGCGGCGCAGTTCGGCGGCCTGGCCGGTGCGGTTCACGCCGACCACCGCGCCGAAGCCGCCGGCCCGGCCGGAGGCGACCCCGGCGAGCGCGTCCTCGAAGACGGCGGCGTGCGCGGGTTCGACGCCGAGGGCGCGGGCGGCGTACAGGTAGGTGTCGGGGGCGGGCTTGCCGGGCAGGCCCTCGGCCTTGGCCACGGTGCCGTCCACGATCACGTCGAACAGGTCCTCGATGCCCGCCGCCCGCAGCACGTCCCGGCAGTTGGCGCTGGAGGAGACCACCGCGCTGGGCAGCCCGGCCGCGCGCAGCCGGTGCACGTAGGCGACCGAGCCCTCGTACGGCTGGACGCCCTGTTCGCGGATCAGCCGCAGCACCAGCTCGTTCTTGGCGCGGCTGACCCCTTGCACGGTACGGGAGTTGGGCGGGTCCTCGGGGGTTCCCTCGGGCAGGTCGATGCCCCGGCTGCGCAGGAACGCCCGGGTGCCGTCGAGGCGCGGGCGGCCGTCCACGTAGGTGTCGTAGTCGACGACGGCGTCGAAGGGGACGAACGGCCCACCGGTGCGGGCTGCTTCGGCGCGCAGGAAGGCGTCGAAGGTGTCCTTCCAGGCCGCGGCGTGCACTTTCGCGGTCTGGGTGAGCACTCCGTCGAGGTCGAAGAGGAAAGCGCGGATGTCGTCCGGTAGCCCCAGCATGGGTGCAGTCTTACCCGGGAACGGGGGGAAGCCGCCGATTTCCCGGCGGCGCGTCGCGGGAAGGGTGGCTTCCGGTCACCCTCCGTCGGAGAGTGGCCACGGGGAGTCGGGCGTTCGGCCGGACGGGGGACGGGGGCGGCGCCCCAGGTCGCTTCGGCCGGCCGCCGCGCTCCGGGCGATCACGGGCGTCGTGGTTCAGCAGGCGTCGTGGTTCGGCAGGCGTCGTGGTTCAGGGGGCGTCGTGGCGGTGGGCGGTGACGAAGTACGGCTGGACCTTGCCGCTCTGCGCGTAGTCCTTCAGCCGGACCAGCAGCTCCGCCCAGGTACCGGCCACCGCCGGGACGCCGTCCTCGCTGCCCGGCTGCCAGCCGCCGTGCCGGAACAGCAGCCGGGTGCGCTCGGGCGCCCCCGGCTGCTCGGCGAGCTCCCAGCTGATCCAGGTGCCGGCCCAGTGCGGTGGGAAGGCCCCGGCGTTGGTCCACACCACCCGGTCCTCGTCGGCCCGCTCCACGCGGAGCCGGAAGGGCTCGGGGACGTCGGGGAAGTCGAACAGCAGGACGTCCTCCTCCCGGTCCACGGCGGTGGTCCACCAGGAGGTCAGCCCGTCGTGCGTGGTGAGCGCGGCGAGGACGACGGCGCGGGGCGCGGCGATGTCGAACTGCAGGGCGATCTCGGGCATGGGGTCGGCCTTTCGGGACCACGGCGGTGCTACCGCCACCATGGCACGACCCCCGGGCCCACGCGCCCCGGAGGACGCCGGCCCGGGGGTCGTCCCCGCTGTCCGGTCGGGCCGGTCAGCCGCCGCTGCCGTACGTGGTGTTCGCGCAGATGTCGTCGTCCGCCGAGCGGGCGTCGTTGGTGACGGTGGTGGGCAGCGGCTGCGGGGCCGCCGGCACACCCGGGGTGGCACCGGCCGTCCCGCTGGGCGAGCCCGCGCCGACGGTCGCCGCGAAGTCCTGGCCGACGATCACCGAGATGCCCCGCGAGCTGCCGGAGGCCAGCTCGGCACCCGGGAACAGCGCGGCGATCTTCTCGGCGTTGGCCTTCTGCCCGGTGCCGTACTCGATCGTGGTGGTCTTGTACTTGGTGCTCGCCGCCTGGCCCGCCGTGGTGGCGCTGAACTTGGCGGCCTTCAGCTGGTCGGTGCCCTTGCCGGCCAGGCCGTTGACGACGGTCCCGTTGTAGACCGACACCTTGATCGCCGCGTTGGAGGCGTCCCCGACCGGCGCGGCCGGGGTGGTCGGCGCGGGCGGCTGCGGTGCCGCGCCGGTGCCGCTGCCGGCCGCGTCCGGCTGCTGACCGGTGGCGTTCTGGCCGTCGATGGTCTGGTCGGCCTTGAGGGTCTCCCAGAGCTTTCCGGCGTCCGGCTGGATGAGGTCGATGTTGGAGTCCTGCGTGCGGTAACGCCAGGGCGCCGTCACGAACTTGAGGTCGTGCATGTCGATGTTCTTCATCGACAGGCCGAAGGAGAGCAGCTTGTCCGCGGAGTTCAGCCCGGGGTCGACGGTCAGCGACTTGGTGGCCGCGTCGGCCAGCGGCAGCAGGTTGGTCGGGCTCAGCCCGTCCTTCTTGATCTTGCTGATGAGCGAGCTCATGAAGGCCTGCTGGCGCTTCATCCGGCCGATGTCGGAACCGTCGCCGATCCCGTGCCGCAGGCGCACGTAGTCGAGCGCCTTCTGACCGTCCACGGTCTGCTTGCCCTGGGGCAGGACGAGCGCGCCCTTCTTGTGCAGATTGGGGTTGATGTCCCCCTCGTAGATCGGCTGCGGCAGGCAGATGTCCACGCCGTTGACGGCCTTGGTCATCGCCGCGAAGCCGTTGAAGTCGACCACGATGGTGTGGTCGACCCGGATGCCGGTGAGCTTCTCCACCGTGTTCTGGGTGCAGGCCGGGTTGCCGTCGTCGCTGCCGCCGGTCGAGAAGGCCGCGTTGAAGAGGTCGTTGTTGCCGCCCTTGGTCCATTTGCCGTTGGGGAGCTTGCAGGACGGCAGCTGGACCATCGCGTTGCGCGGTATCGAGATGCCCACGGCGTGCTTGTGGTCGGCGTACACGTGCAGCAGGATCGTGGTGTCCGAGCGGGCGCCGCCGTCCTCGCCGCCGCCGAGGTCGGCGTTGTTCTTGCCGCGGCTGTCCGAGCCGATCAGCAGTACGTTGACCGGCTTGTTGCCGTCCGCGTCGGCCTTCGCCTCGGGCGGGCGGTCGGCGGCTATCGCGTCGGCGTCGAAGGACTTGATGTTGGCGTTCAGCTTGAAGTAGATCGCGCCGCCCGCACCGGCGATCAGGACCAGCACACCGGCCGCCGACCAGGCGACGATCTTCTTGACGTTCTTCTTCGGCTTGGCGTTCTTGCGCGCCGCCGCCCGGCCGCCGCCGGAGTCGGCCCTGCCGCTGCCGCGGCCGCCCTTGCCCTGGGCGGCGGCACGGCGGGCTTCCGCCCGTCCGCCGCCGCGCGGCCCTGGTACGGAGCCCGTGGCGCCTTCCGTGCTGGGCGCGTCCGCACCCCGCGCCGGGCTCTCGCCCCTCCGACCTGACATGCGCGTACCTTTCACCGACGGAAGCGACGCCCCGGACGATCTGGCGCACCGCACACAGAGAGACGGCCCGAACCGTTCCCCAGGTTGCACATACGACCGTCAGCATCAACCGACGATCGTGGCTTCCGATCATATTTTGGCCCGACCCGATCACCGACCTCCGGTCTCCCGGCAGCCCCTCCGACAACCGGGCGACCCCGGGGCAGAACACCCGAAACCGGCCGATTCCGGCGTGACTTACGCCACTGCGGAGCTGAGGGTGCGGGCGGATCCGGGGTGGGTCAGAGCCAGCCGCGGCGGCCGGCGAGGAGGCCGGCTTCGAAGCGGCTGCGGGCGCCGAGGCGGTCCATGAGGTCCGCCATCATGCGGCGGACGGTGCGCAGGGAGAGGCCGAGGTGCTTGCCGGCGGCCTCGTCGGTGTAGCCCTGGCCGAGCAGGCGGAGCAGTTCCTGCTCCTGGCGGGTCAGGCCCTGTTCGTCGCGCTCGCGCGGGGCGCCGAAGGGGGTGGCGTCGGCCCAGGTCTGCTCGAACAGCGAGAGCAGGGCGGTGATCACGCCGGGCGAGGAGATCTGCACCGCGCCCTTGCGGGTGTTGGCCGGGTCGATCGGGACGAGGGCCACCCGCCGGTCGATGACCATCATCCGCAGCGGCAGCGCGGGCACCGTCCGGACCTCGCAGCCGAGCCCGGTCAGCCACTCGGCGTGCTGGACGGTGGCCCGGTCCTTGCGGACGCTGTCCAGGTAGACCGTGCGCATCGCCACCCCCCGGGCGAGCAGTTCCTCGTTGCCCGGGCGGCTGGCCTGGAGCGAGGCCGCGGACTGGGCTCCGCCGGGGTTGAAGGTGAGCAGCTCGGCGCAGACCGAGCGGACCAGCTCGTCCAGCCGGGCCTGCACGGTGGCGAGCCCGATCAGCCGCTCCAGCTGGCTGTCCTCCCGGGCCGACTCGTCCCGGTACTCGGCGAGCAGGTTGGTGATCGCCGTCTGGCGCCGCTCGAACTCCTGCTGGGCACGCTGCTGCACGGACTCGTAGTGGCGCAGCAGGGCCGGCAGGCCGACCCTGGGGTCGACCGGCCGCAGGCCGCCGGGGAGCTCGCCCGGCAGTTCCTCGGAGGGCCGCAGCAGGCGGAGGTCGGCGAGCTGGTCGAGAGCGGCTCGAACCCTGCTCTCGGCGAAGCCGAGCTCATGGGCGAGGCCCTTGGCATCCAGGTGATGATCGGTCAGCATCAACCGGTAGACCGCCTGCGCGGCGTCGTCGATCTCGTCCGTCATCGGCGCACCACCCCCGCAGTCCGTCCCCCCGACCGGCGACGTCGGCCGGACAAGTCGCCGCCTGATCATGCCAGGGTGGACCGACCGGGACAACCGTCGGTGCCCCCGCTTTCCGGCCCGCCCACCGTTCGGCGCGGGAAAGGTAATGGAATGGCAATGGCACCATCGTGCCAGGGCGATCTTCCTGCCGTCCCGAACACCTTCCGGTACCCCACGGCGTGCAGCAGACTTTCGGTTGTCGGGGAGCCGCGAGCTCCCCGGCCGGGCCCGCCAATGACCGCGGACCGCCCTCACCGGCGGTCGACCGACGCGGCTGCGGAAATGCCCGGCCGACGCTTCCGAAACCGTGCTCGTCCTGGGGGATTCCATGCTTTCTTGCCGCAAGTTCGCCTGTACCGCCGCCGCCGCGATCGCCCTGGCCTGTGGCGTCCTCGCCGGGTCCGCGCAGGCGGCGACCGGCCACGGGCCCACTTCCGGCCAGAGCGCCACCGCCTCGGTGTCCACCGCGCTGGCCCACCTCGCCGACAAGGTCCACACCCCCCGGCTCACCGACGTGCCCGCCATCGACACCCCGGGCGACTGGCGCTGGGAGTGACCGGCAAAGCCGCCGACACAAGCCCCACATGACGTCTCCTCACCGAACACCGGCCGACGGGCAGCCAGGCCGGACGGTGACGGACCCCCGGTGGAGGCGGGCGGCCGACGGACCCGTTCCCGGCCGCGCCGCCGCCCGACCGCCGTGGCGCCCCGGGGTGTCACCGCCCGCCGCCCGCCCCACCCGGACGGTCACGGCCGGGGCAGGGGTCGGGGCGTGGTCGGGGGATCTGGTCAGGCCGCGCTCCGGGCACCCTGGTGGCACGCTCCGGGCGCGCTGGCAAATTGAATGTGCAACAAACCCGTCAGGAGCGACAGTGCCGGTTATCGAGCCGATTGTGCTGAACTTCTTCGGCATCGAGGTCGGCCTCGTCCGGGCCGACCGCGACGAGATCTCGTTCCATTTCGGTCCGCACCTCGCAGGGATTTCCCAGGACCCCGACCAGCTGCGGGTGGAATTCTCCGGAGCCGCCGGAAAGGGCGACCCGGGCGATTTCCTGGTCCGCCGCAGCGACGGCACGCCGTTGCTGCGGCGGCCGTTCCGGGGCTGGGGCAACGTGCCGCCGGCCGTACCGCCGTTCGCCGCGCTGCAGGACCGGTTCTGCCTGGCCCCGGCCGTGGTGCTGGCCAGGGGCGGGGCCACCGTCGCCCTGCTCGGCGGGCCGTACTCGGAGCAGGCGAACGTGGCCGCCGCGCTGGCCCAGCGCTCCTGGGAGTTCGTCTCCGGCCGGCTGCTGGTGCTGGACCGCCGCAGCGGCCACGTGCTGCCCTACCTCGCGCCGCTGGAGGCGCGCGGGGCGGCCGCCGCCCGGCTGCGGCGGGCCGGGCTGCCGGAGGGGATGTGGCGCACGGTCGCCTCGCCGATCGGCGGCGAGGTGCTGCTGGTGCGCCCGGAGTGCCTGGGCCCGGTCGTCCCGGTGCGGGCCCGGCTGGCGCCACCGGCGCTGATCCGGCTGTGTCGCAGTGCGGACGAGGAAGTCCGGCTGGCACCATGGGAGTTCACGACCCAGACTTGGCCGGCCGGATCGGCCGGTCTGCTCGCCGGGGCGCCGACCCACTGCCTGCACCTACCCGGTGCGGGCGGGGCGGAGGAGGCGGCGGGCCTGATCGATCACGCAATGACCAAGGAGAAGGACGAGTCGTGCCTCGACGTACCCGCTATGCCATCGGCGCACCGTGCTGGGCTGACTGCATCACTCCCGATCTGAACGGCAGCCGGGAGTTCTACGCGGCGCTGTTCGGCTGGGAGTTCGTCGCCGAGTCGCCGGACTACCAACTGGCGGTGCTGGGCGGGGAGATCATCGGCGGCTTCGGCGCCGCGCCGGCCGGGATGCCGCCCGGCGCGGTGTGGAACATCTACCTGGCGACCAAGGACGCGGACCACAGCTGCGCGCAGGTCGGGCGCAGCGGCGGCCGGGTGGTGATGCCGCCGGTGCCGGTCGGGGCGAACGGGCGGCTGTTCCTCGCCGTCGACCCCTCGGGCGCCGCGGTCGGCTTCTGGGAGGGCAGCCGCGCCGAGGGCGTGGTGCTCGCCGACGAGGCCGGCACGATCAGCGGCCACGAGCTGCGGGTGCCGCTCGCCGCCACCGCCGAGTCCTTCTACGGTGCGGTCTTCGGCTACCGGCTCACCCCCGACGGGGAGTTCGAGCTGGACGGGGTCGGGCAGGCCCGGGTGGTCGAGAGCGACCAGGGCCGCCCGCAGTGGCTTCCCCACCTCGGCGCGCTCGACCCGGCGGAGACCGTGCGCCGGGCGGTGGAGCTGGGCGCGCGGCTGGTGCGGCCGGGCCGCGAGGAGCCGCCGGTGCTGCGCGACCCGTGGGGCGCCGAGTTCGGCGTCGTCGCGGCGCCGGCGGGCGGCGGAGCCTGACGGAAGGGCCCGGCCGAGGGGACCGGGTCCTTCCGTCGTCCTCACGTGGTCGTCCTCACGCGGTCGGGCCCACGCGGTCGGCCCCACGCGGTCGGCCCCACGCGGCTGTCCTCACGCCGCCGTCCTCACGCGGTCACAGCGCCTTGACGGCCGAGGCCAGTTCGGGCCGGCCCTTGATCGCCAGCTTGCGGTAGATCCGGCCCAGGTGGGTGTCGACCGTGCGCTTGCTGAGGCAGAGCCGCTCGGCGACCTCCAGGTTGCTCAGCCCCTGCAGGACCAGTTCGGTGACCCGGCGTTCGCTCGGGGTGAGCCGGACCGGGCCGGCGTCCCGGGTGCCGATGGCGGGGCCGCGGTCCTCGGCGGGTCGGGGGCGGGCGTCGCCGCCGGGCAGCGGGTCGGCCGCGATGGTCCGGGCGGCGGCGGGTTCGCCGAGCACCTGGTACGTCTGGGCGGCGTGCGAACGCCAGGGCACGCAGGCCGGGTTGGCGATGCCGCGGGCGGCGAGCTGGTGGCCGCACTCCAGGAAGAGGCGCAGTGCCTGCTGGTGGTCGCCGCGGTGGGCGGCGAGCAGGCCGCGGGCCTCCAGGACCACGGCGCGCAGCAGCGGGTGGGCCTCGGCGGGCAGGTCCACCTCGGCGAGGCCGGTGCCGTCCACCGGCAGGCCGCGGCGCAGCCGGGCGCGGACGACCAGGGCCCGGGCCGCGCCGGCGAGTTCCTCGGCCCGGACCCGGCAGGCCAGCTCGGCGGCGTGTTCGGCGTCGGCCAGGGAGGCGTCCAGCCGGCCCTGGCGGTGGGCGATGTCGGAGCGGGCGAGCAGGGCGAGGGCCAGTTCGCCGCGGTGGTTCCAGCGCTGGGCGGAGCGGACCGCGCGGCCGGCCCAGGCGGCCGCCTCGTCCAGCCGTCCGGTCCAGGCATAGGCCATCGCCGCGCCGAGCACCTCGACGCCGGCCTCGGCGGGCGAGACCCCGCGCACGCTGCGGGCCGCCAGTCGGACGGCCGTACGGGGCAGTCCGCCGGCGGCGGCGGTCGCGGCCAGGGCGCCGAGCAGGGCGGGGGCGGAGGCGGCGGCGGGGTCGGCGCGCAGGGCGGCGACGGCCGGTCGCAGCGCGGTGCGCCGGCCGGTCAGCAGCGCCTGGGCAGCGAGCGGCAGCAGGAGCTCGCCGGGCGCCGCGGCGGTGGCGGCGAGGGCGTGGGCGGCCTCGGTGAAGGGGACGGTCGCCGTGCCGGAGGAGCTGAGGGCCAGCACCGGGCCGGTGAACGGCCGCAGCAGCCGGGCCCGTTCGACCGGGTCGGCGACGGTGGCCAGGCCGGCGGCGCAGCGGGCGGCGGCGGAGACGTCCCGGTGGAGTTCGACGGCGCCGAGCTGCCCGGTGAGCGAGCGGACCGTCTCCGGGTCGGTGGTGTCGGCGAGGGCGCGCTGCAGGTAGCGGGCGGCGTCGTCCCAGTGGCCGTCGGCGGCGGCCTCCCGGGCGGCGGTGCGGAGCACCGGGACGGCCCAGTCGAGGCCGGTGGTGCCGGAGGACATCAGGTGTTCGGCGGTGCGCCCGGCCGGGGCGCCGAGCCGGGCCAGCAGGGCGGCGGCCCGCTCGTGCAGGGCGACCAGGATCCGCGGGTCGGTGCGGGCCAGGACGGCGGTGCGGACCAGCTCGTGGCGGAAGGTCTCCGGCGGGCCGGGTTCGATCAGGTCGGTGCGGCGCAGCGCCTCGCGGGCCTCGTCGGCGAGCAGTTCGCCCTGGCCGGCCAGCAGGGCGGCGGTGGCGAGGTCGGCGTCGGCGCCGAGGACGGCGAGGCCGGTGAGCAGTTCGGCGGCCCGGGGGTGGCTCTGCCGCAGCCAGCTGAGGGTGGTGTCGGCGAGGGTGCCGGCGCCGATCCGGCGGACGGTGTCGAGGTCCGGCGAGCCGGGGGATATCCGGGCGGCGACCAGGCGGGCGGTGAGCTCCTCCAGCACCAGCGGGTTGCCGCGGGAGAGGTTGTGGCAGACGGCGGCCAGTTCCGGGTCGACCGGGGCGTCGAACTCCTCGGCGACCCGCTCGGCGACGCAGCTGTCGCAGAGCGGTCCGGGGGTGACGGTACGGGCGTGGCCGAGCGCGCCGAGTTCGGCGGCCAGCGGGTCCTCGGCCTCGTCGGCGGTGGTGGCGAGCAGCGCGACCGGCAGGCCGTCGAGCCGGCGGGCGAGGTAGGAGAACCAGTGCCGGGACTCCTCGTCGGCCAGGTGGAGATCGTCCACGGCCATCACGACGGGCGTCCGGGAGGTCAGTGAACGGGCGGCGTGGAAAAGGCTGTTGAGGACCCGCTCGCGGCCGTTCCCGGAGCTTTCCGAACGCTCCGGGATCGCCTCGGCGAGAAATTCCCCGCCGGGGAATTCCGCGACTTGCGCCGGATTGCTTGACATGCGCATGATGGGGTCGAAGAGCTGGCGCACCACCCCGTACGGAAAGTCCCGCTCGTTGTCGTGACATCGGGCCCGCAGCACCACCGCCTCGCCCGGCATGCGGGCCAGCGCGGCCCGCAGCAGCGCACTCTTGCCGACCCCCCGCACGCCCCTGACCAGCACCACCGCCGGTCGGCCGGCACCGGCCCCGGCCACCGCGCGGGCCAGCTCGGCCAGCTCCTGCTCACGGTGCAGCAAAACTCCAGTAGGCAACGCAACCCCCGTCGGTACCCTCGTGCGGACCCACCAGTATCGCCTCCCCCACCCGGCTGTCAACGCGCCGGACGAATACGTACGGCGCTACGTACCGGCGCCGCGGAATACGTAATTCCCGGCGATGCGTATATCGATCGGCCGCTCGAATATGCAGTATGTACAGCTGTTTTGACGGCGTGTTCAATATCAGCAACGGACTTGTGAACACAGGGGGATGACTTATGGAGCGACCGCGGCTCAAGGCCCATTTCCTCACCGAGACGGTGGACGACAAGGTCTTCCTGCTCGGAGAGGGACAGGACTACCTCGTCCCGGGGGCCGCCGCGGTGCGCCTCCTGCCCTACCTGGACGGACGGCGCACCGTCGCCGAGATCCTCCAGGAACTGGGCGGCACGGTGCCGCTCGGCCAGGCGCTCACCGCCCTGCGCCGCTACGAGGCGGCCGGGCACCTCGCCGAGGGCCGGCCCGACCTCCCGGACCACGTGCTCGCCTACTGGGACGCCCAGGGCGTCGACCCGGCCGTGGCGCTGGAGTCCGCCCGGGCCACCGAACTGCTGGTGCTCGCCCTCGGCGACACCACCGCCGCGACCCTGGTCGACGCGCTCACCGCGACCGGCCTGCGGGCCCGCCCGGTGACCGAGGACGAGGCCGCCGGCGCCGGCCCCGACACCATGGTCATCGCGCTCACCGACGACTACCTGCACCCGGTGCTGGAGCGGCTCAACACCGCCCGCCTCGCCGACGGCCGCGCCTGGATGCTCGCCAAGCCCACCGGCACCGCCCCGTGGCTCGGCCCGCTGCTGCGCCCCGGCGAGACCGGCTGCTGGACCTGCCTGGCCCAGCGCGTCAGCGGCAACCGCCAGGTCGAGCGCTACCTGGCCGGCAAGCGCGGCGAGAGCGTGCCGTTCCACCCGCTGCGCGCCGCGATCCCGGCCGGCCCGGCGACGGCCGCCCAGCTGCTGGCCGCCGAGACCGCCCGCACCCTGGCCGACGCCTGCTGCTCCGCGCTGGCCGGCACCATGGTCAGCCTCGACCTCAACACCCTGCAGACCACCGAGCACACGCTGGTCCGCCAGCCGCAGTGCCCGAGCTGCGGGGACCCGGCGCTGCTCACCGAGCGCAGCCCCAAGGTCGTCCTGCAGCCCAGCCCCGCCCGGCACACCACCGACGGCGGCTACCGGGTGCAGGCCCCGCAGTTCACCTACGACCGGCTGAAGCACCACATCAGCCCGCACCTGGGCGCGATCACCCGCCTCGGCGCGCACGAGGACACCGGCAACGGGATCACCTACAGCTTCACCGCCGGCCACAACTTCGCCATGGTCAACGACAACATGGACCTGCTGCGGCGCAACATGCGCGGCCAGAGCGGCGGCAAGGGCCGGTCCGAGATCCAGGCCAAGGTCAGCGCGATCTGCGAGGCCATCGAGCGCTACTCGGCGGTCTGGCGCGGCGAGGAGCCGGTGGTGCGCGCCGCCTACCGCGACCTCGACCCGGCGGTCGCCGTCCACATGGACGCCCTGCTGCAGTTCTCCGAGGCCCAGTTCGAGGGCCGCGCCGCCTGGAACGCCGACCCCAACCACCGGCTGCACCTGGTGCCCGACCCGTTCCCGACCGACGTCGAACTGGACTGGACCCGCGCCTGGTCGCTCACCCACGACGCCGAGCGGCTCATCCCCTCCGGCTACGCCTGGTACGGCCACCCCGACCTGCAGCAGCACTTCTACTGCGTCGGCGACTCCAACGGCTGCGCCAGCGGCAACACCCTGGAGGAGGCGATCCTGCAGGGCTTCTGCGAGGTCGTCGAGCGCGACGCCGTCGCCCTGTGGTGGTACAACCGGCTCGCCCAGCCCGAGTTCGACCTCGACTCGCTCAACGACCCGTACGTGGACACCATGCGCGCCTTCTACGCCTCGGTGGACCGCGAGCTGTGGGTCCTGGACATCACCTCCGACCTCGGCGTGCCGGTGTTCGCCGCCGTCTCCCGGCGCAAGCACGCGGTCGAGGACATCATGGTCGGCTTCGGCGCCCACCCGGACCCGCGGATCGCCGCGATCCGCGCGCTCACCGAGGTCAACCAGTTCCTCCCGTTCGTCGACCGCCGGGACGAGGACGGCAACACCCTCTACCGCACCGACGACCTGGAGACCCTGGAGTGGTGCAAGACCGCGACCGTGGCGAGCGAGCCCTGGCTGCTGCCGGACCGCGAGCAGGCCGCCAGCACCCTCGCCGACTTCGCCCCGCTCGTCGGCGACGACCTGGCCGGCCACGTCCGGGACTGCGTCGAGCGCGCCGCCAAGGCCGGCGTCGAGGTGATCGTGCTCGACCAGAGCCGCCCCGACCTCGACCTCAGCGTGGTCAAGGTGATCGCCCCCGGCATGCGCCACTTCTGGCGCCGCCTCGCTCCCGGCCGGCTGTACGACGTCCCGGTCCGCCAGGGCCGGCTCGCCGCGCCGCACACCGAGGAGCAGCTCAACCCGAAGAACGTCTTCTTCTAGGAACGGCCGGGTGCTGACACCATGACCACCGCTCTGACCACCGATCCGACCGTCGCGGCGACCACCGACCCGGCCGCCGCCCCCGACGGGATCCACCTGCCCGCGACCGCCCGCACGGTCCGCCGGCTGCGGCTGCGCCCGGACGGCGCGTTCGCGCCGCTCGGCCCGCGCGCCGTCCGGCTGACCGCGCCCGTCGGCGCGCTGAACCTGAACGACCTGGCGGCCGGCGCCCTGGAGGCCGTCGCCGCGCTGGCCGCGGGGGAGCACACCGAAGAGGAACTGGCCGCCCTGGTGGCGGCCCGGGACGGCGACGCCGGGCTGCTGCGCTGGCAGCTGACCCGCCGCCGGCTCGGCACCACCGGGCTGCTGGAGCACTCCGTCCACCTGGTCACCGACACCGCCGACGAGCCGCTGGCCCGGCTGCGGCCGGTCGGCCGGGGCGCCGCCGAACCGGGGCCGACCCCGGACCCGACCGGGCAGGTGAAGCTGTCCCGCTTCGCCTCCGCCTCGGCCGAGGACGGCGCCCTGCTGGTCCGCGCCCCCGGCAGCCCGCTGGCCGTCCAGCTGACCGCCCGGGCCGCCGGACTGCTGGCCGCGCTGGCCGGCTGGACCAGCCCCGCCGCCCTCGCCCAGCTGCCCGGCGGCCTGCCGCTGGACGCCGTCCGGCAGACCCTGCGGCTGTTCGCCGCGGCCGGCCTGCTGGCGTACGGCTCCCCCGGCGCCGAGCCGGAGGCCGAGGAGCAGCGCTTCGCCCAGTGGCAGGCGGCCGACCTCGCCTTCCACTCCCGTACCCGCCGGCCCACCACGGTCGCCGGGTACGGGGGCACCTACCGCTTCGGCGACCGGTTCGCACCGGAGCCGGCCTCGCCCTCGCCGTTCCCCGGCCCGAAGGTCGCCCTGCCCGTCCCCGACCTGGACGAACTCGCCCGCGCCGACCGGCCGTTCACCGAGGTGCTGGAACAGCGCCGCTCGGTGCGCGACCACGACGAGCAGGCGCCGATCACCCTGGAGCAGCTCGGCGAGCTGCTCTACCGCAGTGCCCGCCGGCGGCAGACCTTCACCGGCGGCGACGGCCAGGAGCTGGCCGACCGGCCGTACCCGAGCGGCGGCGCGGTGCACGAGCTGGAGCTGTACCCGCTGGTCACCTCCTGCGCCGGCCTGGAGCCGGGCCTGTGGCACTACGCGACCGACCGGCACGAGCTGGAGCTGGTCAGCGAGCCGAGTCCGGCGACCGCCCAACTGGTGGCCAGCGCCCGCGAGTCCAGCCTGATGAAGGCCGACCCGCAGGTCGTGCTGCTGGTCACCGCGCGCTTCGGCCGGGTGATGTGGAAGTACGAGACCGTCGCCTACCCGCTGATCCTCAAGCACGTCGGCGCGCTCTACCAGACCCTCTACCTGGTCGGCACCGCGATGGACCTCGCGGTCTGCGGCCTCGGTGGCGGCGACGCCGCCGACTTCGCCGCGGCCAGCGGCCTCGACTTCTTCACCGAGGGCACCGTCGGTGAGCTCGTGATCGGCAGCCGGCCCCCCACGCTGCGCCAGGACGTCGGCGTCCCACGGAGAGAAGCCAGAAGATGAAGTTCCGTTTCAAGGCGCTGCAGCGGATGCGCGAGCCGGACGAGCTGGACTCGCCCACCCTGCTCGCCGCACCGCGGGGCTGGATCGCCCTGTTCGTCGTGATGATCACCATGGCCGCCGCGCTGCTGTGGACCTTCGCCGGGAACATCCCGATCACCGTCGACGCCCCCGGCCTGCTGACCCGCCCGCACGGCACCGCGATGATCCAGAGCCCGTTCGGCGGGATGGTCCGCACCGTCCTCGCCAAGCCCTCCGACCAGGTCAAGCAGGGCCAGTCGGTGGCCCGGGTCGAGGACGCCGAGGGCCACAGCCGGGAGATCACCAGCCCGTTCGGCGGCCGGGTGGTCGGCCTGTCCGTCACCGACGGCCAGGTCGTCGCCCCCGGCTCCCCGGTGGTCTCGGTCGAGCGGATCGAGGACCCGCAGGAGGGCATGGTCGCCATGGTCTTCGTACCGGCCGCCCACACCGTCGGCCTGGAGCCGGGCGACCAGGTGGACCTCAACGTCTCCACCACCCCGGCCGGCGCCTTCGGCCTGCTGCGCGGCACCGTCAGCTCGGTCAGCCCGTACGCGCTCACCAAGGAGGCCGTCTCCGGCCTCGTCGGCGGGGACCTCGCCGCCCAGCGCTACCTCGGCAAGGACGCGCCCCGGCTGGTGGTGGTCGAGCTGAAGCCCGACCCCAACACCCCGAGCGGCTACTCCTGGACCTCGCAGAGCGGCCCGCCGAACCCGCTGGGCACCCAGGTCGCCGTCACCGCGACGATCA
The DNA here is from genome assembly GCF_044764985.1 of Kitasatospora sp. NPDC093550. Taxonomy (NCBI): domain Bacteria; kingdom Bacillati; phylum Actinomycetota; class Actinomycetes; order Kitasatosporales; family Streptomycetaceae; genus Kitasatospora; species Kitasatospora sp. NPDC093550. The sequence continues at coordinate 64,469 of NZ_JBIWJF010000029.1, forward strand.
ACGTGGGCCGGCAGACCCCGTTCAACCTGATCCTCGGCCGCTGAGGGGGCTCCGATGACAGCCACGATCCCGGAAGCCACCCGGACCACCGCCGGCCCGGCCCCCGAGCCGGGGAAGAAGAAGCGCCGCGGCCGCCCCACCCGGGCGGCCGCGCCGCGGCGCTGGCGGCACGCCGTACCGACCGTCCTGCAGATGGAGTCGGTCGAGTGCGGGGCCGCCAGCCTGGCCATGATCCTCGCCTACCACGGCCGCTGGGTGCCGCTGGAGGACCTGCGCGGCGTCTGCGGCGTCTCCCGCGACGGCGCCCGCGCCTCCACCCTGCTCAACGCCGCCCGGACGTACGGGCTCAAGGCCCGCGGCTACCAGACCGAGGCCGAGAAGCTCCGCGACCTCGACGGCCCGGTCATCATCTTCTGGGCCTTCCAGCACTTCATGGTCGTCGAGGGCATCCGCACCCGGTACGGGCGCACCGTCGTCGCCGTCAACGACCCGGCCAGCGGCCCGCGCCTGATGGAGTGGGACGAGTTCGACTCCGGCTTCACCGGCATCGTCCTCTCCTTCGAGAAGGGCCCCGACTTCCAGCCCGGCGGCGACAAGGGCGGCATCACCCGCGCCCTGCTGGAACGCCGGCTGCCCACCGGCCGCGCCATGCCGCTGGTGCTGCTCGCCAGCCTGCTGCTGGTGCTGCCCGGCATCGCGATCCCCGCGTACACCCGGGTGTTCATCGACCGGGTGCTGGCCGGCAGCGGGAGCGGCTACCTGCTGCCGCTGCTGGCCGCCATGACCGCCACCGCCGTGGTCGTCTTCGTGCTGACCAGCGTCCAACGGCACTACCTGCTGCGGATCGAGATCCGGATGGGGCTGGTCAGCTCCGCCCGGTTCTTCCGGCACCTGCTGCGGCTGCCGGTCGACTTCTTCCTGCAGCGCCGCCCCGCCGAGGTCGCCAAGCGGGTGTCCGGCAACGACGTGGTCGCCGAGATCCTCTCCCGCGACCTCGCGCTGACCGTCATCAACCTCGGCCTGGTGCTGTTCTACGCGGCCATCCTGATCCGCTACGACATCCTGCTCGGCGTCGTCGGCGTCGGCATGGCGCTGCTCAACATCGTCGTGCTGCAGGCCGTCGCCCGCTCCCGCACCGACGCCGTCGCCGCGCTGCGCACCGACCGCGGCAACCTCACCGCGACCACCTTCACCACGCTCTCGCTGATCGAGACGGTCAAGGCCACCGGCGCCGAGCCGGACGCGTTCAGCCGCTGGGCCGGCTTCCTCGCCAAGGTGGTCACCGCCAAGCAGAAGCTGGGGATCCCCAGCGCCGTGCTCACCGTGGTGCCGCCGATGCTCGCCGCGCTCAACAGCGGGCTAATCCTGCTGGTCGGCGGGCAGCGGGTGGTGGACGGCGCGATGAGCGTGGGCATCCTGGTCTCCTTCCAGACCCTGCTGGCCTCGCTCAGCCGCCCCGTCACCCAGCTCACCAACCTGGGCGGCCGGCTGCAGGACGTCACCGCCGACATCAAGCGGCTGTACGACGTCGAGCGCTACCCGGTCGCCGCCGCCTTCGCCAAGCCCGAGCCGCCGGCCGGGCCCAAGCTGGACGGCACCCTGGAGTTCGAGAACGTCCGCTTCGGCTACAGCCCGCTCAGCGAGCCGATCATCAAGGACCTCAGCCTGACCGTGGTCCCCGGCCGCCGGATCGCCGTCGTCGGCGGCTCCGGCAGCGGCAAGTCCACCCTCGGCCGGCTGCTGACCGGCCTCTACACCCCCTGGTCGGGCCGGATCCTGCTGGACGGGCGGCCCCGCGAGGAGATCTCCCGGACCGTCCTGGCCTCCTCGCTGGCCTACGTCGACCAGGACATCTCCCTGTTCGAGGGCACCGTGCGGGACAACCTCACGCTGTGGAACGACGACGTCCCCGACGAGGCCGTGACCGCCGCGCTGCACGACGCCGCCGTCTTCGACACCGTGATGACCAGGCCCGGCGGCATCCACAGCGCCGTCCTGGAGGGCGGGCGCAACTTCAGCGGCGGCCAGCGCCAACGCCTCGAACTGGCCCGCGCCCTGGCCACCGAGCCGACCCTGCTGGTGCTGGACGAGGCCACCAGCGCGCTCGACCCGGAGACCGAGCGGGTGATCATGGACAACCTGCGGCGCCGCGGCTGCGCCTGCCTGATCATCGCGCACCGGCTCTCCACCGTCCGCGACGCCGACGAGATCATCGTGCTCCAGGAGGGCGAGATCGTCGAACGCGGCACCCACGACGAGCTGTTGGCGCTCGGCGGGCACTACACCGCGCTCATCGAGTCGGCGCGCCGCGAGGAGGAGGACGAACTGTGACCGTGGCTCTGGAAGTCTTCTCGCCGTTCTTCACCGACGCGGCCGAACCGGTCGAGCCGCTGACCGACCGCTACCTGGTGCTGGACGACCCCGAGCGGATGCTGCTGGTCCGCTCCGGCGCCGTCGACCTGTTCGCCGTCAGCCTCGACTCCGGCACGCCGCAGGGCCGTTGGCACTTCCTCTGCCGGATCGAGGCGGGCACCCTGGTGCCCGGCGCGGCCGCCGGAACCCGCCGCGGCATCGTCGCCCGCCCGGTGCTCGGCGCCGAACTCTCCTTCCTCGCCACCTCCTGGGTCGAGGGCCTCTCCGCCCGCGGCCGGGAGTGCGGCACCGCGGCCGGCGCCGCCGTCCGGGCCCTGCCCGAGGGCGAACAGCAGCTCGCCGCCGACCAGTTCCTGGCCGGACTGGCCCGCGGCCTGACCGCGCTGGCCGGCGCGCTGCGCGACACCCTGCCGCCGCGCGAGTTCACCCCGCTCGACCCGGCCGGGCCGACCGCCCTCAAGCGCGGCCAGGCGCTGCGCTCGGTCGACGGCCTGCAGTGGGTGCGGATCGAGGAGGGCACCGTCGAGGCGCCCGGCGGCGTGACCGGCGAACTCGCCGAGGGCGCCGAACTCTGCCTCACCGAGAGGGACTGGCTGGTCGCCACCGGCGCGGCCACCGTCCGGGCCCGCTCCCCGCGCGACCTGCTCGACGAGGGCGGGCTCTGGGAGCGCCTCACCGCCCACTGCGGCCGGCTGCTGGACGCCGTCGACCGGCGCATCCAGAGCCGCCGCGACGGCGAGACCGCCCTGATCGCCGCCCGCCGGGAACGCGACGCCGGCACCCTCGCCGACTCCGCGCGCGGCTTCGAGACCATCCTGCGCGACACCGCCTCCCGGCTGCGGATCGGCGACGCCACCGGCGACGAACCCACCCTGGCCGCCGCCCGGCTCGTCGCCGGGCACGAGGGCTTCACCATCACCGCCCCGGTGGCCGGCAACGGGCACGACCGCCGGCTCGACCGGCTGCAGGCGATCGCCCTCGCCTCCGGCGTGCGCACCCGCTCCGTCCGGCTGGACGGCCGCTGGTGGCGCCACGACCTCGGCCCGATGATCGGCTACCGCAAGGCCGGCGCCCCGGTCGCCCTGCTGCCGATCGGCGACGGCTCCGGCGGCGGCTACGTCCTCGCCGAGGGCGGCAAGGTCACCCCGCTCACCCCGAAGGTCGCCGCCGAACTGCAGAACAAGGCCACCGTGCTGTACCGGCCGCTGCCCGCGACCGTACGGACCGTCAGCGGACTGCTGAAGTTCGGCCTGCGCAACAACCGGCGCGACCTGTGGATGTTCACCGGCATGGCCGCCCTGGTCGCGGTGATCGGCCTGCTCGTCCCGGTGATGACCGGCCAGGTGCTCGGCACCTTCGTCGCGCACGCGGACCGCAACCTGATCACCGAGGGCGCGCTGGTGGTGATCGGCTCCGCGATGGCGGTGGCCGCGCTGTCCATCGTGCAGAACATCGCGGTGCTGCGGATCGAGAGCCGGTCGACGGCGGCGATGCAGGTCGGCGTCTGGACCAGGCTGCTGTCGTTGCCCGCGCCCTTCTTCGCCAACTACTCCACCGGCGAACTCGGCACCACCGTGCTCGGCGTCAGCGCCGCCCAGGAGACCCTCTCCGGGATGATGACCACGGCGACCCTCGGGCTGCTGACCGGACTCGCCAACCTGGTGCTGGTGTTCTTCTACGACCTGCGACTGGCCGCGCTGGCCACCGTCCTGGTCCTGATCGGCGGCGGCTTCGCACTGGTCGCCGGCCGGATCGAGGTCCGCTGGCAGCGCCGGCTGTACGCGCATGAGCAGACCATGTCCGCCCGGGTCTTCCAACTGCTCACCGCCATACCCAAGTTGCGGGTCACCGCGGCCGAGGACCGGGTGTTCGGGGTGTGGGCCGCCGAGTTCGGCAAGGGCCGCGGCCTCGCCGCCTCCTCGCGCCGGGTGCAGAACGCCGTCACCACCTTCAACGCCGGTTTCCCGCTGGTCTGTTCGGTCATCGTCTTCGGCGTGATCGCCGGCCCGCTGGACGGCAGCGTGCCGATCCCGGTCTTCCTCTCCTTCTTCACCGCCTTCAACCTGCTGATCGCCTCCAGCCTGCAGTTCACCTCCGCCGCCGTCACCGCGATGGGCGTCGTCCCGATGCTGGAGCGGCTGCGGCCGATCCTGGAGGAGAAGCCCGAGGTCGACGACAGCAAGGCCGACCCGGGCGACCTCTCCGGCCGCCTCGGTCTCAGCCACGTCACCTTCCGCTACGGCCAGGACGGCCCGCCCGCCCTGCAGGACGTCACCCTGACCATCGAGCCCGGCGAGTTCGTCGCCGTCGTCGGCCCGTCCGGCAGCGGCAAGTCCACCGTGCTGCGGCTGCTGCTCGGCTTCGAACGGCCGGAGAGCGGCACCGTCCTCTACGACGGCCAGGACCTCGGCGAACTGGAGGTCTCCGCGGTGCGCCGCCAGTGCGGCGTGGTGCTCCAGCACGGCGCGCTGCTGGCCGGCGACATCAAGGCCAACATCGTCGGCTCCACCAACCACACGCTGGACGACGCCTGGGCCGCCGCCGAGATGGCCGGCATCGACAAGGACATCGCCGCCCTCCCGATGGGCATGAACACCGTGCTCTCGGAAGGCACCAGCACGCTCAGCGGCGGCCAGCGGCAGCGCCTGATGATCGCCCGTGCGCTGGTCTCCCGGCCCCGCATCGTCTTCTTCGACGAGGCCACCAGCGCGCTGGACAACCCGACCCAGCGCCTGGTCACCGAGTCCACCCGCCGCCTCAACGCGACCCGGGTCGTCATCGCCCACCGGCTGTCGACCGTCGCCGAGGCCGACCGGATCATCGTCATGGACCAGGGCCGGGTCGTGCAGCAGGGCCGCTACGAGGAGCTCCTGGCCGACCGGGACGGGCTGTTCGCCCGGCTGGCCAGCCGCCAGATGTAGTTCTCAGCTCTTGGGTTCATGGGGTTCTTGGGTTCTTGGGTTCTTGGGTTCTTGGGTCTCGGGGAGGGGACATGGAGTACGCACTGCTGGTGTACGGCCAGGAGACCGACTGGGACCGGATGACACCGGAGGAACGCGAGGCGCGGTTCACCGCCAACCGCGCCTTCGGGCGGGAACTCGCCGAAGCCGGCGTGCGGATCGTCTACGGCGCGCGGCTGGCCCGGCCGGCCGCCGCCGAGGGCGAGGCCCGGGCCGCGGAAGGCGTCCTGGAGGTCGGCGGCCTCTGGGTGATCGACGTGCCCTCCGAACAGGAGGCGCTCGGCTGGGCGGCGAAACTGCCGCACAGCGAATCGGGCCGGGTGGAGGTGCGTCGCTGCGACGGGCCCCCACGGACCAACCGGCCGGTGGGAACGGAGAACTGAGGCTCATGGAATACACCCTGCTCATTCACGGCGACGAGCGGGTCTGGAACGGGCTGAGCGAGGCGGAGGAGGCCGCCCTCGACGCCGCCCACGCGAGATTCGGCCGCGAGATGTACGAGGCGGGGGTCGCCGTCCGCTACGGCGGCGGGCTGCAACGCAGCTGCAGTGCCCGCCTGGTGGTCCCGGGGGGCGCCGCCGGCACGCCGGTCTCCGACGGCCCCTACCGCGAGGGACACGAACACCTCGGCGGCATCTGGGTCATCGACGTGGCCGACGAGGCGGAAGCCGTCGCCTGGGCCCGCCGCATGCCCGCCGCCCCGGGCGACCTGGTGGAGGTCCGCCCGGTCCGGGTGACCTGAGCGGGTGCGTCGGAGAGGAGTGGGAAGTCGGCCCGGCCGACTTCCCACTCCTTTCGCTATCCCGCACTGTTGATGAGGTCGAGGCGGTCCGCAGGACTGTCGTCCCGGGCTTCACCCGTCTCGGACTGCCTGAGATCCAAGCCAAGCACCACCCGGACAACCCGGACTTCGATGTGCCGCGCGTCCGCGCGGCGTTCAAACACGCCCTCGACCGGCTGGCCCGACTCCCGATGGTGCACGGGCGCCTGGACTACGGCCTGCCCAACGCCCTCCGGGCCGGCGTCATCGACTGGCAGCACCACGGACCGGTCCCGCTCGGCTACGACGTCTACCCCGCGCTCGACATCGTGGCGTCCAAGGGCGACGGCAAGGGCTACACCATCACCCCGGAACAGCGCGCCGCCTACACCGCCGCCCTCGACGAGACCACGGCGTCCCTGATCGGGCAGCGGGTGAGTGAGCACCTCGGCGACTTCCTGCTCATCAAGTGCTTCTTCTTCCTCGCCCTCATGCGGCCCACCGATCCCGCGCGGCACGACAAGCGCATCAAGTGGCAGTACCGCCGAGCCCTCTTCATGACGGGGCTTGATCAGTTATGAGTCGTCCGACACGATCGACACCGGCGCCTTCCCCACGCTGGAACGGTTCACCGCTGAGCACCGGTAGGCCGCTACCCACCGTTCTATGACCCGGTACACCGAAACGGCCCGCTCCCTGCGTGAGGGAGCGGGCCGTTCACATGCGGGTTGTGGTAGGGCGAGGCGGGGGGCGGGGGTAACAGAGATCAGAAAACGTCAAGTGCTGGGATGGGCATGGCAATTCCTTCATCAACCTTCGCCCCCGGCCCCTTGCCCGGCTCATGACAGTCCGCGATCCTGGCTGACACCCCCCACCAACGGCCGCCCCCACGGCCCGAATTGGCGTGTGAGCTGCCTGCCCCTCCCCCCACGAAGGAGCCAGCATGCGCAAGGTCCTGATACGCGTCGCCGCCCTCGCCGCCGCGGTCACCGCCGCCGCGGCGCCCGCCGTGCCGAGCACGGCGGCGGCCGCCCAGGCACTGTCGTTCCGCCCGCTGCAGTACAACACCAACGGCTACAACTGGGGCGGTTACGCCGCCACGGGCAGTGGTTTCACCTCGGTGTCCGCGACCTGGACCGAGCCGCGCGCGACCTGCAACTCCACCGACGACCTGTACGCGCCGTGGGTCGGCATCGACGGGTACGGCTCCTCCACCGTGGAGCAGACCGGGGTGGCCACGGACTGCTCCAGCGGCAGTCCGGTGAACCAGGCCTGGTACGAGATGTACCCGGCGAACCCGGTGTACCTGAGCACCGGTTCGTACCCGGTCTCGGCGGGCGACGTCATCAGCGCCTCGGTGACCTACGCGGGGAGCAACAAGTACACCCTCAAGCTGACGAACTCCTCGCGCGGCTGGACGTACAGCACCAGCAAGACCCTCTCCGCGCAGCGGACCAGCGCCGAGGTGATCATCGAGTCGCCGACCGGCTCGTACCCCGACTTCGGCACGCTGAGCTTCACGTCGGCCACCGTCAACGGCAAGCCGCTCGGCTCCTACGGCCCGGTCGCGCTCGACCCCAGCGCGAACGGCACCTACGAGGCCCGGACCAGCGCGCTCGGTGGCGGCGGCACCAGCTTCACCGACACCTACCTGCACCAGTAGACCCGCCCCCACTCCCGACGGCCCGCTCCCCTGCGCACAGGGGGGCGGGCCGTCGGGCGTACGGGCTCAGGCCGGGCTCAGGCCAGGTGGGCGGCGATCAGCGGGGCGCACTCCTCCGGCCGTTCGAGCAGGGGCAGGTGGCCGGTCTCCTCCAGCAGCGACAGCCGGCAGTCCGGGACGGTGTCGCGGAGCAGTTCGGCGTTGCGGGTGAAGGCGGGCATGTCCTCGTCGCCGAGGAGGACCAGGGTGCGGGCGGTGATGCCGCGCAGGTCGTCCGCGGTGTGCCGGTGGGCGGTGAGGGTGTCCATGGCCCGGTTGCCCAGTTCGGCCCAGCTGTGGCGGGCGACCACCGACCGCAGCGCGGCGCGCAGGGCGGGGTGGCGCTCGGTGCCGGTGAAGATGTCGGGCGGGGACTGCATCCAGAGGTCGGCGAGCTGCTCGCCGGGGCCGGCGAAGCGGTAGAGCATGGACAGCTGCCGGTAGCGGACGCGGGCCGAGTCCTCGTTGGGGGTGCCGGCCAGGGTGGGTGCGGCGAGTACCAGCCGGTCCAGCAACGCGGGTTCCTGCACGGCGAGTTGGATGGCCGACAGGGATCCGAAGGAGAGCCCGACCAGCCGTCGGGCGCCGGTCTCCTCGGCGATCTCGGCCAGCTGCCCGGCCAGGGCCGTGAGCGTCAGCCCCGGGGGGAGCGGGGCCGAGCCGCCGTGGCCGGGCAGGTCGACGCCGATGTGGGTCCAGCCGGGGAGGCGGTCCCACAGCGGTTGCCAGGTGGTGGAGTCCATGGTGTAGCCGTGGAGCCACAGCACGGCGGGGCCGTCGCCGTCCCCACCCCGGTGCAGGTGCAGGGCTTCAGGCATCACGCCCTCCGGAGAAGTCGGCGCAGAAGGCCCGGAAGGCGAGCACCGGCTCGTCGCGGGCGTCGTAGCGCGGGGTCATGGCGTGGTCCAGGTGCTCCCAGACCACCTTGTCCTCGGCGAGCGCCTTCTCGCTGCCGCCGAGCAGGGCGGGCAGCGCGGCCCGCTGGTCCTCCCGGACGCCGATGGCGACCCGGGCGACGCAGCCGCCGTCCTCGGTCGGCACCGAGCCGGTGACGATCACCTGCCGCTCCGCCTCCGGGCCGAACTCGGTGACCACCACGTTGGGGCTGAACGCCTGGGCGTGGAAGCGCGGTTTGAAGTCCCAGCGGACCCGGCCGGTGCGGACCGCCTCCCAGCGGATCTCCTCCAGCGTGCGCGCGTCCTGCCAGGGCGAGGTCTGCATCAGGAACTCGCCCTCGATGACGAGTTCGCCGCTCCCGCCGTCGCGCGCGGTCATCCCGCGGGTGCCGGGGACGCCGTGGACGGCCTTGAAGTGGTCCGGGTCGAAGGCGTTCTCGACCACGTACTCGGACGGCACCGCTACCGGCAGGCTGACGGCCGCGACCAGCGGGAAGTCCGCCTCCCAGCCCTTCAGCGCCCGCTCGAAGCCGCGGTCGCCGTCCGGGTCGTCGGAGAGCCGGACGAACAGCGCGTCGCCCCACTCCAGCACCCGGTGCTCGGCGACCGACCAGTGCTTGGACGGGTCGCCGAGGCCGATCCGCTTCCCGTGGAACGGGCAGACGACGCAGTCGCCCTCGCGCCGGCCGCCGTAGCCGAGGTGGGCGCCGCGGTGCGGGCAGGAGGCGTCCAGGACGCGGATCCGCTCCGCCTCCCGGACGGCGATCAGTCGGCGCGGGCCGACCGCCAACGGGGTGATGTCGTCGGTCAGTTCGGAGCGGAAGGCCAGCAGGTACCAGCCGTGGTGCACAGTCATCGGACTCACGTTCATCGAGTTGCCAGAGCCTTGAGGGCCTGTTCGGCGGCCCGTTCCCCGCTCGCCAGGGCGCCCTGCACCCAGGGCAGCCGCTCGCCGGACACGGTCGCCTCGCCGGCGAAGAAGAGCGTGCCGGCCACCGGGTCCGCCCACTGCCGGGCGGCGCCCTCCAGTCCGGCCAGGGGTGCGGTGAACGCCCCGCCGGCGTACGGGTCCCGGCCCCAGTCGGCGACGGCGAGGTCGAGGACGGCGGCGCCGGAGGTCCAGGGCAGGGCGAGCGCCAGCAGCGCCGCCAGCGCCGTACGGTCGCCGACGGCCGCGCGCAGCGACGAGGCGGCCTCGGCCTTGGCGACCACCAGGGCCTCGGGGCGGCCGTCGGTGCAGCGGACGAAGCCGGTGCGGCCGTCCACGTCGAAGACGATCGCCGTCCCGGGCGCGGGCCGGTCCAGGGTGACCACGGCGCAGCAGCCGTCCCCGGCGGGGAGGCGCGCGGCGGCGGCCAGCTTCTCCTCGGGCAGTCCGGCGATGCCGCCGACGGCCGCCGGCGGGACGGTGAGCACGAGCGCGCGGGCGGTCGCCGTCCCGGCGTCCGTCCGTACGGTGACGCGGCCCGGCTCGTACACCAGCTCCCGGACGGGTTCGCCGAGCCGGACGTCCAGCCCCTCGGCCAGCCGCTCCGGCAGCAGTCCGAACCCGCCCTCGACGGAGAACTCGCCCTCGCCGACGGCGCCCTCACCGACGGCGTCGCCGCGGTGGGCGGCGGCGACGGCGGCGGCGCTCAGCTGCTCCGGGTCGGCCGCCCAGTTCTGCCGGAACCACTCGGTGGCGGCCGCGGCTTCCGTGCCCGTGCTGCCGCAGGCGCGCAGCCAGGTGCCGACGGACAGGCCGGTGACGCCGGGCGAGCGCTGCAGCATGGCCTCCAGCTGCCAGGGCGCGCGCCGGCCGAAGCTCAACGCGCCCATCTCCCGGTTGGCGCCGCCCTCGACGATCCGGGCGGTGACCCGGCGCGGGACGGCGGTGGTCCGGCCGGGGCCGACCAGCTCGTGCACCGGGTTGCGGTCCCCGTGCACCACCTGGGCGCCGAGCTCCAGCGACGGGCCGCCGTCGGCGGGGTGGAAGGTGTGGATCCGGCCGCCGAGTCGCTCCCTGGCCTCGTACACGACCACGGAGAGGCCCTCCCGGCGCAGCAGCCGGGCGCAGTTCAGGCCGGACGGGCCGGCGCCGACCACGATGACGTCGTACGCGGTCACCGGGACTCCTCGAAACCGGGGTGGGGACACCGCAGAGCAGGGGCGAGGTCCGGAGCGGGGGCGAGGTCCGGAGCGGCCGGCCCCAGCTCCAGCGGGAAGGCCCGCAGCCGGCGCGGCACCAGGCACTGGTCCCAGGCCGGGGCGCCGGCCGGGCCGCGCAGGGCCGGGAAGCGGCGGACCAGGCGCGGCAGCAGCAGGGCCGCGGTCTGCCGGACCAGCGGGGCGGCGAGGCAGAAGTGCGGGCCTCCGCCGAAGCCGAGGTGCGGGTTGGGGCTGCGGTCCAGGCGCAGGTCGTCCGGGTCGGCGAAGACCTCCGGGTCCCGGTTGGCGGCGGTGAGCACGGCGAGGACCCGGGCGCCGGCCGGCAGGACGCCGCCGTTCAGTTCGACCCGGTCGGTGGTGACCCGGGCGGTGAACGGGATCGGCGCCTCCAGCCGCAGCAGTTCGTCCACCGCGAGGCGGGCGGCGTCCTCGTCGGCCGCGGCGAGCCGGGCGACGGCCGCGCGGTCGGGCAGCAGCAGGTGCAGGGCGTTGCCGATGAACTCGGCGAGCGGCTGCCAGCCGCCGATCACGGCCAGGTTGAGGATGCCGAGCATCTCGGCGCGGCTCAGCCGGTCGTCGGCGGCCAGCGCGGTCAGCGGCACCGCGACGCCGTCGGCGAGCAGCCGGGTGGTGTGCCGGTCGAGGTAGTGGGTGAGCGCGCCGGCCGCGCTGCGGCCGAGGGCGGCGCGGGCGGGCGGCACCATCGGGTCGAGGTTGACCGAGGCGGCCCGGGCGAGTGCCTCGAAGCGGGTGAACTCGGCGGCGGGGAGCCCGAAGAGACGGGCGTAGACGGCGGTGGCGAGGCGCCGGCCGAGGTCGGCGACGGCGTCCACCGGGCGGTCGACGGGGAGGGCGTCGAGCAGCGCGTCCACGTCGGCGGCCAGGCCCGCGCCGAGCGGGCGGACGGCCGCCGGCCCCAGGAGCAGCGCCCCCGGGGCCCGGAGCCGGTGGTGGTCCGGCGGGTCGGTGGTGAGCATGGACGGCGGCAGCTCGTCGTCCCGGGCGCGCTCCCGCTGGCCCTGCGCGGCCGAGAAGCGCGGGTCGCGCAGCACGGTCGCGCAGTCGGCGTGCGAGGTGACCAGCCAGAGCCGGGACGCGGCGTCGAAGTGCACCGGGTCGTTGGCCCTGAGCCACCGGTACGCCGGGTGCGGGTCGGCCCGCCCCGCCGGGGCGAACGGGTGGATGAGGTGCTCCGGCAGGCGCACCGACGCCGTCGTCATGGATCCAGCCCCCCAAGAGGTCTAGCCGGTAGGTCTAGCGGACCCGGGGGCCGCGCCAGCGGAAGGAGAAGGCGGTCAGCAGCAGGCCGGCCAGCGACCAGGCCGTCAGGACCAGCGCGATGTGCCCCAGCTCCCAGTTCCCGGCCGGTTCCACGACCGTGAAGGAGTCCGGCAGGAAGACCGAGCGGAAGCCCTGGGCCATCCACTTGACCGGGAAGAACGCGGCCACCGTCTGCATCCAGGCGGGCAGTTGGCCGAACGGGAAGAAGACGCCGGAGATGAACTGCAGCACCATGAAGACCGGGGTGACGATCGCCGCCGCCGAACGGCTGTTGGGGATCAGCGCCGAGTACGCGGCGCCGGCCATCGCGCAGGCGACGGTGCCGAGCGCGAGGTCCCAGCCGAGGGTGAACCAGCGCTCCGGGGTGCTGGGCAGCGGCAGGCCGAACAGGGCCAGCGCGATGCCGATCAGCAGCACGGTCTCCAGCGCGGTGGTGACGATGACCCGCACCAGCTTGCCCACGAAGTAGGCGGACTTGGGCATCGGGGTCATCGCGAGCCGGCGGACCGTACCGGTGTCGCGCTCGATCGCGATGTTGATCGCGAGGCCGGAGAAGGCGGTGCTCATCACGCCGGCGGCGATGATGCCGGCCATGAACACCAGCTTGACGTCGGTGTCGGTGCCGGCCACCTTGCCCGAGAAGATCGAGCCGAAGACGACCAGCAGGATCACCGGGAACATCAGGGTGAAGACCAGCGACTGCTTGTTCCGGAAGAACGCCCGCAGCTCCACCTTGGAGCGGGCCGCGCCGGCCCGCCAGATGCCGGGCATCCGGCCGGCCCGGCGGGGCGCCTCGGTGCTCCCGCCCACCCGGGCGGTCGTCGCGGTGGGTTGGGTGAGGGTCATCGGGGGCCCGCCTCGTGGGTGATGCTCTGGCTGTTGTCGGCGCCGCGGTCGGTCCCGTCGACGTTCTCGCGGATGAGCTCCAGGTAGATGTCCTCCAGCGTCGGCCGGTGCACCCGCAGCTCGGGCAGTTCGCCGACCCCCGCCTGGTGCGCCCACGGGACCAGCGCCGCGAGCAGCGCGGTCGGGGCGTGCGTGGCGATCCTGAGCAGGCCGTCCACGCCCACCGGGGCCGGTTCGGCCCCGGGTGGCAGCGGCGGCAGCGTGCGGCCGGCGAGCTCCGGCGGAATCCGGAAGGAGACCGTGGTCGGAGTCTGCGAGCGGCCGCCGAACTCGGCCAGCGGCCCGTACTGGACCACTCGGCCGGCGACGATCACCGCGGCGCGCTGGGCCAGCGCCTCGGCCTCGTCCAGGTAGTGCGTGGTGAGCACGGTGGTGCGTCCGCGCTCGGAGAAGTAGCGGACCAGGTCCCAGGCCTCCCGGCGAGCCACCGGGTCCAACCCGGTGGTGGGTTCGTCGAGGAAGATCAGGTCCGGGTCGCCGACGATGCCCACCGCGACGTCGAGCCGGCGGGCCTGGCCTCCGGAGAGGTCCGTGCTCTGCTTCTTCTCGTGCTTGCCCAGTCCGACCATGTCGATGACCTGGCCGACCGGCAGCGGGTTCGGGTAGAACGCGGCGAAGTGCTCGACCACCTCGCGCACGGTCAGGTCCGAGTAGGCGCCGGTGGTCTGCGGGACCACCCCGATCCTGGCGCGCCACTCGCGCCGGTCCTCGGCTGGGTCACAGCCGAGGACCCGCACGTCACCGCCGGTTCGCTGGCGGACGCCCTCCAGGATTTCGACGGTCGTCGTCTTGCCCGCGCCGTTCGGCCCGAGCAGGGCGAAGACCTCTCCCTGGTGGATGTCCAGATCCAGACCCTGGACCGCGTGCCAGTCGCCGTAACTCTTGCGCAGGCCGCGGACTGAGACGGGGTGTTCCCCGACGGCAGTCGCCACTGTGGATCGCTCCTCTGTGGGGTGTTCAGGCCGACCTGGTCCTCAGGTCGACCGGCCGGGCGCTCTGCCCGGCGGGCGGGTTTCCCGGCTGGATCAGGTGCAGCAGCAGCACGGGCAGCAGCAGGAGTTGCCGCCGGCCGCGATGTCCGACAGGTCGCCCTCGCTCAGCTCGGCGGTGTCGATCTGCGGGGTCTCCGGGATGTGGAACTCGTAGCGACCGGTCGCGAGACCGATCTCGAAGAGCTCGACCTGCACCTCGAGGTTGCCCTCCTGCTCGCCCTCGGCGGCAGTCGAGACGATGACGATCTCGGCGTCGGCCGGGAGCTCCAGGCCGGCCTCGGCGAGGGCGGCGCGGGCGTCGGTGCGCAGGCGGGCCGCGTACTCCTCGCTCGACCAGGCGCTGATCAGGGCGCGGGTGTAGCCGTTGACGAACTCGGCCCGCTTCCTCTGGTCCAAAGCCATGTGACTTTTCCTTTTCTCTGGGTTTCCGGTTTCGCCGACGGTCCCGGAGCCTGTTGCCCGGTGCTTCCCGGTGCCGCCGACAAATGAAGAATGACACGGCCGCAATCGACCGCCAAGACCTCATTTCCGGTGCCCGGACTAAGTATTGAGCACGTGCGGCAGGTGCGGTAGATTTCAGCCGTCACAGGCCCCTGAATACGTATCAGAATACGCATCGGAATACGCATCCGGATACGTACCGAGAAATGCCGGGTACGCATTCAGGAGCCGAGTACGCATTCCGGGGTCCCGGGTAAGCATCGAGAGGAATCACGGGGGTGGTCCGCACCGTGCCTACGCACACCGTCCCGCCAGGTCCTGCCGACGACGTCGACATGGCGCTGATGAGGGAGTCGCCGCTCGACTTCATCACCGACCTGGCCCGCCGCTACGGCGACGTCACCCGCCACCGCGCGGACGGCGACACCGTCTACCTGCTGAACCGTCCCGAGTACGCCAAGCACGTGCTCAAGGACAACGGTGCCAACTACACCAAGGAGGGCACCCCGGACGACGCCATGCTGCGCCCGCTGCTCGGCAACGGGCTGCTGACCAGCAACGGCGCCGACTGGGCCCGCCAGCGGCACCTGACCGCCCCGGCCTTCCGCCCCAGCGCCGTCCGCACCTTCGACGGGATCGTCACCGAGGCCACCGCCGGCATGCTGGAGCGCTGGCGCCCGTCCGTGGAGTCCGGCGCCCCGCTGGAGGTGGACCAGCACCTCACCGCGCTCACCCTCGGCATCCTCACCCACGCCATCCTCGGCGCCGACATCGACGGCATCGGCGAGGGCTTCGGCCGCGCGGTGGACGCCGTCAACCGCTGCATCGGCCACTACGTACCGAACCCCGACCCCGACCCGGCCGACACCGCCCGCCGGTTCGCCGACTTCGGCCGCGCCCGGGTCTTCCTCAACACCGTCACCCGCACCCTGATCGCCGCCCGCCGCGCGGGCGGCAGCAGCACCGCGGGCGGCGACCTGCTGGACACCATGATGTCCACCGACCACCTGGTCTCCGACGAGGACCTGCGCGACCAGGTGCTGACCATCGTGATGGCCGGCCACGAGACCACCGCCAAGTCGCTGACCTGGACGCTCTACCTGCTCGACCGCCACCCCGAGGAGCTGGCCAAGGTCCGCGAGGAGGTGGACCGCGTCCTCGGCGGCCGCCCGCCGACCGCCGCCGACCTCCAGGACCTCCCGGCCTGCCGCCGGGCGATCCAGGAGGCGATGCGGCTCTACCCGCCGGTCTGGCTGATCTCCCGCCGGGCCGTCGGGCACGACGTCATCGGCGGGTACGACGTCGAGCCCGGCACCCTGGTGTGCGTCAGCCAGTGGGTGCTGCACCGCCACCCCGACCACTGGGACGCCCCGGACGCCTACCGCCCGGACCGTTTCGACGGCGCCGCCCTGCCCAGCCACCTCTACCTGCCGTTCGGCGGCGGCGACCGGATCTGCGTCGGACAGCACTTCGCGATGCTGGAGGCCGTCCTGGTGCTCGCCACGCTGCTGCAGTCCGTCCGGCTGGAACTGGTCGAGGGCTTCCCCGTGGAGCCCGAGGCCCTGGTCACCCTCCGCCCCAAGCACGGCATGACGATGATCGCGAGGCCCCGATGAGCACGGCCGTCCGTCCCCTCGGCGGGTCCTACGACCCGGCCCGCACCACCGGCGGCGGCCTGACCGCCGAACTCGACCGGCTGGAGGCGCAGGCCGCGCTCTCCTTCCCCGAGGAGCTGCGCATCCTGCGCGAGCTCGGCATGGAGGGCGGCACCGTCCTCGAACTCGGCGCCGGGCCGGGCGCGGTGACCCGGCGGCTGCGCGCCGCGCTGCCCGCCGGCACCGCCCTGATCGCCGCCGACATCGACGGCGAGCTGCTCGCCCACGCGGCCGGCCCCGGCGTCACCCTGCTGGTCGCCGACGGAGCCGATCTGCCGCTGCCGGACGCGAGCGTGGACTTCGTCCTGCTCCGCTACGTCCTCCAGCACGTCCCCGACCCGGCCGCCGTGCTCACCGAGGTCCGCCGGGTGCTGAAGCCCGGCGGGCGGGTCGCCTGCACCGAGGTCGACTCCGCACTGTGGGGCGCGGCCGAGCCCTCGTACCCCGAACTCGCGGGCGTGCACGCCAAGATGGCCGCCGCCCAGCGCGCGGACGGCGGCGACCGGTCGATCGGCCGACGGCTGCCCCGGCTGCTGCGCGCGGCCGGCTTCGACGAGGTCGTGCTGCGCCCCTTCGCCACCACCAACGACGACCACCCCACCGACGCCTTCGCCCCCCAGCTCGGCCCCCAGCGCCTGGAGCCGCTGGTGGCCAGGGGCGTCCTCTCGCTGGCCGAACTCGCCCTCGCCGCGGACCGCTGGAACCGCTTCCGGTCGGACCCCGACGCCTGGGTGATGCTGCTCGGCCTCACCGCCGCCGCGACCGCACCCGCGGGCCGCGGACCGCAGGAAACCACCTGAGCGCAGCACCGAAAGGAACCGTCATGCACCCGAAGGTCAAGATCTTCATCACCATCTTCTGCTACATCAGCGCCGTGGCCGGGCTCATCACCGCCGTGATGGACGCCAGCCACAAGCCCGCCCAGACCACCGACGCGGTCGTCGCCGGCGTGCTCGGCGTCGCCTTCCTGCTGGGCGGCCTCGCGCTGACCCGGAAGCCGCGCTACTGACGGTGGTGTCCACACCGGGCGGCTTAGCAGGAACACCGAAGGGTCGGGGGGGGGGGGGGGGGGGGGGGGGCCCCCCCCCCCCCGCCGCGGCGCGGGCCCCCCCGCCCGGGGGGCCCCCCGGCCGCGGGGGGGGGGGGGGGCCCGGGGGGGGCCCCCCCGCCCCCCCCCGCCCCCCCGCCGGGGGGGGGGGGCCCCCCCCGGGGCGCCCCCCCCCCCCCCCCGGGGGGGGGGGGCCCCCCCCCCCCCCCCCCCCCCCCCCCGACCCGTTCCGTCCGTGCGACCCGTCCGTCCGTGCGAACCCGTTCCCTTCGGGCGGACGCGTTCCCTTCGGGCGAACCGCCGAGCGGTACCGCCTAGCGCGAGCGGCGCAGCGGGTTGATCACCCCGAACGCCCCGGTCAGCGTGGACGGGTCGACGAAGGAGCCGCCCGGCCCGTGCGTGCGGCGGAAGTTGTCGACCAGCCCGCGGAACGACGGGTCCACCGTCATCCGGTACGCGGCCAGCAGGTTGACCCGCTCCGGCGTGGACAGCTCCTGCTCGGCGCGCAGCTGGTGGCTGCGCGACAGGTGGTACATGCCCTCGACGGTGTACCCGGCGTCCAGCCAGCCCTGCCACAGCGCGTCGCGGTCCGCCTCCTGCCCCGCGAAGCACTCCAGCGCGCGTCCGCGCGGCTCGGTCGGCGCGGGCGTGGCCGGCACCGGCTCGGCGCGCAGCTCGACCCGCCGCCCGCACAGGTAGAGCACCGGAACGCCCTTGCGGACGCAGAAGTTGAGCGCCTGCGCGGCCTGGTCGACGACCGCCTCCGCCTTGTCGTTGAGCGAGGTGTTGCACAGGATCGGCACCCCGGTCGCGGCCCGGAACGCGTCCAGCGCCCGGTGCAGCCGCGGGTTGGACTCGGCGGTCACCGTCTGGTGCCGGGCCGAGCCGTCCAGGTGGACGATCGCGGGCACCAACTCCCTTACCTCCGGGCGGACCTGGACCGCCTCCAGCATGTACGGCGACTCGCGGTCCGAGGCGAACCACTCGCCGGTGTGCTCGGCCATCACCATCGGCGCGACCGGGCGCCACCACTGGCGCCGCTTGTACTCGTTCAGCAGGTCCTTGACCTTGAGCGAGCGCGGGTCGCCGATCAGGCTGCGGTGGCCCAGCGCGCGCGGCCCGAGCTCGGCCCGGCCGTCCACCCAGGCGATCACGCCGTCCGAGACGTCGGCGACGAACCGCTCCGCCTCGAAGTCCGTCACCGAGGCGATCCACGGCGCGAACTCGGCCAGCGCCTCCTCGACGTCCAGCACGTCCCGGCCGTAGTACGGCGAGACGATCCGCAGCCCGGACTCCTCCAGCGCGCCGGCCCCGTACAGGCCGAGCAGGCCGAGGCCGATGCCCTGGCCGGAGTCGTTGGCGCACGGCGGGGTGACCAGGCCCTTGAAGCCGAAGCGGTCCATCAGCAGCGTGTTGGTGGGGCAGTTCAGCGCGTAGCCGCCGCTGGTGGACAGGTGGGTGTCCTCGGCCCGGATGCCGCCGACCTCCAGCAGCCGCTCCACGTTGCGGATCGCGACGCCCTCGCAGCAGCGCTGGATGACCTTCATGACCGCGCTGCGCAGGTGGTCCTCGCGGCTGAGCGACTCGTCCAGCTCGGCGTCGGCGAGCTGCTCGTCGGCGGCGGCCACCACCGCGCGGACCAGGTCGTGCGCGGCCTTCCAGGGCTGGGTCGCGGAGCCGCCGAAGAAGGTGACGTCCGCGATCGCGGCCTCGGCGTCGAACTCGATCTCCGCGGTGGAGGCCGAGGCCAGCGCCATCAGCGAGCCGGGCTCCAGGCCGAACACCGTCTCGGCGGCGGTGTACAGCGGACCGGGGGACTCCACCGGCTCGAAGGTGATCCGCCCCTGCTTCACCACGCAGCCGGCGTACCAGTAGGTGTTAGGGCGGCTCTCCTGCGCGTAGTCGGGCAGCGCGTCGATCGCCATCCCGATGATCTGGCCCTCGCGGAACAGCGGGACGTCCCGCAGCACCCCGCTGAACAGGTGCGCCAGGCTGTGCAGCGGGAACTCCTCCGACCCGGCCGGCTTCGGCACCGGCCGCGCCTTCGGCAGCCCCGGCGTGCCCCAGGTCGCCGTCACGTCGTCGAGGGTCAGCCCCTCCTCCGCCAGCAGCGCCGACAGGAAGGCCTCGGCCCGGCCCTCGGTGTACAGCGGCCAGAAGTGGTGCTTCTGGCCGCTGACCCGCTCCAGCTCCCACACCCGCACCAGTTCGACGTCCGAGCCGTCCCGGCGCCACAGCGCGACGTTCTGGTCGTGCCGCACCGAGAAGACCGCACCCGGCCCCGGCGGCGTGAGATAGGCGGAAAGGAAATGCTCGGCCACGGTTACCTCTTTTTCCTCGGTCTGCCCAGAGGAGGTAATTCCGACCCGTTCGCGGGGGGATTTCCCGCACCCCGCCCAGGGCCGGCCGCCCGCCCCCGGCACCAGCGACTACCCGGTCATTCGACCACGCCCGCCGAGGCCCGGTACATACTGCAATCCCCTTTTACGCACGCCCCGGGCACCCGCATACGCATGCGCAGCGGAGCCCTTCCGGCCCTCCCGGCGGGGTTCTCCGGAAAGCCGACGTGGCCCCGGCCGGAGATCCGGCCGGGGCCCCGTGCGCACGGCCGGGAGGCCCGTCACGCGAGCCGGTAGACGTGGTCCTTCAGCTTGGCGAGCCGCTCGTAGTCGGCCGTGAGCTGCTCCTCGCGCTCCGCGGTGAGGTGCGCGCGCAGCGGGCTGGTCAGCAGGTCGACGGTCGGGGTGATCCGCGCCCCGGGCCGGAGCTTCACGGCCAGGCTGAAGACGCTCTCCAGGCCGGCGATCTCGTCGACCACCGACTGGTCGACGGAGGCCACCACGCCCTCGAAGGCGGTGGGGGCGTTGTAGACCGCGGCGGGCCGGAGCTTGCGGTACGTCCCGTCGCCGTACCGCTCCGTGAAGCGCTCCGGTCGGACGTACGCCTCCGCGGTGAGGCCCGCCTGGTTGTGGCCCAGGCAGAGGTCGTGGAAGTCCGCGTGGAGGTTCCCGTTGAGCCGGGTGCCGATCTCCACCAGCACCGGGCCGTCCTCCGTCACGATGACCTCGGCGTGGGCGGGGCCCCAGCGCACGTCCAGCGCCGCCAGCACCTCGTCGATGTACGAGGTGAGCGCCGGGACCAGCTCGCCGTCCGGGTCGACCAGGAGGTCACGGTTGTAGATGTTCCGGCCGGAGGACAGCAGCGTCTTCTCGTACTCCCAGACGCCGCAGGTGTACCGCTGCCCGTCGCAGCTGACGGTGTCCACGATGTACTCGGTGCCCCGGAGGTAGGACTGCACCAGGATCTCGGTGTTGGAGGCGCCGAAGATGTTCTGCGAGGCGAGGACGGCCTCGGCGGCCGCGACGACCTCCTCGACGTCGCGGCAGATCCGCACGCCGTCCGATCCGGCCGAGCTCAGCGGCTTGACGACGACCGGGTAGCCGTCGTGCTCCTGCGCCCACGCGGCCACGGCCGCGGGGTCCGTGCTCTTGAACTGCCGGGCGCAGCGCACCCCGGCCCGGCGGAGCGTCTCGATCATCTCGTACTTGTCGCGCCGGGCCCGGGAGAGCGCGGAGCCGTTGGACGGCACGCCCAGCAGCTCGCCCAGCCGGTCCGCCATCGGCACGGCGCCGTCCTGGCCCGCCACGACGCAGACCGGGGAGTACGCGCGGAGCCGCTCGACGAGGTCCCGCTCGTCGGAGCCGACCACGTTGGCCAGGTAGTCCGCGAAGTTGGGCGGGGCCATCGAGGTGATGAGCTCGGGCGTGCTCTGCACGTGGACGAGGTCGGCGCCGATCCGGGCGAAGGCGGCGGGGTAGAAGTTCCCGGCGGAGTATCCGTCGACGACGACGGCGACGGGCCTGCGGTCTGCGGAGTTCATGGTCATCCTGTCAACTCGGTTCCCCGGGTGGGGAGTCAGTGGGTGTGCGCGTCGGCGGGGGAGGCGGCGGGCGCGGCAGCGGCAGCGGGGGAGGTGCCGGGAGCGGCGGGGGAGGTGCCGGGTGCCGGGTGGAAGCCGGGGATCGTGACCAGGGCCCGGAAGCCCAGCGTGACGGCGAGTCCGAGGGCGAGGGCGGCGAGCCAGAGGGTGGCGTACCCGTACGAGGTCGCCACGGCGATGCCGACGGGCCCGCCGGCCACGAACGCCGCGTTCCAGGCGAAGAAGAACGACCCCTGGTAGGTGCTGACCCGGCCCGCCGGGGCCCGCTTCGCGACGAAGGTCGCCGAGACCGTCGTCCACAGCACCTCGCCGAGCGTCCAGATCACGGTGGTGACGACGAACACCGGGACGCCGTGTGCCAGCACGTTGAGTCCGAAGCCCACCGCGACCAGGCCGCTGGCCAGCATGATCGGCACCACCTCGGGCATGCCCGCGATGACCCGGGGCACCAGCGGCAGCAGGACCACGGAGAGCACCGCGTTGACGGCGAGCACCAGGCCGATCTGACCCGGGCCGAGCCCCTCGGCGCGCATCCCCAGCGGGAGCGTCGAGTTCACCTGGAGGTAGACGCAGGCCATCAGGAAGGTGAGCGACAGGAAGACCAGCATGACCCGGGAGCGGAAGGGCTCGGCGACGCCCCGGACGGCGCTGCGCAGCACCGAGGTGTCGTCCTGGCCGGCCGGCCGCCGGGCGTCGTCGGCGGGGAGCGCGCAGACCAGCAGGGCGTAGAGGCCGCTGCACGCCGCCCAGACGACGAACAGCGCCGACGGGCAGGCCGCCAGCAGGACACCGGAGAGCACCGGCCCCAGGGACATGCCGACGTTGAACCCCACCATGTAGAGGCTGTAGGCCCGGGCGAAGTCCTCCTGCGGCACGATCTTGGCGATCAGCCCGGCGCCGGCCGGGCGGTCCACGGCGGACAGGAAGCCGGTGAGCAGGGAGAGCAGGCAGAGCAGCAGCTCGTTGCTGGTCGCGAGGAACGCCAGGGCCGTGGCGGCCGCGAGCGGTTGGGCCGCGATGATGGTGCGCCGGGGGCCGATGGCGTCCGCGACGGCACCGCCCACCAGCCCGGAGGCGACGACGCCCGCTCCGAAGAGCCCGACGATGACGGGCGTCGTCCGGGAGTTCACCAGCTCGCCCTGCTCCAGGTAGAGGACCAGGAAGGCGGGGGCCAGCGTGCCGATCCGGTTGCACGCTTGTCCGAGCCACAGCAGCCAGAACGCTTTCGGGAGGCGCATCGATTCACAGCCTGTTCATTGGTCGGTTCCCGGTGGGGATCTCGTTCGGTCGGTCCGCCTCGGGTCCCGGCGCCGGAGCCGTGGCCCGGCGCCGGGGCACCCGGGCGCGGCTACACCGCCGCGGGGGCGTCCGGGACCAGCTCGTCCCGGGTGGCGTCCGCCGGAGCGGAGTCCGACCGGGAGACCGGACCGGAGACCGGGGCGGAGTCCGGACCGGATACCGCGGCGGGCTCCGGACCGGATACCGCCGCGGGCTCGGCCGGCCCGGCGGACGGGGCGAGGCGGCTGTGGCGTCGGCCGTACGCCGCGTACAGCACCAGGCCGACGGCGAGCCAGACCAGGAAGGTCACCCAGGTCAGCAGTTGGAGGTTGAGCATCAGGTACAGGCAGGCGACGAAGGAGACGCCCGGCAGCAGCGGGACCAGCGGCACCCGGAAGGGCCGGGGCAGGTCGGGGCGGGTGCGGCGCAGCACCACGACGCCCACCGAGACCAGCATGAAGGCGAAGAGGGTGCCGATGTTCACCAGGTCCGCCAGCACACCGATGTCGACGAAGCCCGAGAGCACGGCCATGACGGCGCCCAGCACCAGCAGGCTGCGGTGCGGGGTGGCGAACCGGGGGTGGACGGCGGCGAAGGCGGGCGGCAGCAGCCGGTCCCGGCTCATCGCCAGCAGCACCCGGCTCTGCCCCCGGATGCTCACCATGCAGACGGTCACCAGGCCGACCACCACGCCGACGCTGATCAGGCCCGCGACGGCCGGCTGTCCGACGGCCTTGAAGGCGTCGGCCACCGGCGCCTCCACCGAGAGGTCCCGGTAGGACTGCATGCCGGTGATGACCAGGCTGACCGCCACGTACAGCACGGTCACCACCACGAGGGACCCGAGCAGTCCGATCGGCAGGTCCCGCTGCGGCTTGCGGGTCTCCTCGGCGGAGGTCGCGACGACGTCGAACCCGATGTACGACACGAAAACCATGGCGGCGGCGGTCACCACACCGCTGATGCCGAAGGCGGACGGGACTCCGCCGCCGAGCCACTGCAGGAGCGGCTCGCTCATCCCCGACGCCGCCTCGCTCGGTTCCGAACTCGGGACGAACGGAGTGTAGTTGGAGGTGCTGACGAAGAAGACGCCCACACCGACGACCACCAGCACGACGACGAGCTTGACGGCGACCAGGGCCCGGGTGGCGCTCTTGGAGACCGAACCGCCCACCACCAGCACGCCGACCAGGACGACGATCAGCAGCGCGGCCGGCAGGTTGACCACGGACCCCTCACCACCGCTGACCGCGGCCGGCAGGTGGACGCCGACGCTGTCCAGCATCGACTGCAGGTACCCGGACCAGCCCACGGCCACCACGCAGGCGGAGAGCGTGAGTTCGAGCATCATGGCCCAGCCGATGATCCAGGCCGCGGTCTCGCCCAGGGTGGTGTAGGCGAAGGTGTAGGCCGAGCCCGCCACCGGGAGCGACGAGGCCAGCTCCGCGTAACAGAGCGCGGCGCAGCCGCAGATGACCGCCGCCAGCACGAAGGAGACGGCCACCGCGGGGCCGGCCATCTGCTTGGCCACCTGTCCGGTGAAGACGAAGATCCCGGTGCCCAGCACCATGCCGACGCCGGTCACCACGAGGTCGAACCAGCCCAGGTCCCGGCGCAGCCGTCCGCCACCCTCGGTACTCCGCAGATCCTCGAGGGTCTGCTCGACTGTTTTTATTCGCACGGCAATCCGTCCCATTGCGGAGAACCGGCGCAAGGAGATCCGGCTCAGTAAAGGAGTTCCGGGACACCGTACTGGCCGGTCCGGCGGCACGCCTAGCCTGGACGGCCTTTCCGGGGCGGTTTTTCAGCGGATCGACGGAGCCGCTTTGGCGGCGCTTTAGCGGGTTTCCGGGGAATTCTTCCCGGGAATGCCGAACAAGGCCCGCCGGAAATCCGACGGGCCTTGCTGCCAATCACCTCTCATGCTTTTACCGGGCGTT
This sequence comes from Kitasatospora sp. NPDC093550, assembly GCF_044764985.1. NCBI lineage: Bacteria > Bacillati > Actinomycetota > Actinomycetes > Kitasatosporales > Streptomycetaceae > Kitasatospora > Kitasatospora sp. NPDC093550. The sequence goes on from NZ_JBIWJF010000029.1 coordinate 88,789, forward strand.
CAGACCGCAGGGGCGAAGAGGCCGTCCTTGCGCTCTTCGAGCCATTTCTCGCGATTGAGGATCGCGCGGTGCAACCGGTTGAGCCGGTGGCCCGGATCCATACCGAGCCGGTCGACCAGGGCCCGGCGCAGACCGTTGTAGGCGGCGAGCGCCTCGGCCGCCCGGCCGTTCCGGTAGAGCGCGGCCATCAGGAGGCCCTGGATCTTTTCCCGCTCGGGGTACCGGAGCGCGAGCGCGCGCAATTCGCTGAGCGCCGAGAGTTCCCGGCCGAGCAGGAGGTCGATCTCCAGCTTCCGTTCGCCGGCCGCCATCCGGGCCTCGTCGAGCACCACGCCCAGCTCGCCCAGCGCGGTGACGTCCCGCAGGTCGGCCAGGGCCGGCCCGCGCCACAGCGCGAGCGCCTGCCGCAGGTGCCGGGACTCCTGCTCCAGGGCGGCCCGGTCCTCCGGGTGGGCGGCGCCCTGGTCCCGGGTGAGCCGACGGAATTCGCGCAGGTCGAGGGCGTTCTCGCCGAGGTGCAGGACGTAGCCGGGCAGGCTGGTGGAGAGGCTTCCCCCGTCGCACCCGGTCTCCCCCAGGTGCTTGCGCAGCTTGGAGACGTACACCTGGAGCGCGGCGCGGGCGGTGGCCGGGGCCCTGCCGTCCCAGAGCAGGTGCACCAGCTCGCTGACCGAGAGGCACTGGCCGTGCTTGGACACCAGCAGCGCGAGCAGCGCCCGCTGCTTCAGCGGCCGCGGCGTGCAGGCGGTCCCGCCGCGGGCCACGACCTCGAAATGGCCGAGTACCCGGAATTCCAGATACGACGCGTCCGGCATTTCCGGGCGGTGCTGTTCGGATGACATCGGACCCCTCGTCGAGCTCGGAAAACGTCGTCCTCCCCGGACGGTTCCCAACACCGTGAACGTACCTCGTCACGGGGTCCGGATCCACCGGCTCCGGCGGCCCGCCGGACGCCCGGCCGAGGCGCCGCAAGGGAAATCCGGCCGACCGGGACCGGGACCCCGCCGCGACTTTGGCAACTCCCCTCCCCCCGCCCCGGCGGACCACCGGACACCGGCCCGCCGACGGTCCGGCGGCGGTTCGGCGGCGGTTCGGCGGCGGGTGCGCGGGGGCGAATCCAAAGGACCGCCAAAGCGCCGCGGAAGCCCGGTATGCACGCGGATTTCCGGGCCGTGCGGCGGCATTCCGACCTGTCCTACGATCTCGTCGACCGATCACCGGCCGACCGTTCTCCACCGGTTTTCCCCGGCCGAGGACCCGCCGGAATCCCACGGAAAAGGACCCGCACATGCTCACTGCCGCCGACCCCGTCATTTCGCCCTTCGGCGAGCTGGCGAACCCCCGCGTCATCGAGGCCGACCGGATCAACCGGGCGGACCTCCTCGACCTGGCCCACGGCGAGGCCATCGCCATCGTCGTCCGGGACTACTGCCCGCAGGACCTCTGCGAGCGGGCCACCGAGCAGCTGATGCACGACCGCCTCTACGGCGAGTACGCGAACGTCCCCGGCGTCCACAAGTGGGGCCTGAACACCTACGAGGGCCTGTCGAGCGAGGAGCGCGAGAAGCGCTACTTCTCCGAGGCGGTCGACGCCGTGCAGTCGCTGCGCTCCGCCTGGTCCCCCTACCTCTCCCCGATCGACCGCCTGCGCCTGGAGCTCCAGGAGGGGTGGCCGGGCGGCGCCAACATGGAGCACCTGGACGGCAACCCGCTCTTCGTCGGCCAGGCCCGGGTCTTCCAGGAGGGCAACGGCGCCATCCCGCACCAGGACTTCCTGTCCTGGGAGCTGGAGGACCTGCGCCGCGCCGCCCGGGTCGACGGCAAGCCCGAGCTGCTGACCCAGATGACCGCCAACCTCTACCTCCAGACCGCGGAGGAGGGCGGCGAGCTGGAGCTGTGGTCCCGCGGCTACGAGCACGCCGAGTACGACGCGCTGCGCATCACCGCCGACAGCTACGGCCTCAACCGCGAGCTGATCCCCGAGCCCACCGTGGCGCTCAAGCCGTCCGCCGGCATGCTGATCCTCTCCCACGCGTCCCGCATCCACGCGGTGCGTCCGTCCAAGGGGCGCGACCGCGCCGCGGTGAGCTTCTTCATCGGAGTGCGCGGCACCGAGCAGCCCCTGACCTACTGGAGCTGACCCGCCGGAAGGCGCAGGGGGGCGGTCGGGTCGGACCGCCCCCTGCCGCCCTACGCCTCGCCGCCCGTGGGGGTGGCTGCCGCGGTGCCGGCCGCGGTGCCGGTCACGGAGCCGGCCGCGGAGCCGGCCGCGGAGCCGGCCGCGGTGACGGTCGCGGTGACGGTCGCGGTGAACACCTCGTGGCCGTGCTGCGAGGCGGTGACCCGGACGGCGGTGCCCTCCGGTCGGACGCCCAGCACCTCGGACTCGACCCAGCACGGCGCGTCGAGCTCGACGTACCGGTGGAAGGCGCTCTCCATGCCCGTGACGCGCACCGGGTGCGGGTGCAGCGCCTCGTGGGCGGCCTGGCGGGCCGCCTCCAGCAGGAGCATGCCCGGCGCGTGGTCGACCGGGTGGTCGAAGAGCACCGGGTGCCCGAGGTCGACGCGCAGCTGGAACCGGTGGGCCCGGTCGCTGGGCGAGAGGACCACGTCCGCGAAGCCGGTCCGGCCCACCCGCCGCGCGGAGGCCGGCGGCGCCAGCGGGACGCACCCGGCGATCGCCCGCTCCAGGTCCGCGTACCTGCCGCGCAGGCGGGCGTAGAGCTTCGGCGCCTGGTTGGTGAAGCGGGTGCTCGCGGTGCCCAGGGGCGCGCCGTCACGGGTGAGCTCGATGTCCATCCGCAGCGCGGCGAGCCGTCCCGCGCGCCGCGTCACCTCGCCGCACCGCACCCGCAGCTCGATCTCGGCCGGGACCATGGCGCAGGACAGGGCGTCGGCGTCGACCGTCCAGCTGAGGTGCTCCCAGATCTGGCGGTGCCCGAACGGGACGTCGTAGCCCAGGTGGCTGACCAGCGGCACGGCCTGACGGACGGTCTCGACCAGGAGCATCGGGTCGTGCCGGCCGTCCGAGACCCCGTAGTAGCTGTGGGCGCGCGGCCACTGCGCGGCGATCCGGAAGGAGTCGTCGCCGAGGGCGTTCCAGCCGGTGAGCAGGACTTCGCTCTGGGCCGCCTTGTGCACGTACTGGCGCGGGATGGCGGTGGCCGTGGCCAGGTGCTGCGCAGTGAGGACAAGCATGGGTTGGTCTCCCCCGGGAAGCGTCGACGCGGAAAAGGGCCGTCCACGGGTGGTGGCGGACGGCTGTGGTCCTGGTCAGGACTGCGGTGTTTGTCGCGCTGCCGGTAAGATAAAGAACGATCGTTTTTTTGTCGAGAGGTGGCCGGCATGGTGCGCGAACCGGGGGACCAGGGCGAACGAACGCTGCAGAAACGGGCATTGCGGACAAGGGAGAACATCCTGCGCGCCGCAGCGGAGGTGTTCGACGAGTACGGCTTCAGCGGCGCCTCCGTCACGAAGATCACCCGACGGGCGAAGGTCACCCAGGGAGCCGTCTACTTCCACTTCGGCTCGAAGGAGGGGCTCGCCCGGGCGGTGATGATCGGCCAGGGCGACGACCTGGAACTGCCCGGGGGCACCGACGGCCTCCAGCGGCTGATCGACATCACGCTGTACCTGGCCGAGCAGCTGCAGACCAACCCCGTGCTCCGCGGGGGCGTGCGACTCGCCGTGGAGCAGGGCGAGTTCGGGCTCCGGGACGACCAGGCCTACCAGCAGTGGGTCGAGGTCTTCCGGGAACAGTTCACCGCCGCGCGGGAGCGCGGCGAGCTGCGGCCTGCCGTCGACGTGGGCGATCTGTCCTGGCTGCTCGTGAGCTGCTTCTCGGGCACCCAGCTCTTCTCCCAGATCTCGACGGACCGCGCCGACCTGCCGCAGCGGATCGTCCTGCTGTGGCACTACCTGCTGCCCGGGATCGCCGTCGACGAGGTCCGCGGGTCGCTGCGCGTCGAGCCGCGGACCGGGGCGGGCGGGACGCACGAGCGGTGAGGATCACCCTGCTCGGCGCCACCGGCTTCGTCGGCTCCGCCGTCCTGCGCGAACTGACCGGATCGGGCGCCCGGGTCCGGGCGGTGGCCCGCCAGGTGCCGGCGCGGACCGCCGACGGCCCGGTGGAATGGGTCCGGGCCGACCTCGCCGACCCCGGATCCCTGCACGGCCTGTGCGACGACAGCGAGGTGCTCCTGCAGTTCGCCTCCTACATCGGGCCGGACGAGGAGCGCTGCCACGCCGTCAACGTCCGCGGCACCCACGCCGCGGTCGCCGAGGCACGGCGCGCCGGAACGCCCCGGATCGTGCTCCTGTCGACGGCCGCCGTCTACGGCGCCGGCCCCCACCGCGGACTCGCGGCCGGGGAGTCGGCGCCCGACCCGGTCTCGGCGGTCAGCCGCAGCCGACTGGCCGCCGAGGAGCCGGTGCTGGCCGTCGGCGGCACGGTGCTCAGACCCGGGCTGATCCTCGGCCCCGGCGACCGCTGGGTGGTCCCCGCGCTCCAGGACGCCGTCCGGCGCGTCCCGGCCCACTGGGACTCCGGGCGGGCCCTGCTCTCCCTCGTCCACGTCGCGGACCTCGCCCGGCTGACCGCCGGGATCGCCACGACCCCCGGCCCGGACGCCCACCTGAGCGGCGTGTACGACGTGGGGCACCCCGCCCCCGTCACCCTCCGGGACCTGATCACCGCGCTCGCCCGGAGCGGCCTGCTGGACCTGCCGGAACGGTCCTGGACCCTGCCGGAGTGCCTGGCAGCCCTGCGCGGCACCGCGGGGCGGGTGACGGAGCGCCAGTTCCGGCTGTTCGCCGAGGACCACTGGTACCGCAGCGACGCGGTGTGGGCCGGGGCCGGCGTCGACCCGGGGCCCGGGCCCCTCACACGACCGCTCCTGGCGGACTGAGACCCGGGGCGGACTCAGTCCTCCCCGGGTCCCCGGTCGGCCATGCCCGGCTGCGTGATCTGCCACAGCCGCGCCAGGTGGGCGGCCCCGGACCCCCCGTCGGCGCGGCCCGGGTCGTCCGAGCCCTCGACGTGCATCCCTATGCTCCGGATGAACAGCGCGGCGAGATCCGCGGTGCCGCCCGGCGACACCGCGCCGGGCAGGTCACCGCCCTGGTGCGCCTCCTGCGCCAGCCGTCGCACGACGGGCCACCAGGTCTCCCGCCAGCGTCCGGCGTCCCCGACGGCGTCGTCCCGCTCCAGCCGCGCCGCGCACCGTACGGCCACGTCGGCGTCGGCCGCCCGCGCCAGCCCCAGGACGACGGCGGTGAGCCGCCGCAGGGGCGGCCCCTCGGTGGCGGCCGCCCGGTCGACCACCGCGCGGCCGGCCTCGACCGCCCGGTCCACCACGGCGGACGCCAGGTCGGCCTTGGAATCGAAGTGGAACGTCACGGCGCCGACCGAGGTCCCGGCGGCCTTGCTGATCCGGCTCAGCGCCGCACCGGCGTACCCTTCGCGCGCGAACTCGCCCGCGGCCGTCTCGATGAGCGCCGCACGGGTGCGCTGCGCTCTGTCCTGTTTGGTCATGCTCCCCTTCTCGCGACGGCCGGGCCACCGGCGGATCACCGGCCAGCTTGGCATCCGATCGCCCGCTGTTGAAGGGGCACTTGCCACAAACGCATTCCGTTTCCGTCGCGACCCGACACCGACCCGCCCCACCTCCCTCCCCCGGCGCTCACCAAGGGCGCCCCGCCGCACCTCCCTCCCCGGCACCCCAGCCCCACCTCTCCCGCCTCCTCCCCCGGCACCCCGCCCCACCTCCCTCCCCGGCACCCCCGACCTCTCCCTCCTCCTCCCCCGGCGCCCCGCCGCACCTCCCTCCCCGGCACCCCCGACCTCTCTCCTCCTCCCCTGGGCTGGAAAAAAAAGAGAGCGTTATGTATTTTTCTTGCCGTCACCGGGAGGAGCACCACCATGGCCACGCACGTCGTGACACCGCTGCCCGGCCGCCGGGGCGACGACGCCCTCGCGTCCTTCGCCCAGGAGCTGTTCGCCGCGCTGCCCCGGGCCGATCAGCGCCGCTGGGCGCGGGTCTACCTGGAAGGGCTGCTGTCCGCACCGGGCAAGAAGTCCATCCGCCACCTGGCCGCCGCCACCGGCAGCCCCGCGGCGGCGCTGTCCCTGCAGCAGTTCGTGAACGCGAGCCCCTGGGACTGGCGACCGGTGCGCACCGCACTGCTGACCTGGGCGGAGCGGCGGGCCGAGGCCGACGCGTGGACCGTCGCGCTCACCGCCGTGCCCAAGCGCGGTGAGCACTCGGCCGGCGTGCACCGCCGCTTCGTCCCCGCCCTGGGCCGCACGATCAACTGCCAGGCGGGCGTGGGCGCGTTCCTGTCCGGCCCGGACACCCGGGTGCCGGTCGACTGGCGGCTGCTGCTGCCCGGCCGGTGGAGCGAGGACGAGGACCTCCGGACCCGCACCCGCATCCCGGCCCACCACCGTGACCGCCCGCTCACCGCGCAGGTCCTCGACTTGGTCGACTCCCTTGCGGAGGCGAGCCGCACGGCCCCGCTGCCCGTGGTCACCGACGTGAGCCACGAGCGGGACGCGGGACGCCTGCTGCGGGAACTGGCCCGCCGCGGGCACGACTACGTCGTCGCCGTTCCCGCCGCGCTGCCGCTGGCGCCGTACCGGCCCGGCGACCCGCTCGGGGCGGGCGCGCTGCTGGAGCGGTCCGGCAGCACCGTCCTCACGCTGCGGCCGGCCGGGGAGGGCCCGGAGCGGGGCGTCCGCGTGCTGACCTGCCTGGTGCGGCTGCCGGGCTTGCCCACCGCGCGGGCGGTCCACCGGCTGTTCGCCCCGTACGACGCCGCGAGCCGCCGGATCACCGGCGTCTGGATCACCAACCTGGCCCAGGAGCGCGTGCAGCGCCTGCTGTCCCTCTCCTCCCGGCACGACCCCGCGTCCACCCCGGGCGCGCCCGCGGACGACTTCGGGCTCGGGGACTTCGAGGGCCGGTCCTACCCCGGCTGGCACCACCACACGACCCTCGCCTCGGCCGCCTGCGCCTTCCACCACCTCGCGGGAGCGCGCGACCGGCAGGTCCCGGCGGCCTCCGCCGCGTGACCGTCCGGGCCGGCGGCCGCCCCGGCCCGGCACGCGGGGTCCGGTGCGGCGGGTAGGTTGGGCGGCAGTCGAACCCCGGGAGAGCGATGTCGTCCGTCCAGCCCCGCGTCCTGTTCGTCACCGACCTGGCCTACGAGGCCCGCGGCCGTCGGTACGGCGACGAGGACGTCTTCCTCACCTCCAGGCTCCGCGAGGACTTCGACATCGCGCTCTGCCACCCGCTGGACGCGGCCGCGCTGATGGACTCCTTCGACCTGGTCGTCGTCCGGAACAGCGGCCCGGTGCTGAACTACCCCGCCGCGTACGAGGAGTTCCGCGCCCTGGCCGTGCGGAAGGGCGTGCGCGTCTACAACCAGCTCACCGGCAAGGCCGACATGGCGGGCAAGCAGTACCTCGTCGACCTCAGCGCCGCGGGCTACCCGGTGATCCCGACCGCCGACGACCGCGCCGGGGCGGACCGGCTGCCGGAGGCGGAGGCGTACGTGGTCAAGCCCAAGGCCGGGGCTGACTCGCTCGGCCTGCGCTTCACCACCCGGGACCGCCTGGCCGACCTCGACTACGGCGACGTCCTCGTCCAGCCGCGCGTCGACTTCCGCTACGAGGTCTCCTTCTACTTCGTCGACGACGCCTTCCAGTACGCCCTCCACGCGCCCGACCCGGAGCGGCGGTGGGAGCTGGAGCCGTACCGGCCCACCGGGGACGACCTGGCCTTCGCGCAGCGCTTCGTGGACTGGAACGCGATCGAGCACGGCGTCCAGCGCGTCGACGCCTGCCGCACCCGGGACGGCCGTTTGCTGCTGGTCGAGTTGGAGGACCTCAACCCGTACCTGTCGCTGGACCTCCTCGCCGCAGAGGACCGCGAGGCCTTCGTGACGGCCCTGAAGGCGGCGCTGCACCGGTTCGCCGCCAAGCCCTGACCGGGAACCCCGCACCAGGCGCACCCGCGTACCGGAGGCGCGAACGGCGGAGGCCGGACCAGCCTGCGGCTGATCCGGCCTCGACCGGTGGGGCACCAGGGGCTCGAACCCTGAACCTACGGATTAAAAGTCCGCAGCTCTGCCAATTGAGCTAGTGCCCCGCGGCCCCGGGTCCCGAGTGGTGCCTGGCGGGAAGGGCCACGGCGATCCTACCCGGTGGGGCCCAGGGCTCCGCCAGTGGATTGCGCGGGCGCGCCGGGTCCGTGGAGCGCTCCTTGAGGCGGGGTGTAGTGGGCGGCGCGGACGCGACGCAGCCAGGCCTCGGCGGGGCGCGGGTCGGGGGCCGCGGGCAGGACTCCGGGGCCGGCCAGGCGGTCGGCGGCCCCGGCGAGCAGGGATTCGGCGACGGCGGGCCGATCGGCGATGCGTTCGCCGAGTTCGCGGATCCGTTCGGGGTCGGGCAGCCGGATCAGGTTGCGGCCGGTCTCGTGCAGCCGGACGGCCTGCTCGACCAGCCGGACCAGGTGCCGGGCGTGCTTGGCGGCCCGGCGGCGGGTGGCCGGGTCGCTGGTGTCGCGGGTCAGCAGCTTGCGGAACTGCTGGTCGGCGTACCCGAGATAGGCCTTCCGCACGGCCGGCGCACTGAGGAAGGCGGCGCGGATGCCGATCAGTTCCTCGCCGAGCGGGGTGCGGGTCTCGTACAGGTCGTCCGGCAGCCACACCAGTTCGGAGGCGGTCGGGTTGCAGGTCAGCGCGAGCCGGCACCACTTGGCGGCCTCGTGCAGGGTGAGGTCCGGCTCGGTGCTGACGTGCGACTCGGCCGGGCGCCGCAGGCCGTGCAACTCCTCGGTGGGGGTGGCGAACAGGCCCAGCCGGTCGAGGTCGGAGCCGGCGTGGGCGAAGCCGTACGCGGTGGAGCCGACGATGCCGGAGAGCAGGACGGTGCCGGGGGCGGTGCCGAGGACCGGGGCGGGGGCGGGCACGGGCGGTCTCCTCCCGGAGGCGTCGGGGCGTGAGCCCGCATCCTCTCCGGAACGGGCCGCGCCGGGCGAGCGAATTCCGGTGCCGGGCCCACCCGGCCGCCGATACTGGGCCCATGGAGCACGATCCCCACGTGGAAGCGGTGGCAGCCGTCGGTGTCGAGAGACTGCGGGCCTGGTGGTCGCACCGGCAGTGGCTGGACCGCCCGCACACCGGGGCGTCCGCCGCCGAGGTGCTCGCCGCCACCGGCTGGGCCCGCTCGGTGGGCGGGGCGGCGCCGTACCTGGGCCTGTTCGCAAGGGCCGGGCTCGGCCGGGCGGCGGTGGACGCGGCGGCGGCCCGGCTGGAGGTGCACGAGCTGCCGTCCGCGCGGGGCTGCACCTACGTGCTGCCGGCCGCCGACTTCGCGCTCGGGCTGGCGGTCGGCGCGGCCGCGCCGTTGGGCGAACTGGTCGCCGCGGAGAAGCACCTGGGGGTCGGCCGGGACGAGGTGGAGAAGCTCTGCCTGGCCATCGAGCGGGTGCTGTCCGAGGACGAACCGCTGGACCCGACCACGATCCGGGAGTCGGTCGGCGACGCGGTCCGCCCGCTCGGCGAGGCGGGCAAGAAGCGCGGCCTCGCCACCACCCTGCCGCTCGCCCTCGGGCTGATGCAGTCGCGCGGCCGGATCCGCCGGGTGCCCGTCAACGGCCGTCTGGACCAGCAGCGTTACGGCTACGTCGGCTGGGACCAGCCCGCCGCGGGGAACGCCGTCGACCTCGCCCGCCGCTACTTCTCCTGGGCCGGCCCGGCCACCCTCAAGCACTTCCGCTGGTTCTCCGGCTTCACCGCCGCCACCGCCCGCCGGGCCGTCGCCGAGGCCGGCCCGGTGCCGCTCGCGCCCGGCTCCGAGTTCCTGCTCCCGCCCGAACTCGTCGAGGATTTCACCGAGTTCGAGGTACCCAGGGAGCCGCACTACACCCTGCTGGCCGGCATCGACGGCATCCACCTGCTGCACCGCGACCTGCCCCGGCTGCTCGACCCCGCCGACGCCGCCCGCCCGCTGCCCGCCGGCCGGGCCGGGCGCGCCTTCGGCACCGAGGCCGACCCGCAGACCCACGTGGTGCTCGACCGCGGCCGGATCGTCGGACTCTGGGAGTACGACACCGAGCGGGCCGAGATCGTCCTGCTGCCCTTCGTCCCGCTCGACGACGCGCTGCGGGCGGCGGTGGCCCGCACCGAGGCGTTCGTCCGCGAGGACCTCGGCGACGCCCGCGGCTTCAGCCTCGACTCACCGAAGAGCCGGGCCCCGAAGATCGCCGCACTGCGGGCGGCGGCGGCACGATAGGCGGCGGCACCGTAGGCGACGGCACGATAGGCGGCGGCACCGTGGGCGACGGCACGGTGGGCGGGCAGCGGGCGGGCGGCGGGGGTGCCGGCCGGATCGGGCGCCCCGGCGTGAGCGCCCCGATCCCCGGGTAGCGTACGGCCCATGTCGACCACCCCCACCGACGAGGTCCTGATCGTCACCGGCGCCGGCCGCGGCATCGGTGCCGCCACCGCCCTGCTGGCGGCCCGCCGCGGCCACCGGGTCTGCGTCAACTACCGTACGGACGAGGCATCGGCGGCCGCCGTCGTGGACGCGATCCGGGCCGAGGGCGGCACCGCCCTCGCCGTGCGCGCCGACGTCAGCCGCACGGCCGGGGTGGAGCGGCTGTTCGCCACCGTGGACGCCGAACTCGGCCCGCTCACCGGCCTGGTGAACAACGCCGGCACGCTGGAGAAGCAGTGCCGCCTGGAGGAGATCGACGAGGACCGGCTGACCAGGATCTGGGCCGCCAACATCACCGGCCCGTTCCTGTGCGCGGCCCAGGCCGTCCGCCGGATGTCCACCCGGTACGGCGGGCGCGGAGGCGCCATCGTCAACGTCTCCTCGGCCGCTTCCCGGATCGGCTCGCCCAACGAGTACGTCGACTACGCGGCCGCCAAGGGCGCGCTGGACTCGATGACCCGCGGCCTCGCACTGGAGGTCGCGGCGGAGGGGATCCGGGTCAACGCGGTGCGGCCCGGGCTGATCCACACCGACATCCACGCGCTCGGCGGCGAGCCCGGGCGGGTCGACCGGGTCGCCCCCGGCCTGCCGATGCGCCGCGGCGGGCAGCCGGAGGAGGTCGCCGAGGCGATCCTCTTCCTGCTCTCCCCGGCCGCCTCGTACACCACCGGGGCGTTCCTGGAGGTCTCCGGCGGACGCTGACGGCCGACCCGCACCGCTTCGGGGGCCGGTTTCGGACAGCGTCGCCCCGCCACCGAACGGCCCCCTCCGGTTTCCTTCCCCGAGCCCGCCCCCGCCCGTACCGTGGGGCCATGACCGACGACGCCTTCATCGACATCCCCGGTGTGCGCAACTTCCGTGACGCGGGCGGGATCGGCGCCCTCCGCCGGGGCGTGCTCTACCGCTCCGGGTCCTTCCACACGCTCACCGAGGAGGGCGCCCGGCGGCTCAAGGCCCTCGGCCTGCGCACGGTGATCGACCTGCGCAGCCCCTTCGAGCTGGACGTCTGGCCGGACCAGCGGCACGGCCTCGACCACGAGGCCCTCCACCTGCCGACCCTGCCCGCCGACCGCGGCGACGTCGACCGGCCCTGGCCGGAGGACCAGGCCTCGCTCTACCCCTTCATGGCCGAGACGGCCGGCCCCTCGCTCGCCGCCGTGCTACGCCGCCTCGCCGCACCGGAGTCGCTGGCCGTCGTCGTCCACTGCGCCGTCGGCAAGGACCGCACCGGCCTCACCATCGCCGTCCTGCAGTCCCTGCTGGGCGCCTCCGAGGCCGACATCACCGCCGACTTCCTGCTCTCCAACCGCGGCCTCGGCCTGGACAGGGGTCCCGTTCCGTACCTCGACGAGACCGGCACCGAACGCGTCTCCCGCCCGGTCGGCGCCGAACACCTCGCCTCCGCCCTCGCCTGGATCCACACCCACCACGACACCGTCCCCGCCTACCTCCGCCACCACGGCGTCACCGAAGCCGAACTCACCGCCGCCCGCACCAACCTCTCCACCTGACCACCCCACCCCCGGCACCCGGGCGGTCACCCGCGGCGCTCGAAGCGCCACCACTGGGTGGGCCGGTCGACGTCCTCCCACTGCCGCACCACGGCGTCCGGGGCGGCCGGGTCCTCCGGGGCCGTGAGGGGCTTGCCGCTGATGAAGCTGGTGACGGTGTAGGTGCCCGGGGCGTCGACGTGGGCCTCCAGCAGCCACTCCTGGGCGCCGAAGGCGTTGGCGCCCCACTGCTGGACGGGGACGCCGTCGTCCGGGGAGGCGCCGGTGACGTCGAGGCGCTTGCCGCTGCCGGCGTTCTCCAGGTGGAAGAGCGCGCCGCCGGGGTGGACGGCGGCGAGGTGCCAGAGCTGGGCGTCGCTGCCGTCGTCGGCGCCCAGGACGATCCGGGCGCCGCTGCGCCGGGAGGCGTCGGCGACCTGCAGCAGCAGGCCGCTGCCGACGTTGCGGACGAGGTAGCTGCCGTCGGTGATCGCGGGGTCGGTCGCGCTGTCAGTCACGGTCGGAGTCTGCCACCGGGTACCGACAGGCCTCGTACCCGAAGACCGCGACCAGCACCACCGCCACCGCGCCGACCTGGGCGAGCGCCGACACCCGGGTGCCCAGCGGCACGGTGGCGGCGACCAGGGCGGCGCCGAGCAGTCGGGGCAGGTGCGGGCGCAGGCCGAAGAAGCCGCGCAGCGCGGTGTTGACCAGCAGGTAGAGGGTGATCCCGCCGGCCAGCGCCCCGGCCTGCGGCCCGCCGATCGCCGCGTCGGGGTGGCCGACCGCGGACTTGACCCCGGCGGCGAACAGCACCACGCCGAGCAGCAGCCCGAGGTGGCCGAGGTAGTAGACGGCGACGGCCGCGCGGTTGCGCTCGGCGGAGGGCAGCGCGGCCATCCGGTGCTCGGCGCGGGCGTCGTCGTCGTGCCCGAAGTACGCCCACCAGAGCCCGACGCAGACGGCCAGGCTGAGCAGCGCCACGGCGATCAGCGCGGGCCCGAGTTCGGCGGTGCCGGCGCCGACGCCTATCGCGATCACCGATTCGCCGAAGGCGATGATCACGATCAGCCCGTGCCGCTCCACGAAGTGGTCGGCGCGCAGCCGGAACTCGGGCAGCCCGGCGACCCAGGGGGTGACGAACTGCATCGCGAAGGCGGCCGTCCACAGGCCGAGCTGGACGGTGCCGCCGAGGTAGCCGCCGGTCACCACCACGGTGCCGACGACCACGTTGCTGGCGCCCATCCGCAGCACCGCGGCGGGCGTGACGCCGGCGGCCACGAACATCCCGGTGTGCAGGACGACCGTCACCAGGTACGCCCAGCCGAAGGCGGTGCCACCGCCCTCGAAGGCGTGCGGGACGGACAGCGAGATCACCAGGAAGGCGCCCATCGCCAGCATCAGCGGGGCCCGTCGGCGGTGGGTGCGCGGCGGCATGGCGTTGGTGAGCCAGATGAAGGCGTCGTACATCCACCAGATCAGGGCCAGCATCACCAGGACCTGGGCGAAGCCGCCGGGGCCGAGGTGGTGGGCCAGGCTGCCGGTGAGCTGGGTGATGGCGAAGACGAAGACGAGGTCGAGGAAGAGCTCGAGCGGCGCCACCTTCAGCGCCGGTTCGAGGTCCGCCGGGGCCTCGGCGGCCCCGGGAGCAACAGGGGAAACACGGGACGCGGTCACCGCGCGAGTATCCGTCACCCGGCCGGGGCGCGGGGGCGTTTCGACCGGACCGGCTCGGCCGCCTATGCTGCGGCGAATGTCCACCGAGCAGATGCCGTCGCACCGTCAGCAGCCCACCCTCCTGGAAGCCGTGGCCGAACTGGAGGCGGTGATCGCCACCGGGGACGACGAGCGCTTCGGCCCCGCTCTCGGGCTGGTCGGCGGCCTGTTCGGCTCGGCCGACCCGGACCAGCGGGTGGCGGCCGGCCCCCGGCTGGCCGCGCTGCTGCCGGACGCCCCGCCGTTCCCCCGCTCCCACCTGGCCATGGTGGTGGGCGCCTGCGTGGAGCACGGCGCCGACCCGGTCGCCTGCGCCGGTCCGGTGCTGGCCGGCCTGCGCGGGGCGCTGACCGGCGCGGAGCTGCTGGTGCGGCGCTGGGAGGAGACCGGCGGCGGCCCGCTGCCGGACCCGGAGGAGGACGATCCGGCCGAGGCGCACGAGCGGATCGCCGATCCGGCGCTGCTGGACGAGTGGCACGCCCACCTGGCCGTGATCGGCTGGTGGACGCTGCACCTGTGGCAGCAGGCGGCGTGGGCGGTGTACGCGCACGCCCCGGTCCGGACCGAGGCCCGCGCCTCGGGCGTCACCGAGGCGCTGGTGGAACTGATCGGCCGGTACCGCGGCGAGCGGCACGACCTGCGGGGCCTCGCCCACCTCGCGCTGATGCTCGACGACGAGCCGCTGCTGGTGCTCGACCGCCCCACCGGCACCGGCTACCTGCTGCGGATGAGCGGCCTGAGCGACACCTTCCAGCTGCACACCCTGCTCGCCGACGTGCTGATCGGCGGCGGCCACCTGCCCGGCCCCCGGCAGGACCCGGAGGTGGTGGCGCTGGCCCGTACGGCGTTCCTGGACGGCCGCCGGGTGATCGCGACCGGCGCCTTCAACCTGGTCGCCCCGGACGGCTCCTGGCTCTGGAACGAGGGCACCCCGAGCGACGTCCCGGTGCTGGACGGCGTGCGCACCCTGGTGCTGGAGCCGCTGCCGTACGAGCGCTCCTGGTCGGCCGGGCGGTTCATCCAGGAGGTCCCGGGCGACCTGCGGCTGGAGCGGGTGCTCGACCCTGCGGAGGCGGCGCGGCGGCTGGCCCTGACCGTCCCGGGGCAGTCCCCGGCGGAGGCCTTCCGGTAGCGGGCCCGGCGGGAGGCGTCCGGCCCCGGGCCTCCGGCCCCGGGCCTCCGGCAGCCGTCGTCCGGCAGCGGTCGTCCGGCACCAGGTCTCCGGCAGCGGGCGGAGGCCGCGGCGGCCCGCCGGACCGGTCGGGTTATGGTCGGAAGCCGACACAGCCCCGAGGAGTGGAGTCGACGATGGCGAAGGTCCCGAACGTGCTCGCGGCCGCCGCGCCCGCCGCGCTGACCGCGGCGAGCGGTCTGGTCGGCGGCTACGGCGTCGCCCGCTGGAGCGGCCGGCGCGAGCTGGGCGGCGCCGTGCTGGCGGTGGCCGGCGCCGGTGCGGCCGCGCAGTGGCGCCGGAGCGCGGGCCCGGGCGCCGCGGCGGCGCTGACCGGCCTGTACGTGGCGGCCTTCGGCGGCTCGCACCCGCTGGCCAAGAGGATCGGCGCCTGGCCGTCCGTGTTCGCCGTCACCGGCGTGGTCGCGGCGGCCTCCACGGCCGCGACGGCGCTGTCCGCCCGCAAGGGCCGCTAGGGCCCGTCTTCAAACCCCCGGCGCCGCCCCGCAGGCGAGGGTTTGAAGACGGGCCCTAAAGGTTGTTTCACAAGGCTGGGGGCCGCGGCAGGGTGTCCGTTTGGATGCGGTTTGACTCCCAG
>NZ_JBIWJF010000030.1:0-17791 GCF_044764985.1 Kitasatospora sp. NPDC093550
GCTGCCGGCCGTGGTGTCGGTGACCGACCAGTCGGGCGAGGCCCGTTACCCGTCGTTCAAGGGGATCATGGCGGCGAAGAAGAAGCCGGTGCAGTTGCTGGACCTGGACGACCTGGGCATCGAGGCGGACGAGGTCGGTCTGGCGGGTTCGTGGACCGCGGTGGACTCGGTCGCCGCGCGTCCGGCGCGCACCGCGGGCACGGTCGTCAAGGACGAGGGCGAGGGCGGCAAGGCCCTCGCGGGCTTCCTCGCCGACCAGAAGTTCATCTAATCCCACCCGTTCGCGCATCCAACGATCGATCAGGAGCAACGAATCATGGCTGAGATCCTGGTTCTGGTGGACCACGCCGACGGTGTGGTCCGCAAGCCGGCCCTGGAGCTGCTGACCCTGGCCCGCCGTATCGGTGAGCCGTCCGCCGTCGTCCTGGGCGCCGGTGCCGCGGCCGCCGAGATCGCCGCGAAGGCCGGCGAGTTCGGGGCGGCGAAGGTGTACGTCGCCGACGGCGCGGAGTTCGCCGACCGGCTGGTCGTCCCGAAGGTGGACGCGCTGGCGCAGATCGCCGGGGCCAACGACGTGGCGGCCGTGCTGGTCACCTCGTCGGGTGAGGGCAAGGAGGTGGCCGCGCGCGTCGCGCTGCGGATCGGCTCGGGTCTGATCACCGACGCGGTGGACCTGGAGGCCGGTGACGGTGGTCCGGTGGCCACCCAGTCGGTGTTCGCGGCGTCGTTCCAGGTGAAGTCGAAGGTCACCAAGGGCGCGCCGGTGATCACCGTGAAGCCGAACGCGGTGGCTCCGGAGGCCGCGCCGGCCGCGGGTGCGGTGGAGAACGTGTCGGTGGAGTTCACCGGGAACGCCGCCACGGTGACCTCGCGCACGCCGCGGGTGTCGACCGGGCGTCCGGAGCTGACCGAGGCCGCGATCGTGGTCTCCGGTGGCCGTGGTGTCGGTGCGGCCGAGGGCTTCGGTGTGGTGGAGGAGCTGGCGGACGCGCTGGGCGCGGCCGTGGGTGCCTCGCGTGCCGCGGTGGACGCCGGCTGGTACCCGCACAGCAGCCAGGTCGGCCAGACCGGCAAGCAGGTCTCCCCGCAGCTCTACATCGCGGCGGGCATCTCGGGTGCGATCCAGCACCGGGCCGGCATGCAGACCTCGAAGACCATCGTGGCCGTCAACAAGGACCCCGAGGCCCCGATCTTCGAGCTGGTGGACTACGGCGTGGTCGGCGACCTCTTCGAGGTCCTGCCGCAGCTCACCGCCGAGGTGAAGGCCCGCAAGGCCTGATCCCGCAGGGACACGAGGAGGGCGTGGCACCGGGTACTCGGTGCCACGCCCTCCGTCGTCGTACCCGGAGCGCGGCGAGCGGTGCCCCCCGACCCGTAGAGTCGGCGCGGACGCGTGACGGGCGGGCATGAGGCGAACTCATGGCAGGGGTATGAGCCGGACTCATGGCGGGGGCATGAGTGCAGCTCATACCCGGGGCATGAGGTTCGCTCATGGCGGGGGCATGAGCCCGACTCATGACCCGAGCGGGTGACGTGCACGGTATGAGGTGAGCCCATGACCCGAGCGAGTGGCGCGAGGGAGTGGCGCGAGCGAGTGGCGCGAGGGATGTGGCGCGAGGGACGTGGCGCGAGGGACGTGGCGCGAGGGATGTGGCGCGATGCGAGGGACGAGGGCGAGGACGGTGGCATGGCACTGCTGACGGCACTTCAGGGCGGTCTCGGCGACGCGGCGGACGCGCTGCGGATCGACGGCCGGTCGCTCTCCCGGGAGGAACTGCTGGGGGCGGCGACCGCCGTCGCGGACCGGGTGGCCGGTGCCCCCGCGCTGGCGGTGCTGGCCCGGCCCACCGTCGAGACGGTGGTCGCCGTGGTCGGCGGTCTGCTGGCGGGCGTCCCGGTGGTGCCGCTGCCGCCCGACTCGGGGCCCAAGGAGCGCGAGCACATCCTGCACGACTCCGGCGCGGCGCTGCTGGCGCACGCCGTCGGGGAGGCGCTGCCCGAGGGCGGACCGGTGGACGGGCTGCCGGTCGATCCCCTGCAGCGCTCGGCCACCACCCACGCCGAGCCCGCGGCGGACACGACCGGCTTCGTGCTCTACACCTCGGGCACCACCGGGGCACCGAAGGGCGCCGTGATCCGGCGTGAGGCGATCGCCGCCGATCTGGACGCCCTGGCCGCGGCCTGGGAGTGGACCGCCGAGGACACCCTCGCCCACGGACTGCCGCTGTTCCACGTGCACGGGCTGCTGCTCGGCGTGCTCGGCGCCCTGCGCACCGGCAGTCGGCTGGTGCACACCGGCCGGCCCACCCCGCAGGGGTACGCGGAGGCCGGGGGGAGTCTGTACTTCGGCGTCCCGACCGTGTGGTCCCGGCTGGCGGCGGACCCGGGCGCGGCGGCCCGGCTGGCCCGGGCCCGGCTGCTGGTCTCCGGCAGCGCGCCGCTGCCCGTACCGGTGTTCGAGAAGCTGGCCGCGCTCACCGGGCACGCCCCGATCGAGCGGTACGGGATGACCGAGTCGCTGATCACCGTCAGCACCAGGGCGGACGGCGAGCGGCGGCCCGGCAGTGTCGGTCTGCCGCTGGAGGGGGTGCGCACCCGGCTGGTCGGCGAGGACGGCGCGCCGGTGCCGTACGACGGGGAGACGGTCGGTGAGCTGCAGGTCTCCGGTCCGACGCTGTTCAGCGGCTACCTCAACCGGCCGGACGCGGACGCCGAGTCGTGGACGGCGGACGGCTGGTTCCGGACCGGCGACGTCGCGGTGATCGGGGCGGACGGCTTCCACCGGATCGTCGGCCGGGCCTCGGTGGACCTGATCAAGAGCGGCGGCTACCGGATCGGCGCGGGCGAGGTGGAGGCCGCGCTCCGTGACCACCCGTCGGTCGCCGACGCGGCGGTGGTCGGCGTGCCGGACGAGGACCTCGGCCAGGCGATCGTCGCGTACGTGATCCCGGACGGTGCCGTGACGGGGGAACAGCTGACGGCCTTTGTGGCGGAGCGGCTCTCGGTGCACAAGCGGCCGCGCCGGGTCGTGCTGGTACCCGAACTGCCAAGGAACGCCCTGGGAAAGGTGCTGAAGAAGCAGTTGCTGGCGGAGGCCGGCGGCCGGTGATGAGGGGGCGTCGGGCGCTCCTGCGGTGACGGGTGTTCACCCTGATGCGCCGTCGGTGCCCACCCGTCCGGCGACCCCCCCATTGGCGCACTCCACTGCGCGCCGTGAGCGGACGCGTGCTTAACGTGACACGCAGGCAGAACTGAATCCCCTGGGCGACACATCCGCGGCTTCCGGTCGCACGGCCGGAGGCCGCGGTGTGTCGGACGGGGGCCTGCCGAACCGTACGGACCCGGTGACCGCCGGGGCGTACGGCGGGTTCGAAGCAGTTCCGCGGCCGCCGTCCGGCGGCAGTTCGCCGCGATCGGTAGCGATCCGCAGCGATCCGCAAAGTCGCAGCAGTGAAGGAAGTCAGCAGGATGACCACCGTCAACACCGGCGCGCCGGATGCCGCCGACGAACCGACCGCGCAGCAGTCCGCTGCCACCGCCCGTTCCTCCCGTCCGTCCCGGGCCGCTCGGATCCGCCGGGGGATAGGCATGGTGGCCGTGATCGCGACCGGAGCGGGCGTGCTCGGCCTCGGCACCGGCGTGAGCCCCGCGGCCGCCGAGACCGCGCCGGCGCACGCCGGGTGGGACGGCTCGCGGTACTGGTTCAAGAACAGCCAGGGGCAGTGGCGCTGGACCTCGCACTACGACGTCTACCTGGCGCGGACCGGGGGCGGGACGAAGTCCACGGCCGGGGCGTCGAGCGGCACCAAGTCGAGCGGGGGGATCAAGCAGGGCTGGGACGGCTCGCGCTACTGGTTCCGCAACAGCAAGGGCGAGTGGCGCTGGACCACGCACTACGACGTCTACCTGGCGCGGACCGGCGGCGGCTCGTCCGGCTCGGGTTCGGGCTCGGGCTCGGTGGCGTCCGGCGGGTCGGTCGCCTCGGACCCGGACGTCGAGACCGCCGTGCAGTACGCGCTCGCCCAGCTGGGCAAGCCGTTCAGGACGGCCGGCAACGGGCCGGACGGCTACGACTGCTCGGGCCTGGTGCAGCAGGCCTTCAAGCGCGGCGGCATCAGCCTGCCGCGGGTCGCCAACGACCAGTACGCCGCGACCACGCCGATCAAGGCGAGCCAGCTGCGCCGCGGTGACCTGCTGTTCTGGTCGCCGGACGGAACCGCGCGGGGCATCCAGCACGTGGCGATCTACCTGGGCAACAACCAGTACGTCGAGGCCGCGCGACCGGGGACCAACATCCGGATCTCGGCCATCAGCAGCGGCTACTACCCGGCGTACATGGGCCGGCCGTAGCGCGTCCGCGGAGTCCGTCGGTCCGCACGTCGGGGGCGCCGCTCGGCTCGGCGCCCCCGACGCGTGCCGTGCGGCGTTCGGCGGGCCCGGCGTTCGGCGGTCCCGGGATTCGGCGGTGCGGGTTTCGAGGACCGGCTTTCGACGGTGGGTCAGTGCTCCGGCAGGACGAGGTCCGTGCGGCGGGGCAGGGCGCCGCGGGCGCCGAGGGCCGTGACGGCGAAGGCTCCGGCGGCGACGGCGGTGGCGGCCGCGGCGTGGAGGTCCGCTCCGCGCGCGAGTTCGGCGGCGAGGGCGCCGCAGAAGACGTCGCCCGCTCCGGTGGTGTCGACCACCCGGACGGCGGGGGCGGGCAGCCGGCTCGACCGTCCGTCCGCGGCGACCAGCGCGCCGTCGCCGCCGAGCGTGATCACGACGCCCTCGGTGCGGTCGGCCAGGGCCCGGGCGGCCGCGGTGACGTCGGCGGCCCCGGTGAGCCGGCGGGCCTCGACGGCGTTGGCGACCACCAGCGGGCGCGGCCCGTCCGGACCGGCATCGGGCAGGGCACCGGCCGGGGCGGCGGCGTGCAGCCAGCGGGTGCCGCCGGAGGGGCCCGCGGCGGGAAGGGCGGCGGCGGTCGCGCCGATGCACGCCGCGGGGACCTCGTTGCTGGTCAGGACCACGTCGACGGGGAGCAGGCGGAGGCGGGTCAGGGCGGCGGTGACCTCGTCCGGGGTGAGCTGCGCGTTGGCGCCGGGGACGGCCACGACGGTGTTCCCGCCGTACGGGTCGACCGTGACGATCGTCTGACCGGTGGGCGCGTCGGGGTGTGCGAACACGGCGCCCGTCTCGACCCCCGCGCCGTGCAGGTCGGCGAGCGCCGCCTCGCCCTCGGCGTCGCGACCGACCTTGGCGACCAGGTGCGTCGCCGCGCCCATCCGGGCCGCCGCCACCGCCTGGTCGGCGCCCCTGCCGCCGAAGCCCCGGTCGGCGCCCTCGGCGAGCACGGTCTCGGCGAGGACGGTCTCGCCGGGGGAGGGGAGTACGGGGCAGCGGAGCATCCGGTTGGTGCTGACCGATCCGATGACGATGACCCGGCCGACGGGCAGCAGCTTCATCGTTCCTCTGTACGTGCCGGAGCACGGGCGGCGCAAGGTGGCGGCGTACGGCGAGCCGGCGCTCGGCGAGGGGCGTCGCGAGGGGGCGTGAGCGGCGTGCGGGTGGCGCGTGTGCGGGAAGTCGGCCCACCGGACCCGCTGTGCGTGAGCCGTGGTGACAGGGTGCAATTTTGATGTAGACCGGTCTGCATATTTCTGTGCGCACGCGCCTGGCCTGGGCACATGCCGCTGTCACGGGGCAGGCCGGGACGCGCGGGCAGGCGTGTCGAGGAGGCATGGGGAGCGGCGTGGCGCGGGTACCACCACGGGTGGCGCTGGTTCGGCCGACGGGGGCGCTGCCCGGTGCGAACGGCATCGGGGGAAGTCGAGGGGCAGGGGACGTTGTGATCGTCTGGGTCAATGGCACATTCGGGGCGGGCAAGACCAGTGCCTGCCGCGAGCTGGTGGAACTGCTGCCCGGGAGCGTGCTCTTCGATCCCGAGCTGGTGGGCTTCGGTCTGCGCCGGATGCTTCCGGCCGACCGGCTGGCGACGGTGTCCGACTTCCAGGACCTGGCGGCCTGGCGCCGGCTCGTTCCCGAGACGGCGGCGGCACTGCTCGACGAGGTCGAGGGACCGCTGGTGGTTCCGATGACGCTGCTCAGAGAGGACTACCGGGACGAGATCTTCGGTGACCTGGCCTCGCACGGGATCACGGTGCACCACTTCGTGCTGGACCCAGAAGAAACGATCCTGCGAGAGCGCATCGCCCATCGCGAGGAGTGCCCGGGCGACCCGGAGGCCAGCGAGCGGGTCCGCGCCTGGTGCCTGGAACACCTGCCGCGCTACCGCGCCGCCCGTCGCTGGCTGGTCGGGGACGCCCGGATGATCGACACCGGCGACCTCACGCCCCGGGAGACCGCCCTGCGGATCGCCGAGCTGGTCCGGGTCGGAGCCGCGCGCTGCCCGATCGTCCAGAGCCCGGACCCGACCGGGGACACCGTCGCCTCCGCCGTCCTCCTCTTCGACGAGCAGGACCGCGTCCTGCTGGTCGACCCCGTCTACAAGCCCGACTGGGACTTCCCCGGAGGCGTGGTCGAGCGCGGCGAGGCCCCCACCGACGCCGCCCTGCGGGAGACCGCCGAGGAACTCGGCCTGCGGCTGGACCCGTCCGGCCTGCGCCTGCTCGCCGTCGACTGGGAACCGCGCACCGGTCCGCGCCGGGGCGGCCTGCGGCTGATGTACGACGGCGGTCTCCTGGACGCGACGGGTCGGCAGAACCTGCTGCTGCAGCAAGAGGAACTGCGCAGCTGGCGGTTCGTCACGCTGGACGAGGCCTCCGAACTGCTGCCGCCGGGCCGGTACCGGAGGCTCGCGGCCACCCTGGACGCCCGGCGGAGCGGCGAGCTGCGCTACCTGGAGGCGGGGTGCCGGGTGGCCGTCGGGCTGGCGAGCACGGCGGACGCGGCGTAGCGGACTCGGCGAGTCCGGTGGGCGCGGCAGGGTTGGCGAGTCCGGTCGGCGCGGCGGGCCGGAGCGGGTTGGCGAGTCCGGTCGGCGCGGCGGGCCGGAGCGGGTCGGCGGGTTCGGCCGGTTCGCCGGGCTGGTGGGGTGGGCGGCCGGTTCGCCGGGCCGGTGGGGTGGGCGGGAGGATGGGGCCATGCCGTTCACGCTGAGCCACCCCGCCGCCGTCCTGCCCCTGCTGCGCCGTGCCGGGGAGCGCGGTCCGTTGGTGGCGTCGGCGCTGGTCGCCGGGTCGATGGCGCCGGACGTGCCGTTCTTCGCCGAGTCGCTGCTGCCCGGCGTGTACGGCCAGGGCGGCCTGACGCACGCCTGGTGGGCGGTGCCGACGCTGGACGTGGCGATCGCCGGTGCGCTGGTGGCCGGCTGGCACGGGTTGCTGCGGGGGCCGTTGGTGGCGCTGCTGCCCGAGCGCTGGGCGGGCGGTGCCGAGGCGCTGACGGTCCGGCGGGGCGGTGGTAGGACGGTCGGGGGTGAGGCGGCCGACGGGCGCGCGGACGCGGTGTGGTTCGCGGTGTCGGCGGCGATCGGCGCGGCCACCCACGTCGGCTGGGACGCGTTCACGCACGGGGGCCGACTGGGCGTTCGGCTGCTGCCCGTACTGGACCGGTCGGTGGCCGGGGTCCCGCTGTACGAGGCGTTGCAGTACGGCAGTTCGGCGCTCGCGCTGGTGGCGTTGGGGGGCTGGGCGGACCGTGCGGTGCGGGCGGTCGAGCCGGTGCGGCCGGCCGTGGGGCTCCCGCCCCGGGCGCGGCGGGCGGCCCTCGCGGTGCTGGGCGCGGCGACGGCGGCCGGGGTGCTGCACCGGCTCGGTCCGCTGAAGCGGAACCTGGTGCCGGAGGTCTGCTTCGGCGCGGGTGCCGGGCTCGCGGTCGGCGCCGTCGGCTACGCGGCCGTGGTGGCGGCCGCCCGCCGGTGGCGCGGCGGGCGGCCGGGGCCGGGGGCCGCGAGCGGCAGCCCCCGGCCCGAGGTCCGTCAGACGGAGCGCAGCTCGGCGTAGCGGCGGAGGAAGAGGGCCTCGCTGAGGGCCATCAGCTCCAGCTCCCGCGGGTCGACGCTCTCGTTGACCGCGTGGATCTGGGTGGTCGGCTCCTCGACGCCGATCAGCACGATCTCGGCCTGCGGGTAGAGCGAGCGCAGCGTGTTGCAGAGCGGGATCGAGCCGCCCTCGCCGGAGGAGACCATCGGGGTGCCGAAGGCCTCGGCCATGGCCGCGCCCATCGCCTCGTACGCCGGGCCGGTGGTGTCGGCGAGGAACGCGGAGCCGTTGCCCTGGCGCTCGACGGTCACCTTGGCGCCGAGCGGGACCTGCGCCTCCAGGTGGGCGACCAGCGCGTCCTGGGCGGCGGCGGAGTCCATGCCCGGCGGGACGCGCAGGCTGACCAGGGCCTTGGCGGCGGCCTGGACGGAGGAGGTGGCGCCGATCACCGGCGGGGCGTCGATGCCGAGGACGGTGACGGACGGGCGGGCCCAGAGGCGGTCGGCGACCGTACCGGTGCCGGTCAGGGAGACGCCGTCGAGCACCTTGGCGTCGGCGCGGAACTTCTCCTCCGGGTACTGCACGCCCTCCCAGGTCTGGTCGGCGCTCAACCCGGCGACCGCGACGTCGCCGTTCTCGTCGTGCAGCGAGGCCAGCACCCGGACCAGGGACTGCAGCGCGTCCGGGGCGGCACCGCCGAACGCACCGGAGTGCAGGTTGCCGGCCAGCGTGGTGATCGAGACCTCGACCACGGTCATGCCGCGCAGCGAGGTGGTCACCGTGGGCAGGCCGGGGGCGAAGTTGCCGGCGTCGCCGATGACGATGACGTCGGCGGCGAGCAGCTCGGGGTGCGCCTCGGCGTAGCGCTCCAGGCCACCGGTGCCCTGCTCCTCCGAGCCCTCGACGATGATCTTCAGGCCGACCGGGTAGGCGTCCCCGTACACCTGGCGCAGCGCCCGCAGGGCGGTCAGGTGCATCAGGATGTTGCCCTTGCAGTCGGCGGCGCCGCGCCCGTACCAGCGGCCGTCACGCTCGGTCAGCTCGAAGGCGGGGCTGAGCCAGGCGTCCTCGTCGAGCGGGGGCTGGACGTCGTAGTGCGAGTAGAGCAGGACGGTCGGGGCGCCCTCGGGGCCGGGCAGCTCGCCGTAGACGGACTGGGTGCCGTCCGGGGTGTCGAGCAGCTGGAGGTTGGTCAGGCCCTCGGCGGCGAAGGCGTCGGCGACCCAGCGTGCGGCCTTCTCGCACTCCTCGGCCGGGAACTGGCGCGGGTCGGCGACCGACGGGAAGGCGACCAGCTCGGCGAGGTCGGTGCGGGCACGGTCCATCAGGGACCGGACGGCGTCGGCCAGGGGCTGTGACATCGGGGCTCCGAGTGGGGTGGGCTCGCCGGCGGGGTGCCGCGGGCGGAGGGGGCGGTTGGGGTACCGCCGATCATAGGCGGCGCGGAATCGGGAGCCCCGTGGGGCCGGGTGCTCCGGCCGGCCGGCCGCTGCGCGCGCCGGGGGACGGGGAGGGGTGGGGGAGTGGCGGGGGCCGGGGCGCGGGGGTGTGGTGGTTCGGAGACGGGTGGGCGTGGTCGTCGTGGTGCGGCGTCCGCCGGGGCGGGCGGACGCATAGGATTGCTCGACGTGACTGACTCCGGAAGCTCCGATTCCCGTAGCCCGCTCGGCAGCCCGCTCGACGAGACGGCTCCGGCACTCGACGACGCGGCCTCGACGGTCGACGACGCGGCCGCGCAGATCGACGACGCGGCCGCGCCGCCGGACGGCGTCTGGGACGTCGTGGTGGTCGGCGCCGGACCGGCGGGCTCCTCGGCCGCGTACGCCGCCGCCGTCCAGGGCCGCCGGGTGCTGCTGCTCGACAAGGCCGAGCACCCCCGCTACAAGACCTGCGGCGGCGGCATCATCGGCCCCTCCCGGGACAGCCTGCCGCCGGACTTCCGGCTCCCGCTGCAGGACCGGGTGCACGCCGTCACCTTCGCGTACGACGGGCGGTACACCCGGACGCGGCGCTCCCAGCGGATGCTGTTCGGCCTGGTCAACCGGGACGAGTTCGACCTGCGCCTGGTGCAGGCGGCCAAGACGGCCGGGGCGGTGCTGGTCACCGGAGTGACCGTCACCGGGGTCGAGCAGCGCGGCGGTGAGCACCGGACGGCGCTGGTGACGGCCGCGGACGGGCGCAGCTTCGAGGCCCGCGCGGTGGTCGGCGCGGACGGCAGCGCCAGCCGGATCGCCCGGCACGTCGGCGTCACCTTCGACCAGATCGACCTCGGCCTGGAGGCGGAGATCCCGGTGCCGCCGCAGGTCGCCGCCGACTGGGCGGGCCGGATCCACCTCGACTGGGGCCCGCTGCCCGGCAGTTACGGCTGGGTGTTCCCGAAGACCGAGACCAGCAGCCTGACCGTCGGCGTCATCTCGGCGCGCGGCGACGGCGAGCGCACCAAGCAGTACCTGGCCGACTACGTCCGTCGACTGGGCCTGTCCGGGTTCACCCCCAGGGTGGAATCCGGGCACCTGACCCGGTGCCGGGCCGAGGACTCGCCGCTCTCCCGCGGCCGGGTGCTGGTCGCCGGCGACGCGGCCGGACTGCTGGAGCCGTGGACCCGCGAGGGCATCTCGTACGCGCTGCGCTCGGGCCGGCTGGCCGGGGAGTGGGCGGTCAAGGTCGCCGAGGCGGGCGACGCGGCGGCGGTGCGGCGCGAGGCGCTGAACTACGCGTTCGCGATCAAGGCCGGCCTGGGCGTGGAGATGCGCGCGGGCAAGCAGCTGCTGGGCGCCTTCGAGCGGCGGCCGTACCTGTTCCACGCGGCGGTCTGCCTGGTGCCGGCCGCCTGGCGGGCCTTCGCCCGGACCACCCAGGGGCACACCACCTTCTCCCAGGTGCTGCGGCAGTACCGGGCGGCGCGGAAGCTGACGTCGATGGCCTCGCGGTAGGCGCGCGGGGTGGTCGGGTCGCGGGGCCGGTGTTCCTCCACGAAGGGAGGAACACCGGCCCCGCACCTGTCATGTGGGACTCGTCGCCGTTCCTCGGGACCGGTACGGTCCGGGACCGGTTCGGCCTGGGGCCGCTTCGGTCCGGGTCCGGTTCGGCCTGGGGCCGGTTCGCGTCACCTGAGACCGGTGTCGAGTGCGGTCATGAGCGTGCCGGACGGGGTGTCGCCGGACATCTCCCAGATCATGCCGCCGAGCAGGTTCCTCGACTTGAGGTAGGCCGCCTTCTGGGCGATCGACCAGGCGTCGTCGAAGGTCCACCACTGGCCGCCGGCTCCCGTGTAGCCGTACGTGGCAACGGACTTGGGGTCGTGGTAGACGGTGAGGGCGGGGACGCCGCTGATCAGGTTCTGGTACCCCCGCGTCCCGGCCTCCTCGGCGAACTGGCCCGGTGCGGCGCCGGTCGCGGACTGCCAGACGCCTTTCGCCCCGCCGTCCGTGACGCCCTGCCAGCCGCGCCCGTAGAACGGGAAGCCGATGGTCAGCTTGCGCGGGTTGACCCCGGCGGCGAGGTAGGTCTGGACGGCCGTGTCCACGCTGAAGTGGACGTTGTACGGGTCGCTCGGGTCCGGGTAGAGATTGGCCTGGTGGCCGGTGCGGTTGGGCTCCCAGGAGTTGTCGCTGCCCGAGCCGTGGAAGTCGTAGCCCTGGACGTTGGCGACGTCCAGCGAGCCGAAGATCCTGCCCAGGTCCCAGCCGGCGGCGACCTTCGCCGGGTCGGCCGGGGTGAAGGCGGTGAGCAGCTTGTGCGAGCCTCCCAACGCGTCGAGCTGCTTGCGGAATTCGGCGAGCAGCAGGGTCAGGTTGGCCTTGTCGTTGCTGCTCCAGTGGTTGCCGGCGTGGCCGTCGCCCGAGCCGGGCCACTCCCAGTCCAGGTCGAACCCGTCGAAGATGCCCGCCGCCACGCCGTCGCCGCCGGCACCGTTGTAGACCGGCAGGTTGCCCTTGATCCAGGTGTCGACGCAGGACTTGACGAACTTCTGACGGGAGGCGTCGGTCGCGGCGACGTCGGAGAAGTACTTGGAGTACGTCCACCCGCCGAGCGAGACGACCACCTTCAGGTTCGGGTACTTGGCCTTGAGCTTCTTCAACTGGTTGAGGTTGCCGCGGAGTTTGCCCCAGCCGTCGTCGGCCACGCCGTCCACGGACTGGGCGGCGCTCATCGGGCGGGCGTAGTCGGCGTCGGCGTCACCGGCTCCGGTGCCCTGGTCCGGGTCCTGCGGGTTGGCGGTGGTGCCCTTGGTGACGCCCGCGAGGCAGGTCAGGTTGACCGGATCGATGTTCTCGAAGGCGTAGTTGACGACGTCGAGCTTGGCGGCGCTGCCGGAGGTGTCGAGGTTCTTGACGAAGTACTGGCGGCCGTAGATGCCCCATTGGACGAAGTAGCCGACGCGTGCGTACTTCCCGGCGCCCACCAGGTCGGAGGTGGTCGCGGTGAGCGGGGCGGAGGCGGGTGAGGCGTTGTCGGCGGCGTCGCGGGCCTTCACGGTGAAGGTGTAGGCGGTGGACGGCGAGAGACCGGAGACCGTCGCGGTCAGCGTCCTCCCGGTGACCGTCGTGGCGAGCGTACCTCCCTGGTAGACGTCGTACGCGGCGACCCGGACGTTGTCGGTCGCGGCGTTCCAGGCGAGCGTCACGTCCGTCGAACCGACCGTCGTGGTACGGAGGTTGGTCGGCGCGGTGGGCGGGACGGGGTCGGTGGCCGGGTCGAAGGTGGCGGCGGTGACGGGCGCGCTGAGCGGGCCGGTGTTGCCGCGGCTGTCCTTGGCGCGGACGGTCAGGGTGTACGAGGTGGCCGGGGTGAGACCGCCGACCAGGGCGTTGGCGGTCGTGCTGGAGGCGAGGACGGTACTGCCGTTCAGCACGTCGTACGAGGCGACCGGATAGTCGCCGCCGGTGGCGGACGGCCAGCTGAGGGCGAGCGTGTGTGCGGTGGACTCGGTGACCGTCGGGGCGCCCGGGGCGGACGGCGGGACGTCGGGGGTGCCGTCGCACTTGTCGCCGTTGATACGGCAGTTGAGCGGAGCGGAGACCGGGCCGGTGCCGACGAACCAGAAGCTGTAGGGCTCGGTGGTGCTGTGGGCGTTGACGGTGGAGTTGTAGAACGCCGCGGTCGCCGTGACGTGCCGGCCGTTGACGGTGGCGGTGCCGTTGTAGGTGTTGCCGAGGGTGACGCCGGCCGGGAGGTCGAACTCCAGGGTCCAGCCGGACACGGCGGTCGCGTTGTCGTTGTGGACGATGTAGGTGCCTTGCCACCAGGAGCCGTTGTCGGCGGTGGTGAAGGTCGCGGTGAGTTTGCCGGCGGCGTTCGCCGGAGCGGCCAGCGCGGTGAGCGCGGCCGGCGGGAGGAGCAGGACGCTGAGCGCCGCGAGCAGTCTGCTGCGCAGACGCGGGCGTCCGGCCCGGGATCGAGCGGACATGGTTCTCCCTGTGACGGTGGGGGTTGGGACAGGGGGACGTAGAACCGGGTGGTGATCCGTGTGCGATCGGTGCCCCGGCCGTGGGGGGCGAGGGGCATGGGCACTGTAGGAGGACTGGACCAATGCGTCAACAGGTCTGTACCACTGGGGGGGTGGTGGGGTGGGTGGAGGGGTGGCAACTGACAGATGACAGATTTCATTAGCTGTTAGCTGTTAGCTGTCGGCGGTCGTCTGTCAGTTGTTCGCGCCTGTCAGCTCGTCCCCGAGCGGGCTCCGCCGGTAGAGCACCGAGCGGCCGTGCCGGGCGGGGGTGACCAGGCCGGTGGCGGCGAGGACGGACAGGTGCTGGCTGACCGCGCCCGGGGTGACGCCGAGGCGGTAGGCGAGGTCGGTGGTGGAGGCGGGCTCGGCCAGCAGCGCCAGCAGCCGGGCCTTCGGCGCGCCGACCAGTGCCTCCACGGCTCGCGTCGGCACCGGCGTGCCCCGCCCTGCCATCCCCGCCTGCCCGCGCGCCGGGTAACTGATCTGCGGGGCCCGGGCGTTGCTGATCATCGTGATCGCGCCGCGGACGAAGAAGGTCGGGCAGAGCACGAGGCCGCGCCCCTCCACCGGGGTCTCCACGTCCCCGTCGGCCCAGTGCCGGTTGATCGACAGGACGCCGTTCTCCCAGTGGAGCCGGTGGTCGAGGTCGGCGAAGAGGGCGGCGGCGCCGTGCTGGGCGAGCAGTCGGGCACGGTAGACCAGGTCGGCCTCCAGCACCGTGCGGGCCTGCGGCCACCAGGCGGGCGCGAGGCAGACCTCCCAGTACTCCTCCAGCGCGTCGGCGATCCGCGCCAACAGCCGTTCCGGGGCGGCCAGTCCGGTGGAGAGTTCGGCGGGCAGCGGTCCGTCGTGCATGCGGAAGGTCTGTCCCAGTTCGTCGCGCAGCTCTTCCGGTGGCAGCGCGCGGACGATCGCGAGCTCGGAGTGGAAGTCGGGGGAGGGTGAGGCCGGGCGGGGTGTCAGGAAGTCCGGTACCCACCGGTTCCGGGCGACGAGCGAGAGCAGCAGTGGGCGCGAGGTCAGCTGCTCGAAGGCGGGCCGGAGCTGTTCGAAGGCCTGCGTTTGGAGCCGGTAGACGCCCGGGTGTGTCCACATCCGCAGGCTGAGCACGGCCTCGTGGATCGGGGAGACGGCGAACCAGGTGGTGGCGAGGTCCGCCAGGCGGAGTGTGAACCGGTGCACGGGTGGCGGCCTTCTGTCGGGACCCGGACGGGCGCGGACGGGGTGTCGGGACCCGGACGGGCGAGGTGTCGGGCGTGGATTTAGTCAGAGCCTAAAGGAGTACCGGGTCCACTCCGGCAGGCGGTGGGATCTTCGTATGACCACCTCGACGGCGGAGTCCTCCGCACCTTCCCCCGCCATGCCCGCGAACCCCGGTGCCCCCGGAGTCGTGCCCGCCCTGCGGCGGCGTCTGCACCCCGACCCGATGGTCCGTCGGCTGGCCGGGATCACCCTGGTCAACACGGTGGGCAGCGGCCTGTCCCTCTCCGTCGCGGTGCTGTTCTTCACCCGGGTGCTCGGCCTGAGTGCCGCGCAGCTGGGCCTCGGGATGACCGCTGCCGGCCTGTGCGGGGTCCTCGCGAGCGTGCCGGCCGGCCGGGCCGCCGACCGCTGGGGCGCCCGGCGGGTGCTGGTGGTGCTGGTGTCGGTCCAGGCCGTCGGCACCGCCGGATACGCGCTGGTGGACGGCTACCCGTCGTTCGTCGCGCTCGCCTGCCTGGTCTCCGCCGTCGACCGGGGCTCCGCCGCCGTCCGGAACGCGCTCTACGCCGAGGTCCTGCCCGCCGACCGCCGCGTGACGGGCCGGGCCCACCTGCGGGTGGTGACGAACGTCGGGCTCTGCCTGGGGACGGCCCTCGGCGCGATCGCGCTCCAACTGGACAGCCGGCCGGTCTACCTGACGGCGATCCTGGCGGACGCAGCCTCGTACGTGGCCGTCGCGGTGCTGTTCCACCGCCTCGCCGTCCCGCGGCGGCCGTCGGTGGTGGTCGGGGCGGGGGCGACCGAGCTGCCGGCCTCCGAGCAGCCCACTGCCGGGCCGGGAGCGGGCGGGTCGTCGGCGAGGACCACGGTCCCGGACCCGTCGGACCCCTCGGGCAAGGGCGTCGAGCTGGGCCGACGGCGGAACCCGGCACTGCGGGACGGGCCGTTCCTGGCCGTGACCGTGCTGAACGCCGTGCTCTGCCTGCAGTTCGCCGTCCTGGAGGTCGGCGTGCCGCTGTGGATCGTGCAGCAGACCGAGGCGCCGCGGATCACCGTCGCCGGCACCCTGATCGTCAACACCGTGCTGGTGATCACCCTGCAGATGCGGGCCACCCGGGGTACCGAGGAGCGGACGGGGGCCGTCCGGGCTTGCGGGCGCGCCGGGGTGGTGCTCGCGGCGTCCTGCCTGGTCGTCTCGCTGGCGCACGGTCTGCCCGCGGTCCTCGCAGCCGCGGTGGTGCTCGGCGGGGTCGCCCTGCAGTCGCTCGGCGAGGTGGTCGGGCAGGCGGGCGGCTGGGCGCTCAGCTACGACCTCGCGGGCGAGCGCGACCACGGTGCCTACCAGGGCGTGTTCAACGCGGGGACGGCGGCGGCCCTGATGGCCGGTCCCGGACTGGTCAGCACCCTGGTGATCGGGTACGGGACGGTCGGCTGGATCGTCCTGGGCGCGGTGCTGGCGGCGGCCGGGCTGGCGATGCGCCCCGCCGTCCGGTGGGCCGGGCGGCGGGACGCGGGCCTCGGGGCGGCGTGAGATCGGGAGCCCTGGTGCCCCGGGAGGGTCGGAACCTACGCGGGGACGATCGCCAATGCCTCGATCTCGATCAGCACCTCGGGCTTGAACAGCGCCGCCACCTGCATCGCGGAGGCGGCCGGCAGTGGCAGCGACCCCAGGTACTCGTCGCGGGCCTCCCGGATGGCCGGGAGGTAGTCGATGTCGGTCATGAAGAAGGTGAACTTCACGACGTGCTCGAATCCGGCCCCGGCAGCGGCCAGGCAGCGGCGCAGGTTCTCGAAGACCTGCCGCGCCTGCGCCTTCGGGTCGCCCTCGCCGACCAGGTTCCGCTGCTCGTCGAAGGCGACCTGGCCGGAAACCTGGACCAGCCGCCCGGTGCCGGTGACGACCTGGGTGTAGCCGGTGCCGGGGGCGACCCCGGGCGGCTCGGTGATGTGGGTGAGGTGAGAGCTGCTCATGGCGCGGATCCTGGGCCATGATCCGTCGGTGCCGCAAGCCCCGGCTCCGGTCGACCGGCGGGCCGCCCACGGGCGGACCGGCGAATCGGCGAATCGGCCGACCGACCGGCGGGGCTGCGAACCGGCCGACCGGCCGTCCAATCGGCGGCCGGCGAACCGGCCGACCGGTCTCAGCGCACTACTTCGGGCAGTTCGCGGAGGAACGGGCGGTCGGTGGGAGGGAGTTGGGAGGCCGGTCCGCCCGCGCGCAGCACCACGTCGAGGACGGCATCCGGGTCGGCCGCGTAACCACCGCTGGCCCAGGCCGCGTTGGCCTCGACCACGGCCCAACGGCCGTCCTCCGTACGCCCGATGTCCACCACGACGGCGCTCGGCAGCGGTGCGACGGACGCGGCGGCGGCCAGGACGTCGCGGGTGAACGCGAGCACCTCGGCGCTCTCTGCCGCGGTCAGTGCCCCGGCGGGTGCCCCGGTGGTCCGCAGCGGTGCGACGGACAGGTCACCGTCCACCGCGTAGCGCGAGCCGGCCCGCACCGCGCCGTCCAGCACGAACAGCCGGTACTCCACGACGAACCGCACCACCTCGCTCACCAGTACGGGCGTGTCCCCGTCCAGCACCTCGGGCCCCGGCAGCCCGCCGCCGTCGGAGTGGACCCGGGCGGCGAACAGCTTGTCCACCGGCGGCTTGACGAAGGCCGGGCGGCGCAGGAGGCGTGCCTCGGCCAGGGTGGTGCAGGTGATCCGGCGACCGGTCAGGGCGAACGGCAGTCCGGTCAGCCAGTCGGCCGCGGGCTCCAGTAGCCCCAGCCCGAGCTCCCGGCCGACGGCGTCGCCGAACAGCGGCCCGCCGTACACGTGCACCGGCGCGCCGATCAGCTCGCGCGGGGCCGGCCAGGACGACGCGACGTACGCCCGCAGACCGCGGCGCCCGGCGGCGGTGCGCAGCTGGAGGCCCGTCTCGTTGATGCGCGGCGCGAGCAGCAGGACGGGGGTGTCGTCGGTGGTCATGGCGACGATGCTGCCCCGGGCGTACCCGCCGTGACCACCGGTTTTCCGTCCCGGGGCGCGGGTGGGGGCGGTTGGCTCTGGCCGAGCGGCGGGTGGGCGTGCCAGAGTCGTGCGGGGGCGGGGCGCGGCCCCCCCCCCCCCCCCCCCCCCCCCCCCCCCCCCCCACCCCCCCGCCCGGCCCCCCCCCCACCCCCCCCCCCCCCCCCCCCCCCCCCCCCAACACCCCCCCCCCCCCG
>NZ_JBIWJF010000030.1:17796-41671 GCF_044764985.1 Kitasatospora sp. NPDC093550
GGGGGGGGGGGGGGTGGCGGGGGCGGGGGGGGGGGGGGGGGGCCCTGGGGGGGGGGGGGGGGGCCGCCCCCCCCCCCCCCCCGCCCCGCAGTCCGACCCACCCTCAGCCGGAAGGCAGGCCCCGCCGATGACCAGCGCAGCGCCCCTCGTCCGCGTCAGCACCGCAGACGCCCTCACCACGCTCACCCTCGACTCGCCGCACAACCGCAACGCGCTCTCCACCCGCCTGATGGCCGAGCTGCGCGCCGGACTCGCGGCGGCCGCGGCCGACCCGGAGGTCCGCGCCGTGGTGCTCGGGCACACCGGCAAGGTGTTCTGCGCGGGCGCGGATCTCTCCGAGGCGACCGGCGCGGACCCGACGGTCGGGCCGCGCGGCCTGGTCGAGCTGCAGCGGGCGATCGTGGACTGCACCAAGCCGGTGATCGCCGTCATCGACGGGCACGTGCGGGCGGGTGGCCTCGGGCTGGTCGGCGCCGCCGACCTCGCGGTCGCCGGACCGGCCTCGACCTTCGCCTTCACCGAGGTCCGGCTCGGCCTGGCGCCCGCCGTCATCTCCCTGCCGCTGCGCCCCAAGCTGGAGCCGCGCGCCGCCTCCCGCTACTACCTCACCGGTGAGGTCTTCGACGCCGCCGAGGCCGCCCGGATCGGCCTGATCACCAGCGCCACCGAGTCCGCCGAGGACACCGGTGTGGTGCTGAAGGGACTGCTGGACGCGCTGCGCCAGGGCTCCCCGCAGGGGCTGGCGGAGTCGAAGCGGCTGGCCAACACGGACGTGGTGCGCTCCTTCGAGCGTGACGCCGACGAGCTCGTTCAGCTGTCGGCGCGGCTGTTCGGCTCGGAGGAGGCGCAGGAGGGCATGCGGGCGTTCCTGGAGAAGCGGCCCGCGCGCTGGGTGCGCTGACCCCCGGAACTCCTCGGGGGTGACGGCGGATGGTGCCCGGGGCGTCACACCCCCTTGGCTCCCGGGTCGTCACGACCAGCGGATCGTCGCCTCGCCGCGCCACAGGGCCAGCAGGTCCCGGTCGCCGGTCGTCTCGACGGCCCGGGCCTGCTCGGCGGGCAGCCGGTTCCAGAGCAGCAGGTAGAGGTCGCGGGCCGGGCCGGCGAGGGTCAGGTCGGCCGGTTCGGGGCTGTCGTCGGTGCTGACGGTCATCGGCTCCCGGGTGATCGTCATGCGCCAGGAGCCGGGGCCGTCGGTGGCCCGGACCTGCACGGTGCGCGGTCGGTCGCTGCGCACGGTGGCCCGGCTCCGGGTCATGAAGCCGCGCAGCAGTTCGTCGATGCCGTCCAGGGCGAGCACGGTGTCCACGGCGGGCCCGGGCTTCCCGGCGGCCGCGTCGGCGTCGTGCCGGTGGACGGCCGTCTCGTGCGCCTGACGCCGGGCCCAGAACGCCAGCGGGCTCGGCGCGGGCAGGAAGCTCCAGCACTCGATGTCGGCCGGGGCCTCGCTGAGCGCGTCCACCAGGGCGGCGTGGCCCTCGCGGAACCAGTCGAGCAGCCCGGCGTCCGAGGGCACCAGCCCGACGACGGCGTCCGCACCGGCGTCGTCCAGCGGCGCCCGCAGACCGCGGGACGGGAAGGCGGTGGCCCATCGGTGGACGTAGCCGATGTGTCGCAGCAGGTCGGCCAGTTGCCAGTCCGGGCAGGTCGGTACGGGGGCGGACAGCTCGGTACGGGCGGCGGCCTCGGCGAGCCGGACGCCCTCGCGGCGCAGCGCGTCGATGTGCTCGGTGGTCTCCATGGGGCGGAGTCTTCCACCGCGGGCGCCCGCCGGTCGCGGATTTCGGACACTCCTTCGAGAGGTCGGACGGTGACCGGTTCGGCGGGTGGCTCGTGAGCCCGCCCGGTGCTCGTCCCGACGGCGTCGCGCCGAGGGCGTGGGCTGTGAACCAGGACGGGCGATGTGTCCGGGGACGATGGGGGCGATGGGGCGGGTGTGATGTTGGCCGCCCGGCGGCCGGGCCGGAGCTACGGGCCGGTAACGTGAGCGCATGCCGATAACCCGTTCCCTCGTCTCCGCCGTCCGGGCAGGTGGCCGCCGTGCCGCCGGACGCCTCGTCCACCGGGGCTGGCGCTGGGTGCAGCGGAACGGCGCGGTCACCAACCGGAGCCCGGGCCCGTACCGGTTCGGCGAGCTGGGAGACGGTACGACCCTGGCCTTTCCGCTCGGGGCGGTGTTCAACGAGCAGTGGATCACCATCGGGCCGTTCTCGATCATCGGTGAGCGGGTCACCATCAGCGCGGGCTTCCTGCCCGGCCTCGACCTCGGGCCCGAGCCGATCGTGCGGATCGGCGGCGGCTGCGTGATCGGCCGGGACAGCCACATCGTCGGCCACCAGTCGATCGTGCTCGGCGACGACGTGTGGACCGGGCCCGGCGTCTACATCTCCGACCAGGCGCACGAGTACCGGGCCACCGACCTGCCGATCGGCAAGCAGTGGCCGCGCAACGAACCGGTGGAGATCGGCGCGGGCAGCTGGATCGGCACCGGCGCGGTGATCCTGCCGGGGGCACGGATCGGCCGCAACGTGGTGGTCGCGGCTGGCGCGGTGGTGCGCGGCGAGGTGCCCGACCACAGCGTGATCGCCGGAGCCCCGGCCAAGGTGGTGCGGCGCTGGACCGAGGAGGACGGCTGGCAGCCGCCGCTGCGCCACGACGCACCGCAGCCGGTGCCGGAGGGTGTGACGGCGGAGCAGCTGCGGGCCCTGGTCGGGTGGGACCTGCGGCTGCCGGGGGAGCAGGACTGACGTTCGTTCGTCGGTTGCGGGGGTGACTACCGTACGGGCGAGGTCTGTTCGGCGGCGCGGGCGGCGAGCGCGGCGGTGATCCGCAGGACGTCGGCCGGGCGGGCCGGGTCCAGGCCGGTCAGCGCGGCGATCCGGCGCAGGCGGTAGTCGACGGTGTTCGGGTGCAGGTGCAGCGTGCTCGCGGTGTGCCGTCGGTTGAGGCCGCCGGCCAGGTGGGTGCGCAGGGTGGTGAGCAACTCCCCGGCCCCGGCGTCCGCGAGGGGTTCGATCAGGGCGGCGAGCCGCGCGCGGGCCCGGCTCGGCCGGGTGAGCTGGTACTCCAGCAGCACGTCGTCCAGCCGGTGCAGCCCGGGCGGGCGCCCGAACGCCCGCGCGACGTCCAGGACTTCGTACGCGAGGGCGGCTGCTTCGGGCACCTCGGCGGGCGCGGCCTCGGCCGCTCCGGCGAGGACGGGCGCACCGGCGGCCCGGGCCGCTGCGGCGAGGGTCGCGGCGAGGTGGGGCCAGGGCGCTTCGGGGGTGGCGTGGTCGGGTGTGTCGAGTGAGCCGGCTGCCTCCGCCGATGCGCGCGGCACCACCGGCGGGCTCGGCGCCGGTGATCTCGACGAATCCGCCGACGGGACGAACGGAACGAGCACCAGCCCGCCCGAAGGGGTGAGCGCGGTGAGCGCCGACTGCCGTGTGCGGTGGTCGAGTTCGGCGCCGAGCCGGCGGAGCTTGCGGCGCGCGGCGATGGCGGGGTCGACGCCTGGGGAGTGCTCGTCGGGGTGGTCGGCGACGGACAGGCAGAGCACGGCGTAGCGGGCGGGCAGTAGGAGTCCGGCCCGGGCGGCGGCCTCGTCGGCGGGGGTGCCCGCGAGCAGTGCGGTGAGCAGGGACTTCCGGCTCGCGGACCGCAGGTCGGCGGCCGGCCTGCGGCCGTCCAGGTAGCCCGCGCCGGCGGCGGTGGTGACCTGGCCGAGCTGGTCCAGCAACAGCCGGTTGAGGACGAGCAGTTCGGCGGCATCCCCGTCCCGGGCGTGCCGGGTGACGAACTCCCAGCAGACCTCCGCACCGAGGTGGTGGGCGAGCAGGACGGCGTCCAGCGGCAGGCCTTCCTCGGCCCGTCGAGCGGCCGCTTCCCGGACGGCGGTGAACTCCTCGGAGGGGGCGGGGAGCCCGGTGCGGACGGTGTGGGCGAGGGCGCGGAACCGGCGCTCGGTGTCCCGGGTGAGTTCGCCGGTGAGCTGTTCGCGGGGCAGGCGGCGGTAGACCGGCACCCGGTCCAGCAGGGCGGCCACCACGGTCTCGGCCAACTCCCTTACGCCGCTGAGGAGTCGCTGGTCGGCCGGGCGGCCGCCGATCACCGGGACGCGCCAACCCGGTGCCTGGGCGGACGCGTTCGGGGATGTGCGTTCGGGGGCGTGGCGGGGCGTGCAGGGGGGTCCGTTGTGACCGGTCACAGAGAACACCGTCCAGGTCTGGGGAACACCCAAGGGCCGGGCCGGAGGGGCGACCGCATGATTGAGCCACTCGGGTTACCTGTTGGTAACAAACTTCCGCTGTGGAGGCAACAGTTGAGAACCCCACTTCTCCGCTTCTCCGCAAGTCCCTTGCGCCGTAGGCTCGGCGGCACCTTCGGCGCGGCACTCCTGGCCGGTGCGCTGCTGGCGGGCGCGACGGCGGCGCCGGCGAGTGCGGCCCCTGTCCTGTCCCCGGCCCCCGTCCCGGCCGCGGTTCCGGTCCCGGTTCCGGCCGGTGTCGGTGTCGGTGTCGCTTCCGCTGCTGCGCCCGGTGTCGTAGCCGGCGCCGAACTGCCCCCGGACGGCGACACGGTGGCCTCACCGCCCGGCGCCAACGACTGGACCTGCCGGCCGACCGCCGCACACCCCAACCCGGTGGTCCTGGTGCACGGCACCTTCGCCAACCGCTACGAGAACTGGCTGGCGCTCTCGCCGCTGCTCAAGGGACTCGGGTACTGCGTCTTCGCCCTCGACTACGGGATGATCCCCGGCATCACCTCGAGCGGCAGCGGCCTGCTGCTGCCGATCGGCGGCCTCGGAGCGGTGCCCGACTCGGCGGCCCAACTCGCCCGCTTCGTGGACCTGGTGCGGAACGCCACCGGCGCGGCCAAGGTCGACATCGTCGGCCACTCGCAGGGCGGCATGCTGCCCAACTACTACCTGAAGTTCCTCGGCGGTGCGTCCAAGGTCGACAAGCTGGTCGGGTTGGCCCCCTCCAACCACGGCACGACGCTCGACGGGATCGTCAACCTCGCACCGTACTTCCCGGGGGTCGCCGACCTGATCTACACCGTCTGCCAGGCCTGCCGCGACCAGGCGGTCGGCTCCGACTTCAACAAGACGATGGCCTCCCGTCCGGACACCGTGCCTGGCGTGCGGTACACGGTGATCTCCACCGTGTACGACGAGGTGGTCACCCCGTGGCGCACGCAGTTCCTGAGCGGCCCGGGCGTGGACAACGTGGTGCTGCAGGACCACTGCCCGATCTCGCTGACGGAGCACGTGGCGATCGCGTTCTCGCCGACCGCGCTGCACCTGGTGACCAACGCCCTGGATCCGGCGCACGCCACGCCGGTGTTCTGCGGCTGAACCGGCGAACGGTGCTCCCGCCTCCGGGGATCGGGGGTGGGAGCACCGTTCTGCGTCGGTGAGGCGGCGTGGGGTGGAGTGGTGTGGTGGTGGGGCGGTGTGGTGGTGGGCCGGTCAGCCGGCCGTACGGAAGGTGATCACTGCGGTGACGCCGTCCGGACGCACTTCGTAGGTGCCCGGTGCGTCGTCGAACAGGACGGCGTCGTAGCGGGCGAGTTCGACGGAGGCCGCACCGCCGACGACGGCCGAGCCCTCGAGGCAGACGACGAGGACGGTGCTGCGGGCCTGGGCCTCGACCGCGGTGTGCGCGGTGGCCAGGTCCACGGTGGCCTCGACCCGTCCGCGGCGCGTCATCACGTTGAAGTCCACCACCGGGCCGGCCAGCAGGCGACAGTCCGTGGTGGCGTCGCCGGAGAAGGGGA
This sequence comes from Kitasatospora sp. NPDC093550, assembly GCF_044764985.1. Lineage (NCBI taxonomy): Bacteria > Bacillati > Actinomycetota > Actinomycetes > Kitasatosporales > Streptomycetaceae > Kitasatospora > Kitasatospora sp. NPDC093550. The sequence continues at coordinate 23,557 of NZ_JBIWJF010000030.1, forward strand.
ACGGCCGGTAAGGCGTGTCGACCAGCCGCTCGACACCGTCGACGGTGAGCGCCATCCCGGCGCCCTCGACCACGGTGATCACCCGGTCGATGCCGGGGAACGGGGAGAACGGCCCGGCCGTGGCCACGTCGGCCAGACTGACCCGCCAGTCGAACCGGTCCAACCCGGCTCCGGCCGGGAAACCGGCGACCTCCCTGGTCACCCCGCCCCCGTTGAGCCACGCCGTTGCGGGGCGCTCGCTCGCCCGCAGTACTTGGAAGCGTTCGCTGGTCGTCATGGCCCCGCATCCTGCCACTGCTCGCGCCGGTCGTCAGCGAGGGGGCGGAGGGAGCGGGGGCGGGTCGCGAGGAACAGATGGCAGACGACAGCGGACAGGCGACGGACGACAGATGACAGCGAACAGATAACAGATGACAGCTGACAGATGTTGAAATCTGTCAGCTGTCACCCGCCCGCCCTCCGATCACCCGCCGCCCGTCACCGGAACCGCCGTCCGACCGACAGCGGTAGCAGCGCCGCCGCAGTCGCCGCGACCGCGACCGTGGTGAGGGCCAGCGGCAGTCCGGCGGCGTCGGCGAGGAAGCCGATCACCACCGGGCCGATCAGCATCCCGCCGTACCCCAGGGACGAGGCGAGCGCGACGCCCTGCGGGCCGCCCGCCTCCCCGGCCCGGGCGATGGCGAGCGGGAAGAGGTTGGCCAGGCCGAGGCCGACCAGGACGAACCCGCAGATCGCCACCGGCGCCACCGGCGCCAGCGCGGCGACGAGCATCCCGCCCGCGGCCGTCAGTCCGCCGAGCAGCATCAGCCGGGTCTGCCCGAGCCTGATGGACAGCCAGGTGCCGCCGACCCGCCCGCTCGCCATCGCGAACGCGTACGCGCCGTACCCGGTCGCCGCCACCACGGAGCTCGCGTGGACGTCGTCGGTGAGGTGGAGCGTGGTCCAGTCGGCGATCGCACCCTCGCCGTACGCGGTGCACAGCGCGGTGACGCCGAGCAGCGGCACCAGCAGCCGGGGCGCCGGTCGACCCGCGTCCCCGCCGCCGGTGGCCCCGGGGGTGTCGGCCGCCCGTTCGGGGACGACCGCCGGCGCCGTCGGGCTGCGCATCAGCACCGCGCCCGCGCCGACGGTGACGGCCAGGCCCAGCACTCCGCTGAGCGCGAGCGCCCACGCGGTGCTCAGCGGCCCGGCGAGCAGTCCGCTGACGCCCGTGCCGACCAGCCCGCCGAAGCTGTACCCGGCGTGGAAGCTGGGCATGACGGGCCGCCGCAGCTGCGCCACCAGGTCGACGGCGGCGCTGTTCATCGCGACGTTGGCCCCGCCGTACCCGGCGCCGAAGAGCAGCAGCGCGCCGCCGAGCGTAGCCACCGAGCGGGTGTGCGCCGGCAGCAGGACGGCGAGGCTGAGCAGGGCGAGCGAGCCGACGGTCACCGGGCGCGAGCCGTACCGCAGGCAGAGCCGGCCGACCGTCGGCATGGTGAGGACGGCGCCGATCGACAGGCACAGCAGGGCGAGCCCCAGGGCGCTGTGCGAGGCGTTGACCTGGCTGCGGACGTCCGGGATCCGGACGACCCAGGCGGCGAAGAGGAAGCCGTCGACGGCGAAGAACGCGGTGAGCGCGATGCGTGCGGGGCCCCAGGGGCTGTCGGCCACCGGGGGTGTGCTGCGAGACTGGGGGGAGGGGCGGTCCGGTCGGGGATGGGCGCGGATTTTGTTTCGAAGCGGCACAAAGTCACAATAGGGGCGTGCAGCTCTCACCATCAAGCCCGAGGCCCGGCACCGGGAACGACCCCGAGGCGCAGCGCGACGGTCACCGCCGTGCGGCCCCCGACCGCGGTCGGACGCTGCTCGGCCCCGCCCTCTCGCTGATCCACATCGGCCAGGCGCCGACCCGCTCGGCGCTCACCCGCGCGCTGGACGTCACCCGGGCCACCGCCGGCGCGGTCACCGCCGAACTCGAAGCGCTCGGCCTGATCACCGTCGATTCGCGTCCGGCCGGCGGAGGCCGCGGGCGCCCCTCGCACCGGCTCGCGATCGACCCGCAGGGCCCGGTCGTGGTCGCCGGGCAGATCCACGCCGACGGGCTCAGCGTCACCCTGGCCGGCCTCGGCGGACTGCTGGACCGGCCCGTCCACCTGCCGCTGCCCGCCGCCACCGACCCGGTCAGGCTGCTGCGGGCCGTCGCCGAAGCGGGAGCCGAACTCGCCCGTGCGACCGACCGCCGCTGTCTGGGCGCCGCGCTCGCGCTGCCCAACCCGGTCACCGAGCCGGACGGCGCCGCGCTCGCCGCGCTGCACTTCGCCTGGCCGAGCGGCACCCCGGTCGCCGACCTGTACGACGTCGAGGTCGGCCGTGCCGACCACGGCCCGAACGCGCTGCGCCCGCTGCCCACCGCGATCGCCAACGACGCCAACCTCGCCGCGCTCGCCGAGTACCGGCACGGCGCCGGGCGCGGCGCCCGCCACCTGCTCTTCGTCACCTCCGGCCACCGCGGCGTCGGTGGCGCGCTGGTGATCGACGGTCACCTGCACACCGGCAGCGCCGGTCTGGCCCTGGAGGTCGGCCACCTCACCGTCGACCCGCAGGGCCGTCCCTGCATGTGCGGCAACCGCGGCTGCCTCAACTCCGAGACCGACCCGGACGCGCTGTTCGCCGCGGCCGGGCTCAGCCCGGAGCCGGGGCGCCCGCTGCTCGACCAGGCGCGCGAGCTCTGCCGGGCCGCCGCCACGGACGACCGGGCGCGCGCGGCGGTCGAGCACGTCATCGACCGGCTCGGGCTCGGACTGGCGGGCGTCGCCAACATCCTCAACCCCGACCGGGTGGTCCTCAGCGGTCTGCACCTCGACCTGCTGGAGGCCGCGCCCGAGAGGCTGCGCACGGTGGTCGCCGAACGCAGCCTGTGGGGACGCAGCGGACGAGTGCCGATCGTCGGCGCGGAGCTGGCGCACGGTGCGCTCGCCGGTGCGGCCGAGCTCGGCTGGGGACCGTACTTGGCGGACCCGCAGTCGGTGCCCGTCCAGTTCGTCTAGGCGTGGGATAAGCGGAAGCTGGGTCGTCGAAAAATGTCACTTATCGTGACTCTCATACACTCGTAGTGAGCAGTGGGGGGCTACTACGAGAGAGAAGCGATCATGAGAACCGAGCGCGGCATCGAGCCGACCGTCGACGTCGACCGCTCCGACCAGGACTACCGCGCCTGGCTCAAGGAGGCGGTGCGCAAGGTCCAGGCCGACGCCAACCGCTCCGCCGACACCCACCTGCTGCGCTTCCCGCTGCCGGCCGAGTGGGGCATCGACCTCTACCTCAAGGACGAGTCCACCCACCCGACCGGCTCGCTCAAGCACCGGCTGGCCCGCTCGCTCTTCCTCTACGGCCTCTGCAACGGCTGGATCCGCCCCGGCAAGCCGGTGATCGAGGCCTCCAGCGGCTCCACGGCCGTCTCCGAGGCGTACTTCGCCCAGCTCATCGGCGTGCCGTTCATCGCCGTCATGGCCAAGAGCACCAGCCAGGCCAAGATCGACCTGATCCAGTTCCACGGCGGCGAATGCCACCTGGTCGAGCGTTCGGACGAGGTGTACGAGGCGTCCGCCCGCCTCGCCGAGGAGACCGGCGGGCACTACATGGACCAGTTCACCTACGCCGAGCGGGCCACCGACTGGCGCGGCAACAACAACATCGCCGAGTCGGTCTTCGCCCAGCTTCGCCTGGAGCCGCACCCGGAACCGGCCTGGATCGTCGCCACCGCCGGTACCGGCGGCACCTCGGCGACCATCGCCCGCTTCGTGCACTACATGCAGTACGACACCCGGATCTGCGTCGCGGACCCGGAGAACTCCTGCTTCTTCGACGGCTGGGTGCGCCACGACCAGGACGCCGTCTGTGAGAGCGGTTCGCGGATCGAGGGCATCGGCCGGCCCCGGATGGAGCCGAGCTTCGTGCCGGGGGCGATCGACCGGATGATGAAGGTGCCGGACGCCGCGTCGATCGCCACCGTGCGGGTGCTGGAACAGGTCCTCGGAAAGAAGGCGGGGGCCTCCACCGGGACGGGGCTGTGGAGCGCGCTGCGGATCGTCGCCGAGATGCGCGAGGCCGGGCGGACCGGCAGCGTGGTCGGGCTGATCTGCGACCCGGGGGACCGTTACCTGGACAAGTACTACTCGGACGAATGGCTGGCCGGCGAGCGGATCGACATCGCGCCGTACCGCGCCGCGTTGGAGTCCTTCCTCGCCGGTGGCCCCTGGGTGGGCTGACGCCGCGGCCGGGGCCGGGGCGGGCCTGGCGGATCGCGGGGGACGGGTGACAGGTAACAAGTGACAGATTTCAGCTGACAGATGTCAGCGAACAGATTTCATCATCTGTCATCTGTCATCTGTCATCTGTTACCTGTCACCCGTCCCCTGCCATCCGTCCCCCGTCATCCGCCCGCCGGCAGCCCCTGCGGCAGCGGTGCCGCCGGCAGGTCGGCGGGGACGAGGAGCTGGAGTTCCTCGGTGGACGGGTCGGCGAGGTGGGCGACCCGTACGGCGTGCCGCTCGACCATGGTCTCGAAGATCTGCCGAGCGGTGCGCCCGTTGCCGAAGTTGGGGCCGCGCTCCAGCCGGCCGAAGTGCTCCAGCAGCGCCTTCTCCGTCTCCTCGGAGAGCGCGTACTCGTGCTCCGCGCACTGCGCCCGGGCGATCTCGAGCAGCTCGTCGGCGGTGTAGTCGGGAAAACCGATGGTGCGTGAGAAACGGGACGAGACGCCGGGGTTGGCGGAGAGGAAGCGTTCCATCTCGGCGGTGTAGCCCGCCACGATGACGACCACCTCGTCCCGGTGGTCCTCCATCAGCTTGACCAGGGTGTCGATGGCCTCGCGTCCGAAGTCCCGCGCGCCGTCCTCGGGGGCGAGCGCGTACGCCTCGTCGATGAAGAGCACGCCGCCGCGCGCCCGGTCGAAGGCGGCGGCGGTGCGGATCGCGGTGGAGCCGATGTGCTCGCCGACCAGGTCGACGCGGGCGACCTCGACCAGGTGCCCGCGCTGGAGCACCCCGAGCGAGGCGAGGATCTCGCCGTAGAGCCGGGCGACGGTGGTCTTCCCGGTGCCGGGGGCGCCGGTGAAGACCAGGTGGCGACGCAGCGAGGGGGCCTTGAGCCCGGCCTGGCGGCGTCGTCGGCCGACCGAGATCAGGTCGATCAGGGTCCGCACTTCCTGCTTCACCGTGGCGAGCCCGACCAGCGCGTCCAGTTCGGCGAGCGCCTCGTCGGCCGGTCGGCAGTCCGGGATCGGGGCGATCGCCGCCGAGGCGGCCGTCGCCGACGCCAACGCCTGGGCGGCGGCCGCCAGTTGGGCCGTCCTGGGAGAGGGTACGTCCGCTCCACCGAACGCCGGCCCGAGCCCTGCGGCCCCGAGCCCCGGCGCCCCGAGCCCGGCGGACCCCGACCCTGACCCCCGCCCCGGTGCCGGACCGGACCCGAGCCCGGTCCCCGCCGCCCCGACGTCGTCCGAGGTGCACCCCTCGGTGACCGGACCCGGCTCGGAGAACTCGAACCCCGCCCGCTCGTTCTGCTCCGCCCGGCACCGGGTGAGCTGCGTGCGGCAGCCGTCGATGATGTGGAAGCCGAAGCCCTTGCCGTGCGAGACCCGGCAGTCCTCGAAGGTGCCGCGCCCCTGGGCCGAGACGTACACCCCGGCGTCCGTGCTGGCCCGTACGGTGCAGTCGCGCAGCACCGGGTCGGCGCCCTTGGTGACGATCACCCCGGTCGCCACGTCGGAGATCTCGCAATCGGTGAGCAGTCCGCCGCTGCCGTGGTCGCGGAACCAGAGCCCGGTACCGGCCTCCTGCACCCGGCAGGCGGCTAGGGAGACGGTGGCCCCGCCGCTGACCGAGACGGCCGAGCTGCGGATCCGGCTGAACGAGCAGCCCTCCGCGGTGGCGGCGGAGTCCCGGTCGAGGACGAACAGGGCGTCCGGAAGGTCGTGCAGCGAGCAGTCGGTGAGGGTGAGTCGGGCACCGTCACTGACCCACAGCGCCGGGTACTCGCCGGTGGAGCCGTGGATCTGGCTTGACTCGGCGATGGCCTCGGTGCCCTGGTCCCAGACCGAGAGTGCGCCGCGCCCGAAGTCCCGGACGGTGCTGTTGACGAGGCTGAGCCGGGAGCGTCCGCGCAGGTCGGCACCGTTCTCCGGCAGGTCGTGCACCCGGCAGCCGGTCAGGGCCAGTTCGGCCTCGCCGTCCAGGGTCAGGCCGTTGCCGGTGACCCGGTGGATCTCGCAGTCGACCAGCCGACCCCCCGCCTGCGCCTCGGCCTGCACACCGCTGCCGCGGATCTCGTAGATCTCACAGCCGGTCAGCTCGGCCGCGCTGCCCGGGTCGGAGAGCAGGACGCCGGCGCCGGAGGCGTGGTGGACGCGGCAGCGGTCGAGGGCGGCGGTGGCACCGCCGAGGACGGCGAGCCCGGCCTGGCCGGCGGCGGCGACCTCGCAGTCCTCGAAGGCCGCGGCGGTGCCCTCGCCACGCAGGCGCAGGCCGAGCCCGCCCGGGTTGGCGACGACGCAGCTGCGCAGGGTCGGCCGGGCGCCGTCGGTGATCTCGATCCCGGTGGCCGAACGGGTCTCGATCCGGCAGCCGCTGAACGCGGGCGTGGCCTGCGCGCCGGTGACCAGGACGGCCGGGGAGGAGCTGTCGCCGCCCTCGACGACCAGGTCGCGGACGGTCGCGGCGGCGGTGACGGTCACCGCCACCCCGGAGGCGGGCTCGATCCGCACGGTGCCCGGCCCGTGGGCGGCGACGATCGTCACCGGCTTGTCCAGCAGCACGTTCTCCCGGAAGGTGCCCGGCCGGAGGGTCACGGTGTCGCCCGGTTCGGCGGCCGCCAGGGCCTCCGCGAGCGTGTCGTAGTCGCCCGCGCGGCGACGCCAGCGGGATGCGCTGTCCTGGGTGACCCGGACCCTGTGCTCAGCCATGACGGTCTGTCGTCCCCACCTTCGTCGAGCCGGCGTTCCACGGACCGAACGCGCGGGGTGCGCGGGCCGTCCGCCCACCGTAGCGCGCTCATATGGGTGGTTCGGCCGCCCGTCGTCCCGCGGACACCGGTAGAGCCCGCCGCCGCCACAGGTTCCGACCAGTTGTTTCAACGAGCGCACACAGCGGGAGTTCCGTGCCAGGGCGGGTTCGGTACGGCGGCCGATTCCGCACGGCGGTGCGGCACTTCAGCAGCGGCCTCGCACAGCAGCGCCGCACGGCAGCCCGTACGGCAGCCCCGCACAGCAGCCCCGCACAGCAGGCCGTGCGGAGCCCCGTACCGGCAGCCCCGCACGGCAGCGCCCGCGCGCCGGGGGACGGGCCCCGTGCGCGCCCGGCGATCAGCGCTCGTCGACCGGCCAGTGCGCCCCGTCCTCCAGCACCTCGACGTCGTCGCCCAGGCGCAGCGTGCCGAGCACGTCGCCCTCGACGCCGGCCGGCTGCTCGGGGATCAGGTTCTGTCCGAAGGCGGCCTTGCGCAGCAGTCGGTGGTGCCGGGCCAGGGTGCGCAGCGGTTCCTTGCCGCGCCGCTCGCCGGACTCCTGGTCGGTGGTGGTGACGACGCAACGCCCGCAGGGCTTGACGACCTTGAAGGTGAGTCCGCCGATCCGGATCCGGCGCCAGCCGTCCTCGGCCCAGGGCTCGGAGCCGGTGACCACCACGTTGGGGCGGAAGCGCTCCATCGGCAGGGGCGTGTGCTCCTCGGGGTGGTCGGCGGCGATCAGCTCGTTGAGCCGGTCCAGCGAGGCGGTGGTGGTGAGCAGCAGGGGGAAGCCGTCGGCCATCGACACGGTGTCGCCGGGCTCGCCGTACTCGGGGTCGACGGGCCGGGCGCGCGGGTCGTCGAGGTGGATCAGCCGGTAGTCGCCGAGGTGTTCGGCGATCCACAGGTGCGCCTCCTTGGCGGCCTCGGCGGCGTGGAAGCGGGTGCCCCAGACCTCGACCTCGGCGATCGGGTCGCCGGCCGTGACGGCGGGGGCCGGTACCTCGATCCGGGAGCCGTCGGGGGCGGTCAGTGCGAGCGCGCCGTCGGGCCGGAGTTCGGGCCGGATCTGTCCGATGGCGGCGTTCTCCCGCTGGCTGACGAACCGTCCGGTCGGATCGGCGAGCATCCAGCGGCGGTCTCCGGCCAGGCCCCAGGGCTGGACGACGGCGCTGTCCGGGCTCAGACGGTACATGGACTTGACGGGGTAGACGTGGAGTCCGGTGAGCTGCATTCCCCCATCCTGCCAGCTGGCATTCCGTCGCGCGATGGCCCCCTGGACGACGGCCGACGGACCCGGAAGGCCTCCGACGCCCGCCGGGGACGACTCCCTGAATGCGCACGGACCGCCCGGGACGCCGTGGGGGCGTTCCGGGCGGTCCGTGGATGACCCGTTTCTCCGTTCGCCCGGCGTTCAGGGGTCGCCGGGTGGTGCTCAGGTGGTGCGGGTGCTGGCCGCGTGGGGGGACGGCCTCGGGGCGTCAGCGGTTCAGTAGCCCTGACCCTGCGGCTGGTAGCCGCCCTGTCCGTTGGTGGCGAAGGAACCGTGGTTGGGCTCGCCGTAGGGGCCGGGCCGCTGCGGCTGCATCGGGCGGACCGGCGCGACCGGCGACATGGCCGGGCGCAGCTGGGCGCCGCCGAAGGACTGGTCGCCGCCCTGGCCCTGGAAGCCGGGGCCGCCCGCGGCCGGACCGCCGAAGGACTGCGGGCCGCCGAAGCCCTGCGGACCGCCGGGCTGACCCTGGCCGAAGCCGCCGGGGCCGCCGGCCGGCTGGGCGCCGAAGGGCTGCTGGCCGGCCTGGCCGCCGATGAAGGTGTTCTGGCCGCCGAAGCTCTGGCCGCCGGTCGGCTGGTAGCCACCGCTGGCGGTCTGGGTGAAGGCCGGGGCGGCGGCCTGCGGTCGCTGGTACGGCTGGGGGGCGCCGTAGCCGGGGACCGGCGGCTGGGTGGAGGCGTACGCCGGCGCGGGCTGCGCCGGGATGTACGCCGTGGCGGGACCGGCGGAGGGACCGCTGCTCGGGCCGGGGCCCAGGGCGAGGCGGGCGGGCGGCAGCGCGGGGAGGTTGCTGCCGGCACTTTCGTACCCGTTGCCGTACCGGTTGTCGTAGGACTGGCCGAGGCCTGATCCGTACCCGGACGACAGCGCCGGCGGCAGGGCGGCCGGCACGTTGATGGGTGCGATCTGCGGGACGCCGCGCTCAGCCACGAGGCTGTCGTAAATCGGCGTGCCGGAGGAGAAGGACGGAGGGGGGTAGCCGACTCCGTCGTAGGAGCGGGGCGAGGTCATGGGGCATACGGTAAGCCCACAATGCGCCTGCTGAGGAGAGCGGGAGGGGGAGCAGTTCGAGTGTTTACACAGTCTTCGCTCGCGCAAAGGTTTCGAAAGTAGGAAGAACGGACAAATCAGCGTCCAGTTCCGGACAACCTTGGCGCCCCGTCAGTGATCGAACAGCGGCCGCACTGGGGACCGGGACGGCCTTGCGGTGGCCGGGCGGTGGCCGGGCGGGGGCCCTGCGGAGAAACTTTTGCGGACGGGGCGTGCGCTGGCGCATTCGAGCCCCCGCCGAGGCTGCGGCGGGGGCTCGTGAATGTTTCGGGAATAAAGCTCCCGTCAGCGCACTGATCAGCTGCTCGGAGACAGGGCCGAGAACGCGGCAAAGGCCGAGAGCGGAGCAGGGACCGGGACAGAGGCAGAGGCAGAGGCAGGGGTGGAGACCGAAGCCGACGCCGCGCCCGCGCGGGGTCAGCGCGACTGCAGCGCCTGCGCCTGGGCGGGCAGCCCCGGCTTGCCGACCTCCGACGTGCAGAACGAGCAGCGGGTCGCGGCGGCCGGGATCGAGCTCAGGCACTCCGGGCAGTCCACCTTCGCGACCGGCGCGGGCTTGGCCGATTCGAAGCGCGTCTGCAGCTTGCCGACCGGTACCACCACGGCGAAGTAGATGACGGCGGCGGTGAGCACGAAGCCGATCAGCGCGTTGACGAAGAGGCCGTACGGGAAGCTGGTTCCGCCCACCTCGAAGGTCTTCTGGGTGAAGTCGCCGACCGCGCCGGACGCGACGCCGACCAGGGGGGTCAGGAAGGCGCTGACGAACCCGGTGACCACGGCGGTGAAGGCCGCGCCGATCACGATGCCGACCGCGAGGTCCACCACGTTGCCGCGCAGCAGGAAGCTGCGGAATCCCTTGAACACCGGGCGACTCCAAATCCGTACGGGGGAGGGGGAGATGGGGCAGCACGGGGGTGCCCCGGCCGGACATCCTGCCGATCGGTCCGGGTCGAGGTCCAACCGCGTTCACCCGATTCGCGTAACCACGGCCGGGCCCCGCGGTACCGGGCCGGGCTCCGCGCGGGCGCTCCGCGTACCGGCCTATCGGCGGCCGACCCGGTCGGACAACTCGGCGGAGTGACCTACGATTTGACGCCGGACGGGCCGCGGTGCCCCGCGCACCCGCCGCACCCCTCGCACCCTTGCGCATCCGTCGTGCCCACCACACCCCGCACCCCCCCGCACCCCCCGCACCCCCGCCCCCGGCGCGACCAGCGCGAACCGGGGCGCGGCGCGGGGCGAGACGCGGCGCACGGCGGTCGCAACCGGCGCACGACGGCGGCTCTCTGGCGCACATCGGGTGTACGCGCGCGGGCGGATGGACCACCACCAGGTTGCGCGAAGGGGCTGTCCCGGGCGGAGCACTGTGCCAAGGTCGGTCCATGTCCGACCATATGTCGGCCGATCCGGCCGGAACCCGTCCGCGTGTGCTGCACCTGATCAGTGATGCACGCCGCGGCGGCGCCCAGAACTTCGCCCGTGACCTCCACCGGGAGCTGGGCCGCCGGGGCCAGTCCTCCGCGCTGTGCGCGCTCGCCCCGCACCCCGCCGACCGGACCGGAGCCGGGGAGACCGACCCGGGTGGCTGCCCCGCCGCCAGAGGCCCACTCGCCGCCGCAGGCACGTCCGCAGCAGGCCCGCCCGCGGCCGCAGGCCGGTCCGTCGCGGCGAGCCCGCCCACCGGCGCCTCCGCCCCGCACATCGACATCGCCGGTCTGCGCACCGCCGCCGTCCTCGGCCCCGGCCGCCTGCGCCCGACCACCCTGCGGGCGCTGCGCGCCACCGCGCGCGCCGCCGACGTGGTGCTGGCGCACGGCTCCGACACCCTGGCCGCCTGCGCCCTCGCGCTGGCCGGCACCCGCACCCCCTTCGTCTACGTCTCCGTGGGCCACCCGTGCTACTGGACCGCCAACCGGCTGCGCCGTGCGCGCGGCAGCGCGTTGATGCACAGGGCCGCCGCCGTCACCACGCTCACCGACGAGGCGCGCGCCGTGCTGGAGGAGCAGTTCGCGCTGCCCGAGGGGAAGGTGCACGTGATCCCCAACTCCCGTGCGGCCGAGAGCTATCCGCCCGCCGACGGCCGGGACGACCGGCGTGCCGCGCGGCACGCGCTGGGCCTGCCGGCCGATGTCCTGCTGGTCGCGTGGATCGGCGCGATAGCGCCCGAGAAGCGGCTGGACCTCGCCCTCGACGTGCTCGACCGCCTGCCGGACGTCCGCCTCGCCGTCGCCGGGGACGGGCCGCTGCGCGAGACATTGGCCCGCCACCCGGCCGCCGCCCGCGCCCACTTCCTCGGCCCCCTGCCCGATCCGGCGCCGCTCTACCGCGCCGCCGACGCGCTGCTGCTGACCAGCGACAGCGAGGGCGTGCCCGGCGCGCTGATCGAGGCGGCGCTGGCCGGCGTGCCCGCCGTCGCGACCGACGTCGGCTGGGTGCGCGAGGTGGTCCGGGACGGTGCCACCGGCGCGCTGGTCGCCCCGGGGGACCCGCTCGCCCTCGCCGAGGCGCTGGGCAAGGTGCTGGCGGTGAACCGCGCGGGTCTCGGCGCGGCGGCCCGGGCCCACGCGCTGGAGCACTTCGAACTGGGCGCGGTGGTGGACGCCTGGCAACGGCTGGTGTTCGAGGTGTGGAGGGCGGGCGCGGCGCCGGCCGGCCGGCCGCCGGAGTCGGCGTGCTGATCGCCGGCACCGCCGAGTCGACCGCAGGCACCGCCGAGTCGACCGCAGGCACCGTCGAATCGATCACAGGCACCACCGTATTGACCGCAGGTCAACCCGCCGTGGCCCAAGCTGCGCCGTTAGGACGAATCCCGGCACGACGCCGCCCACCGACTCGCCGGTAACAAGGAACCGCCAGCACACTGCCCGATGTGAACTCGAAGTCGCTGCTGCGGTCCACCGTCCTGCTCGCCGTCGCCGCCGGGATCGTCGTGTCCCCTCTCCAGGCCGGCGCGGCGACCCACCAACCCGCCGCCGAGGGAAGCCAGTTCGTCAAGCTCGACCAGCCGCAACCGGTGCGCGAGAGCGCCCGGACGGAGGCGGTCGAGTTCTTCTGGTACTCCTGTGGCCACTCCCAGTCGTTCGAGAAGCCGCTGCAGGCCTGGGCGGAGAAGCACCGCGAGGACGTCTCGCTGCGGCGCGTCCCGGCGATCTGGCCGGGCAGCCCGGAGGAGACGGTGCAGCGCGGCCACGCCCGCACGTACTACACGCTGGAGCGCCTCGGACTGGTCGAGAGGCTGCAGATCAGCGCCTTCCGCGCCGTCCACAACGAGGGTGTCGACCTCACCACCGAGGCCTCGTCCACCGATTGGGCCGTCCGCCAGGGCGTCGACGGCCAACTCTTCCGCCAGGCCTACCGTTCCGCCGAGGTGCAGAAGTCGGTCGAGGACGCCGCCGCCGCGTTCATCCGCTACGGCGTCAACGAGCTGCCGACGGTCATCGTCCAGGGCGAGTACCGGACTTCGCCGTCGAAGGCCGGCGGCGTCGAGGCGATGCCGGAGGTGCTGGACCACCTGGTGCAGCAGGAGCAGTCGAAGAAGGGCTGATACCGCTCGGGATTGACGGTGACGACGGGTCAGCTCGCCCGTGTGCTCGGGTCGGTGTGCTCTCGCCGCACCCTTGCCTAACCAGTCAGATGCTGTTTAATGGTTAGCATGAGCGAGCTGACGATCCCGCACGTCCACCACCGCCACGTCGACGTCGACGGGCTGCGCATCTTCTACCGCGAGACCGGGCCGGCCGAAGCCCCCGTCCTCCTGCTGCTGCACGGCTTCCCCTCCGCCTCGCACCAGTACGCCCGGCTGCTCGACGCGCTCGGCACCCGCTACCGCCTGATAGCCCCCGACTACCCCGGCTTCGGCCACAGCGACAGCCCCGCGCCCGACGCCTTCACGTACCGCTTCGACACCCTCGCCGACGTGGTCGAGGGCTTCTGCCTCGCCCTCCGGCTGGACCGCTTCGCGCTGTACGTCTTCGACTTCGGTGCCCCGGTCGGGCTGCGCCTGGCCACCCGCCGCCCGGAGTGGATCACCGGCCTGGTGGTCCAGAACGGCAACGCCTACGAGGAGGGACTCTCCTACCAGGCAGTGGAGTTCATCGCCAACCGGCGTGGTGTCCCCGGTGCCGCGCAGGCCGCCCGCGCGATCCTCACCCCGGAGATCACCCGCGGCCAGTACGAGGGCGGCACCGGCGACCCGAGCCTGGTCGCCCCCGACGGCTGGACCCTCGACCAGCACGCCCTCGACCTGCCCGGCCGCAAGGACATCCAGGTCGAACTGGCCCTGGACTACTTCTCCAACCTCGAGCTCTACCCCGCCTGGCAGGCCTGGCTGCGCGCCGCCCAGCCGCCCACGTTGATCGTCTGGGGACGCAACGACCCCTTCTTCACCGAGGCCGGCGCCCGCGCCTACCTGCGCGACCTGCCGGAGGCCGAACTGCACGTGTTCGACACCGGGCACTTCGCGCTGGAGGAGAAGCTGCCCGAAATCGCCCCGCTGATCGACGACTTCCTCGCGCGCACGCAGAAGTAGCCGGACTCCCGCGCGATTTCGTCCTCGTCTCCTCTCCCGGTCGAGGGCCGTCCGCGGGCCGGCCGGGGTCCGTTCAGCCGCGGCGCAGCAGGTAGGTGACGAAGCCGAGCGTCCCCCGGTAGCCGTGCAGCCACTCCGCGCGGTGCCGGTCCGCGGCCTCCCGGGCGGCGGCCGCGTCCGGGTGGTCGGGGTGGTCCAGTGCCCACTCGGCCAGCGAGCCCGTCCAGGCGAACTCGTAGTCGTCCCATTCCTGTTCGGTGCTGACGTAGCCGCACACCGGCGTCCAGCCGTCCGCGAGGACCCGGTCGGTGGTGGTCGCCAGATCCGCGAACTCCTCCCGCGTCGCGCCCAGGCCGTCCAGCGCGGCCGGGGACGGCTCGCGCTGCCAGAACCCGTCGCCGACCAGCAACCGGCCGCCCGGAGCCAGGAGTTCGCGGGCCGCCGCGAGCGTCGGCAGCAGCCCGCCGAAGGCATGGGTGGAACCGACGCACAGCACCAGGTCGAAGGGCTCCTTCGCGGTGAACTCCCGTGCGTCCCGGTGGTGCAGGCCGATCCGGCGCTCGACGCCGAGGGCGGTCGCGGTCTCCCGGGCGCGGGCCAGCGCTCCGGCGTCCAGGTCCACCCCCACCGCCTGCCAGCCCGGTCGTGCGGCCAGTGCCCGGATCACCCAGGCACCCTCGCCGCAGCCGAGGTCCAGCGCCCGGCCGTCCTCCCTCCCGGCCGTCGCGCGGTCCAGCAGACGGGCCACCGACTCGTCCGCCAGCGGCGCCGCGATCGGGTGGTGGGCGTGGGCGAGGCGGGAGATCTGCTGACGGTCCATCCGAGCAGTATGGAGCCGATCGGTGCGCGGCGCCCGGGAATCGCCCCGGTCCGCGGGGGGAGAGAGAAGCCGGTGCCGGCCGTCGGCGGGCCGGAGGTCACGCCCGCGAGTAGGTCCGGCCCTTCCACGCCGCGCCCCGCCCGCGCCAGTGCTGCACCGCCGAGTCGACCGTCATCAGCAGGTACATCCCCGCCGTGAACGGCAGCAGCAGCACGGCCGGAGCCGGCCGGCCGTAGTACCGGACCATCGGCAGGTACGTGCCCGCCATCAGCGCCCACGCCGCCCCGCCGACCGCCGCCACCGCCGGCGCCCCCGCGACCAGCCCCGCCACCGTCGCCACCGGCGGTACCAGGTACACCAGCGCCAGCCCCACGACCGTCCCCAGCAACAGCGGCGGCGAGTGCCTGAGCTGGGCGTACGCGCTGCGCGACACCATGCGCCACAGCTGCTCCAGCCGCGGGTACGGGCGGACGCTGTCCACCTCCCCGGCCAGGCCCAGCCAGGTCCGGCCGCCGGTGGACTTCACCGCGCGGGCCAAGGACACGTCGTCGATCACCGCGCCCCGGATCGCCGCCACCCCGCCCGCCCGCTCCAAGGCCTCGCGCCGCACCAGCGAGCAGCCCCCCGCGGCGGCCGCCGTCCGGGCACCCGGACGGTTGCTCCGGCGGAACGGGTACAGCTGGGCGAAGAAGTACACGAAGGCCGGCACGATCAGACGCTCCCAGCCGGTCTCCACCCGCAGCCGGGCCATCTGCGACACCAGGTCCAGGCCGTTGGTCTCGGCCGCGGCCACCAGCTCGGCGAGCGAGTCCGGGCCGTGTGCGATGTCCGCGTCCGTCAGCAACAGGTACTCGACGTCCGGACCGGCCAGCTCCACCCCGTGCCGCAGCGCCCACAGCTTCCCCGTCCAGCCGGACGGCAGCGGGGGAGGGGTGGTGACGGTCAGCTCCAGCCCGTCGAGCGTCCGCAGCTCCGCCGCCAGCGCACCGGTGCCGTCCGAGCTGTGGTCGTCCACCAGGATGACCCGCGCCCGCCCCGGGTACTTCTGCGCCAACAGCGTCGGCAGGCTCACCGGTAGCACCGACGCCTCGTCCCGGGCCGGCACCACGATCGCCGCCTGCGGCCAGCGGACCGGCGGACGACGCGGCGGCAGCCGCACGTCGGTGCGCCAGAACAGGCCGTGGCAACACGCCAGCCAGAGCCAGACCAGCAGGGAGGACGCGGCGATCCACAGCAGGACGGTCACCCCGGCAGTCTGCCGCAGAACGGGGCCGACCGGGCGGATCGACTAAAGTCTTGACCCGTGAAGATCGCACTGATGGACTCCGGAATCGGCCTGCTGGCCGCCGCCGCCGCCCTCCGGAAGCTGCGCCCGGACGCGGACCTGGTGCTGTCCTCCGACCCGGCCTCGATGCCCTGGGGGCCGCACACGCCCGAGGAGATCATCGAGCTGGCCCGCGGCTGCGCCCTGGCCGCTGCCGCGCTCGAGCCCGACGCGCTGGTGATCGCCTGCAACACGGCCTCCGTGCACGCCCTCGCCGCCCTGCGCGCCGAGCTGGAGCCGGGGCTGCCGGTGATCGGCACCGTCCCGGCCATCAAGCCCGCCGCCGCGCAGGGCGGGCGGGTCGCCATCTGGGCCACCCCCGCCACCACCGGCAGCGCCTACCAGCGCGGGCTGATCCGCGAGTTCGGCGGAACGGCGGACGTCACGGAGGTCGCCTGCCCGGGTCTCGCGGACGCCGTCGAACACGGGGACGACGACGCCATCACGGCGGCCATCGCCGACGCCGCCGCCCGTACGCCCGCCGGCACCGATGAGCTGGTGCTCGGCTGCACCCACTACGAACTCGTCGAGGAGCGCATCCGTGCCGCGGTCGCCCCGACCGCCTCCCCGGCGCTCGTCCTGCACGGCTCCGCCGACGCCGTCGCCGCCCAGGCCCTGCGCCGCGTCAGCGACCCCACCCGCACGGGGGGCGGCACCCTCACCGTCCTCCACGCCGGCGTCCCCGCCGCCCTCCCCCCGGCCGCCGCCCTCTACCCGCAGGGAAACGCGCTGGCCACCCTTATCGCCTAGCCCGGCAGGGCCCTCCGGAAGTCGTCGTCGGCGATGAAGAACGCCGCGCCGACCATGGTGAAGCCCGATTCCCGGGAGCGGGTTTCCTCGCGGATTTCCCGGCTTGATCAATAATTCCCGGGCAAAGCCGACCGGGGCCCCTCGCTCGATTCCCCGCACGAAATCCAGCCCGGGCGACCCCGCCACGGAGCCGAAGCTGCCCTGGTCCCAAAAGTCGACTCGGCCGACTTCCCATGTCGGGCCAGCGCGGCGCGCCGCTGCGGAGGCCGAGCTATCTACTCGCGTAGACCCAATCCGTGCGCCAAGCTCGCCGCCCACGGGAAGTCGATTTGGCCGACTTCCTGTGCCTGGCGGTGGCGGGCGGCCCAGCGGACAGGGCTCTACTCGCGTAGATGTGGCCGCCCCTCGGCGCGCGCAGGAAGTCGGCCCGATCGACGTCTCGCGCCGGTTGCGGCCCCTGGGCTCGGCCGTCGGCTCGCCGCGCGCAGGAAGTCGACGAGGTCGACTTCCTGCGCGGAGCGGTGCTGCTGCCACGTGCGGCTCTACGCGCATAGATTCGCCGCGCCTGGTGTGCACGGGAAGGCGGCTCGATCGACCTCTCGGGCCGGAGGGTTCAGAGCCGTGGGCTCGCATCGGTGGGTGGCGCGGGTGCGCCGGCTTGCCGTGCGCCGGAAGTCGATCCAGCCGACTTTCTCTGCTGGCGTCGACGTGTGGGCTGCCTGGCAGGCTGGCTCTACGCGCATAGATTCGAGTGTGCGTTGTCTGGGGTGCGCAGGAAGTCGGCCTGGCTGACGTCCTGCGCTGGGGCTTGCTGGCGCTTGGTGGTGCGCTGGCTCTCGACGGTCGACGGGAGTGCGGCAGCTTGGCCGTATCGTGCAGCAGGCGTCGATCCAGCCGACTTCCCGCGCTCGGCGGCGCGGAGCGGGGTCTGCGCCGGCCGCTTCTACTCGCGTAGACCCAGCCGTGCCGACTCGCCGCGCACGGGAAGTCGATCTGGTCGACTTTTCGTGTCGGACGGCAGGGTTGTTGGGGTGGTCGAAGCCCAGGAATCTACCTGCATAGACAACGCCACGTGAGAAGTCGGCCGGCCCGACTTCCTGTGCGGAGGTCGGGCTGATTGTGCGCGGTCGAGTTCTGTGTCCGGTGATGTCCGGGCTTCTTCGCATTGCCGACGGCTCGCGCGGATCTCTCCTGGTGTGCGAGAAGTGGGCTTTGCCTCACTGGCATTCCAGGTGTCTTCCGGGCAATCGGCGTGGGGGGGGGGGGGGGGGGGGGGGGCCCCCCCCCGGGCGGGGGGGGGGGGGGGGGGGGGCCGGGGGGCCGTGGGGGCCGGTGGGGTGTGGAGTTGTGGGTGCCGGCGGGTGGGCCGGTGCGGGGTGTGTG
>NZ_JBIWJF010000030.1:41680-92711 GCF_044764985.1 Kitasatospora sp. NPDC093550
GGGTGGCTTTTTGGGGGCGTCCGCCGGGGGGGGGGGCGGGGGGGCCGGGCGGTGGGGGGGGGGGGGCGGGGCCCGCCCCCCCCCCCCACGCCGATGCGGGTCAGGCGACGGCCTGGCGGCGCCAGCGGCGGTAGGCGGGTTCGAGGCCCGAGAGGATGGTGTCGAAGCGGCGGGTGCTGGTGGTGGAGTCGACCTGGAGGCGGCTGATCTGGAGGGGGTGGGAGGGGAGGCGGGGGCCCAGGCGGTGGTCGGAGAGGAAGCCGAGGCGGTAGCCGAGTTCCTGCAGGACGGTTTCGGCCCGGGGGTCGTGGCCGCCGTCCGGGTAGGCGAAGGCCGTCGGGGGTTCGCCGAGCCAGCGGGTGAGGGCCTCGTGGGCGCCGGTGATCTCGGCGCGGACGGTGTCGTCGTCGCAGCGGCCGAGGCACGGGTGCCCCTGGGTGTGGTTGCCGATCGCGACGCCCCCGTCCCGGAGGGCGAGGAGGTCGGCGGGGGTGAGCTGTTCCTGACGGGGCGGCCGGCGGTCGGCGCTGGCCCTCAGCTCGTGCAGGCTGCGCCGCCGGTCCGGGTCGGGCATCGCCTTGAGCCGGTGGAGCAGCTGGGAGGGGTGGCCGCAGTCGAGCGAGCGGGCGCGGCCGCCGTGCCGGGCGAGGAAGTCGGCCTCGTGCCACCAGAACGGCCGCTCGGTGCCGATGAGCTCCGAGATGACGAAGGCGGTGGCCGGAATGCCGCGGGCGTCGAGGGCGGGCAGGGCGTGGGTGAGGACGCTCCGGTCGGCGTCGTCGAAGGTGACCAGGACGCTGCGGGGTGGCAGAGGCCGCCGCTCGGTCACGGCCTGGAGGACGGCGCTGAGCGGCACGGGGGTGGCGAGCCGCTGGAGCCGGTCGAGCTGGGCGCCGAACGACCGGTGGTCGGTCACCCCGTGGTAGGCGAGCACGGCCAGGCGCTGGGCGGCCCGGGCCCGGAACAGCGGCTGGACGGGGGCGAACCGCAGCCATTCGCCCCGCGCGTCCTGGTGCTGGTGTTCCGGGTCTACGGGGAGACGGCGAGGGCCCCCGCCCTGCCGGCTCCCGTCACGCCGGCCCGCCGGGTACCCGGCGGGTGGCGGCAGTGCCCGCACGCCGGGTGTCGGCCTGGCGCGGGCGATGGAGATCGATGTTGTGGACTGGGACTGCGGCACGGTTCCCCCTCGTTCGCCGAGCGGCGTGGCGGTACCGCCGGAGGACGGAGCCGGCCTCCGACTCCAGGGGGCGGCGGCTCCGGCCCCTGGACTTTCCTGTTCCCGGTGGGGGTTCACACCCGCCCGCGAACGGCTCCTGGATCACTCAATGCCATTGAGACCGTTGCACCAGGGGGATGGTTGTACCGGGGGGACGAGGATTTTTCGTGGACTGATTGTGGAGCCGGAATGCGCATCCGGAAGCCTCGGACGAGGGCCGGGGGAGGTCCCGGAGGAAGTCCCGGAGGAAGTACCGGAGGAGGCCCGGGACCGGCTCCGGATCCACCCCCGTCCTACCGCCCGGCGGCCCCCGTCCCGACCTGCAGGACGCCCCCGTCCCGACCCGCCGGACACTCCCGCTCGCCGGTTGCGCAGAGTGTCCGACCCCGGACTCCCTGCGGGCTGCCTACCGCTTCGGCCCGGGGTACCTTGGGCTCATGGCAGATGCGGACCGTGACCCCTTCCACTTGCACGGCGCGTCCCGGATGGCGCGCGCGTGCAGTGGCGGAGCCCTGGTCACCCACCAGCTCCCGCTGGCCGTGGTGGGCCTGGCCTGCCTGGCGGCGGGCATCCTCGTGGCGGTGCTCGTCCCGGACAACGGCGGCCCGGCGTGGGCCATGGCGGTGGCCGGCTGCCTGGCGGCGGGTGTCCTGCTGCTCGGCCGGATCGCCTTCGGGCTCTTCCGCGACCGGCGGCGCACCGCGGTCTGACACGCGGGCCGGGCCCTGCCGGAAGTACCGTCCAGCCGGGCACGGGGACGGGATCCGGACAAGATCCGGACGGCACCCGCCCGGGACCCGCCCGGCACCCGGACAAGATCCGGACGACGCCGGACGACGCCGGACGACGCCGAAGGGACGCCCTTGCGTCGATCGCCTTCGGCATTCCGAAGACCGAGCGAGCGAAATTAGTCAGACCGACTGAATATCGTCCTGTCTGACAATCTCGGACGCCCTTCTTTCACCATTCCCGGACAACCACTTCATCGCGCCTCTACTGTGAATGCGTTCTTCCGGCTCGAAGCGCCGTGGAGGGGGAGCGATGAGCGGCAGACCGGGTAGTGCCGTGTCCGCCTCATGAAACGCGGTGGCGATCTCGCCGTCGCCGCCCTGGCGGCGATCGTGGCGCTGCCGCTGGCCCTGCTGATCGCCGTCCTGTTGCGCTGCACGACCGGCGGCCCGGTGCTCCAACGGCAGACCCGGGCCGGACGGCACGGCCGGGAGTTCCAGGTCCTGCGCTTCCGGACCGGCGGGGGCGGCCGGCTCGACACCCTGCTGCGCCGTACCGGCCTGGAGGAACTGCCGCGGCTGTGGAACGTCGTCCGCGGCGACATGGGGGTGATCGGCCCCCGGCCGGCCCGGCCCGACCAGGTGGGGCGCTACTCCCGCCGCGAACGCGCCAGGCTCGCCGTACGCCCCGGACTGACGGGCTGGGCCCAGCTCCACGGTCACGCCGCCGAGCGCGACCTCTGGTACGCCGAGCGCGACCTCTGGTGCGCCGAGCTCGACCTCTGGTACGTCGAGCACCGCTCGCTCCGGCTCGACCTGCACATCCTCGGCCTCACCGTCCTGGCCCTGCTGTGCCCCGCCACCGACCGGCTGCGGGCGACCGGGAACCGATCGGGCTGACCTGCCCGGATAGGCTGCGCCCCATGGCCATTCCCCCCTTCCTCGCCGAACTCCGCTCCGTCGTCGGGCACCGCCCGCTCTGGCTGAGCGCCGTCGTCGCCGTCGTGCTGGACGACCGTGACCGCGTGCTGCTCGCCCGGCGGTCCGACGACGGCCGCTGGGCGCCGATCGGCGGCATCCTCGACCCCGGTGAGCAGCCCGCCGACGGCGTGGTGCGCGAGTGCGAGGAGGAGACCGGCGTGGTGGCGGTGCCCGAGCTGCTCGCCTCGGTCACCGTCTCGCCGCGGGTGACGTACCCGAACGGTGACGTGACCCAGTACCTGGTGCTGACGTTCCGCTGCCGCGCGGTCGGCGGCGAGGCGCGGGTGAACGACGACGAGTCGCTGGAGGTCGGCTGGTTCGCGCTGGACGAGTTGCCGCCGATGATCGAGTCCGAGCACGAGCGGCTGCGCCACGCGCTGGAGTGCGAGGGCCCGGCCGTCTTCACCTGGGAGGGCAAGGAGCGGCCCTGACCCGGCACCGCTGACCGGGCCCCGGTCCGGGCCGTCCCCGGTCAGCCCTTGTGCTGCCGGTAGGCCTCCTCCGCCGCGTCCAGCACCGCCGCCAGGTCGCCGCCCGCCGTGGCGGTCGCGGCGGCGGCCACCGCGCCCTCGACGAACGGGGCGTCGGCGAACCGGACCGGGAACGGCAGGCCGTGCTCGTCGGCCTGGGACAGCAGGGCGAGGACGGTGGTGACGGCGCCGCCCAGGTCGGCCAGCACCACCACGCCGTGGCCCTGGTCCACCCGGCGGGTGGCGGCGGCGACCAGGACGGCGCTGATGCCGGGACCGTCCGACGGGTCCCCGCCGGTCGCGGAGACCGGGGCGGGGGAGTCGGATCCGGTCAACGCTAGCGCGAGATCGCGTACGGCGGTGGCCAGTTCCTGGCTGTGCGAGACCAGGACGATCCCGACCCGGCCGTGCGTCGGTGGCCGGGCCGGCGTCGGCCGGGGCAGCGGCGTGGCCGAGGGGGGCGTACGGGGCGCCGGGGGATGGGCCGAGGGGGCGTCGGAGATGGGGATGACGTCGGCGCGGGTGGCCTCCCGGCGGCTCATCGGCTGCTCCCTTGGGCGGATCGGTGGGACGGGGCGGGCGGGCTCGCCCGGCGGTGGACGGGGTCGCCCGGGGGTGCGGTCCGGCCCCGTGCGGGCCTCGCGGGGCCCGTACGGCCCCGGAGGTGCCTCCCGGGCCGGGGCGGCGCCCTGTCAGCACTGTGGCAGCTGCCCGGCGCCCCCGCCGGTCGGGACACGCCTCGACCTTTCCGCCGCTCCTCGACCCGTTCTCCGGCGGCGCCCGTCCCCGGCGGCGGGAGTCCTCGTCAACCCGCTGACCCGGCAAGGGCGGTGTGGCTAGGCTGGCCCCGGAACGCCGTCGGGAGGAGATCGATCAGTGGCACTCAACAGTGGGACGGACACGGAGGTCGGTGGCGCGCAGTCTGAGCTGGCGCCGAGCGGGAAGCCCCGGGTGGACTTCACCGGTGCGGAGTGGCTGTGCAGCAGCCAGGGGGTCGGGGACGTCCAGATCGCCTTCGTGGACGGGTACATCGGGATGCGGGACGGCCGTCAGGAGGACGGTCCGGTCCTGGTCTTCACGCCGGCGGAGTGGCGGGCCTTCGTGCTCGGCGCCCGGGACGGCGAGTTCGACCTCACCTGAGGGCCTCGTCCGAGGGGTTCGCCCAGGGCCTGAGGGACTGAGGGCCTGAGGGACTCGCCCCGATCGCTTGCCCCGAGCCGCGCGGAGCGGACCCACGGAACCGACCGGGGGTCCGCTCCGCGGGCGGTTTTCCGGGCGGAACATCACAACTGATGATCTATTGAGCGTGCCCCGTCAGAATTTCTGTTGACTGTTAGACAAACGCAGCTCAGAGTATGAGCACAGGCAGACGCCGTGCCCACCGCCCCCACGCGGCCAGACACGGCGCCTGCTGTGCGGCCCGGCAGCGTTGCCAGGCCATCCTCCCAGTCATCCCCTGCGCACCGGGGTGCGTCGGCCGGTCCCGGCCCCGCGAGGGGCCGGCAGTCGCCGGGAGGCTGGCGCCGAGAACCGAGAGCGACTCGGGAGACGGCACCGATGCTCGGGACCCGCACGCCCCCACGCGGCGGCGTCCCGAGCAGATCCACGGGAGCGACGGGCCGGGGCCCCGCGGATCTGGCTTGTGATGCATGGAACTGTTGGCTTGTGTGTAGTGCTGTGTGTGACGACGAAGCTGGGTGCTCGGCGGTTCGGCACGACAAGTGCACAGTGAGGGATACGCGTGTAGGGCCGCGTTGCGACGTGCCGTCCCCCCGGAGGGTGAAACCCAGAACGGCTGTCGTGCTGAACCGAACGTAGCCCGGACGGTTGCTCAGAGTCAACATTGGTCTCTGAGCGTCGATCTCCCGCCCGACCCCCGACGGTGCCCGACCCACCTCGCGAGCGTGGTGTGCCGGACACGTACGATGTTCCCATGTCTTTTCTCCGCCGTCGCTCCGGACAGCCCGCCGGCCCGGACTTCGACGTGCTCGCGATGGACCCGGGCGACTGGCCCGGTGACTTCGGTGCGGCCATGATGACCGGCCCGGACGGCTCCTGCCAGGGGATTTTCCTGCGCTACGACCTGTTCGGCGGCAGAGGCCCGGCGATGTTCATCGGCAACCTCCCCGAGGGTTCGCCCGCCCGGGAGACCGGCGACGAGGTGCCCTTCGAGGTGCGTCAGCTGCTCGCGGCGCTGGAGAACGACGAGCCGGTCGAGTTCGTCTCGGCCGAGGACTTCCCGGTCATGCTCGGCGACGACCTGCTGATCGTGAAGAAGGTCAAGGTCAGCGAGGAGCGCGTGTTCTGCGCCCAGTTCGGCCGCAGCGACGGCGTCCTGGTCACCATCGCGTCCTGGGACCGACCGATTTCGGACGACCTGTATCAGCTGCTGAAGCCGCTCCCGGCGGACATGTTCCAGCAGGGCTGATCCCGCCAGGACCGACTCGGACAGGGCTGATCCCGGCGTCGGGCCGCCTCCGGCCCCGGACGGGCGCCGACCGGGGCCGGACGCCGCTTGACGGTATCGATCAACGGTTCGTACAGTCGCGAACATGCCGTGCCGTCTCCCGCTGTTGACCCGCCGCAGGCATCTGGACCTGGGGCGCACCGCCAGCGCGGCATGTCCGGGCTGCTGAGGGGGATCTCCGTCCCCCGGCGGCGTGGGGTCGGCCGGATCCGGTCGGCGCCGAACCCGGGGGGCGGGCCGTGACCTGACCTCCGGGGCCGCCAGTCGGTACCGCGCGCCCGTACGGCGTGCCGCCCGCATCCGTCGAGCCCACGCTGCCGCCCGGAGGCACCGCATCATGACGACCCGCGCCGCCAACCGTTCGTCCGACGCCCGCTCGTCCGAGGAGCGACCGTCCGCCGACCACTCGTCCGGCGATCGTGCCTCCTCCGAGCGCTCCACCTCCGAGCGCTCCACCTCCGAGCGCTCCGCCGGCGGGCGGTCCCGGGCCGCGGCGCCGCCGTCGACTTCCGGCCAGGCCGGATCCGGCCCGTCGGAGTCCGGCCACGCGTCCGAGCGCGCGGCGGTCGAGGCCGCGCTGGCCGGGCTGCCCCGGGTGGTCGACCTGCTGGCCGCCCGGGCCGAGGAGCACGACCGCGACGCGACCTTCCCGTACCAGGGCATCGAGGCGGTCCACGAGGCCGGGCTGCTCACCCTCACCGTCTCCCGGAAGTACGGCGGACCGGGCGGCACGCTGGCCGACACCGTCCGGGTGCTGTCCCAACTCGGGCGTGGGGACGCCTCGGTGGCCGTGGTCACCGCGTTCACCCTGCTCCGGCACGCCGAGCAGGCCCGTCACGCGGACTGGCCGACGGCCGGGTACCGGCGGCTGCTCACCGAGTCCCGGCGCGGTCCGGTGCTGGTCAACACGCTGTGGGCGGAGGCCGGCGGGCAGCCGGGCGGACTGCCCGAGACGGTCGCCCGGCGGGACGGCGATGACTGGCTGCTGACCGGACGGAAGACGTACTGCACCGGCGCCGAGGCGCTGGCCTGGATGGCGGTGACCGCGCGGACCGACGAGGAGGAACCGAGGACCGGGACCTTCCTGGTCCGCGGCGAGAGCGACGGCCTGGAGATCGACCCGACCTGGGACCAGCTCGGCCTGCGGGCCAGCGCCAGCCACGACGTGGTGCTCGACCGGGTCCGGGTGCCGGCCGACCTCGCGCTCGGCCTGGGATCCCGCGGGCCCGAGGACGACGCCGCCGGGACGGGCGAAGCCGAACTCTCCCGCGCCTGGCACGACCTGGCCCTCTCCGCGGTGGCGATCGGCGTCGCCCGGGCCGCCGAGTCCTGGCTGGTGCGCTTCCTCAACCAGCGCACCCCGGCGAACCTGACCGAGCCGCTCGGCACCCTGCCCCGCTACCGCTGCGCCCTCGGCGAGATCGAGGCGCAGCTGATCGGTGCCGAGGAGCTGGTCGAGGGCCTCGCGCCCCGGGTGGACCGGGGCGAGCCGGACGCCGTCGCCCGGACCGGCCCGGCCCACCTGCTGGCGACCCGGGCCGCGACGACGGCGGTCCAGCAGGCCGTCGCGCTCACCGGCAATCCCGGCCTGAGCCGGCGTCACCCGCTGGAGCGCTACCTGCGGGACGTGCTCAGCAGCCGGGTGCACCTGGCCTCGGACGAGACCGTCCTGGAGGCCGCCGGCCGGGCCGCCCTGGAGCGCGGCACGCGGCCGTGATCCGTCGGTGACCCGGCCGTACGGCTCGGGTGGCCGGGGTCGCTCGGGTGGCCGGGGCGGCGGCCCGGACGCGGCGGTTCAGCGCGTCCCGACCGCCGCGCGGACGGCCCGGCGGGCGAGCGCGGCGTCGTCGTAGAGCCGCCGGATCATGATCCGCTGCTCCTCGCCGGCGCCCGGCACGTCGTACAGCCGGATCTCCCGCATCAGCACCAGCACCAGGTTCACCAGGAACGCGTCCCGGGCCAGCGTGCCGCCGCTCTGGGCGAGTTGGCTGATCTGCCGACGCGCCGCCGTGTCCCCGGAGAGCACGCTCCACAGCACCGCCAGGTCGTACCCGGGCAGGTACCAGCCGGCCTGCTCCCAGTCGACCAGCACCGGGCCGGACGGCGCCAGCAGCATGTTGCTGAGCAGGGCGTCGCCGTGGCAGAGCTGCATCGGGGTGTGGCCGAGGCCGTGCAGCAGGCCGCGCAGGTCGCCGGCGTCCCGGTCGGTGAGCTGGCCCACCGAGTGGTAGCGGGCGATCTCCAACTGGTAGTCCATGCGCGGCTGGAACACGTCGGTCGGCGGCCGCCACAGGTTCAGCGTCCGGACGGCGGTGAGCAGCGCCCGCACCTCGCCCGGGGTGGGCGCGTTGACGGGGTGGCGCTCGCGGGCGGCCGGGCGGCCGGGGATGCGCTCCATGACCAGCACGCAGCGGTCGTGGTCGGCCGCGACCAGCCGGGGCAGCCGCACCGGCGGGCGGTGCCGGACGAACGCCCGGTAGACCGCGACCTCGTGGTGGAAGTCGGCCACCAGCTGCTCGAAGTACTCACTCCGCACCGCCTGCGGCGCCAGGCACTTGGCGACCACCGGAGCCCGCCCGATGGTGCCCGCCACCAGGATGTGGCGGCTGCCCTCGCGCAGGACCTGGCGCGGGGTGAACGCGGGACATATCCGCGCGACGCTCGCCAGCGCCGCCCGGACCGACGGGGTCTGCAGCGCGGACGGATCGATCCGCTCCGGGCCGCCGGGCTGGCCGGGCCGCCGGGCGCGCAGCACCTGGCCGTCGGCCTGCCGGGCGAGCGGGATGCGGGCGCCCGTCGGCGGGGCGGTCTCGGGGCCGCGCAGCCCAAGCGCGGTACGGCCGACCGGTCCGGAGGCCGTACGGCCGGCCGGGACGACCCGGGTGTCCGTGGCCCGGCCCTCGACCCCGCGCGGAGCCACCGGACGGCTGGCCGGGGGCATCTGCCGGGGGCCGGTCCGACCGGTGGCTGCGGTGGGGGGGCGCAGCGCGGTGCGGGTCGCGGTCGGTGTGGGGGTCGTCGCTGAGGAGTACATGGGCTGAGGGTGGTCCCTTCCGGTCCGTCGGCGGGTGCGGCCCCGCGGGGGCGGGGAGGGCCGGTGCCGTGTGCTTCCTGGCGTGACGGCGGCCCTGCGGGTTGCGGGTGGTGCGGGGTCGGGCGTGGTGCGGGGTCGGGCGGCGGGTGGTGCGCGGGCGCCGGGCACGGACGCGGGGTCAGGAACCCCTGGTCGGCGGTGCTCCGGCCGTCCGCACCCTGGGGAATGCGGTCGGCCGGACTGCCGTGGCCGTGCCCGGCGCCCCCGCGCCACCCGGCCGCGCCACCCCCTCGGGTGAGAACCGGTCGCGTCCCGTGACACCGTCGGGGGACTGCCCTGACGCTGGTGGGACGCCGCCCGGACCGGGGGCGAGGTGGCGCACCCCTACAACACACCCGTCGGGCACTGGCTTAGTAGTCTGGCGGGCCCTGGCGAACGGTGGCGAATGCTCGCCTGGCACTTGCCGGAGCCTCTAGCCTCGAAGGAGCCGAGGAACCTGGGGGCTTCATTGAGCAGGGGACCCAACACCCGACTCGCCGACCTGTTCGTCCTGACCGGATGGTCCAAGGGCGAACTCGCGCGGCTGGTCAACCGTCGGGGTGCCGCGATGGGGCAGATGCACCTGTCCACCGACACCTCGAGGGTACGGCGTTGGATCGAGCAGGGGGAGATCCCGCGCGATCCGGTGCCCAGGGTGCTGGCAGCCGTGTTCACGGAGCGGCTCGGCCGTGTCGTCACCACTGAGGACCTCGGTCTGGAACGACACCGGCCCACCAGGTCCGGAGCGGAGCCGTCCGCAGCAGTGCCATGGTCGCCGGATCGAACAGCCGCGGTCCTCACCGAGTTCACGGGAATGGACCTCATGCTGAACCGACGTGGATTGGTGGGCGCCGGAGCCGCGCTCACGGCCGGGGCGGTCATCGCCGACTCGCTGAAGGGCTGGCTGGGCGGGGACGCGGTCGCGTACGCGGCCTCCGTCCCCGGGCCCCGGCAGGTGGTCACCGGGAGCGTGGCGCGCCCGGTGGTGGACGTGTACGACGCGGGCCCGGTGGGGCTCGACGAGGTGGAGTCGCTGGAACGCTCGGTGCAGGTGTTCCGGGCCTGGGACGCGGCCCGCGGTGGCGGGCTGCAGCGCAAGGCGGTGGTCGGTCAACTCAACGAGGTCGGTGGTTTGTTGACGCACCGCCACCCGGCCGCCGTGGAGCAGCGGTTGTGGCTGGTCGCGGCCAACCTCGCGGTGCTGGCGGGCTGGATGTCGCACGACGTGGGCCTGGAGCCCACCGCCCAGCGGTACTTCATGATCGCGGCCGAGGCGGCCAAGGAGGCCGGTGACCGGCCGCGGGCCGGCGAGGCGATCTCCCGGGCCGCGCGGCAGATGGTCCACCTGGGCCGGGCCGACGACGCGCTGGACCTGATGTCGGCGGCCAAGGCCGCGGGTGGGCGGCTGATGCCCAGAACGCGCGCCATGCTGAACACCGTCGAGGCCTGGGCGCACGCCTCGATCGGGCACTCCCAGGACACCTACCGGCTGCTCGGCGAGGCCGAGGACCTGTTCGCCGAGGAGTCGCCGGAGCCGCCGCCGTCCTGGATGCAGGTCTTCGACGAGGCCGAGCTGCGCGGGATGCAGGCCCTGGTGCTGCGCACGCTCTCCGAGCACGACCCGGGGGCGGCGCCCACGGCCCGCAAGCGCGCGGAGCAGGTGATCGCCCTGCGGGAGGGTACCGGGCAGCTGCGCTCGGCGCTCTTCGACCGGATCACGCTCGCCTCGGTGCACCTGATCACCGGTGAGCCGGACGCGGCGGAGACCCAGGCCAAGATGGCGATGAACCTGATCGGCCAGAACTCCTCGCACCGGACCTGGGACCGGCTGCGCGAGATGTACCGGCTGACCGCGGCGTACCGGGGGCTGCCGGTGGTGGACGAGCTGCGGGCCGAGCTGGGGCGGGAGCTGCGGGCGGCGGACGCCAAGAACCGGCCGCGGCTGACGTGAGGGGCGGGGCTGTCGTCCGGAAGCCCCGGAGCGAAACCGGTCGGCCCGGAACCCTCGCAGGTCGGCCCGGAACCCTCGCAGGTCGGGTCGGCGACGTCGTGGGCCGGTTTGGTGACGCCGTCGGCCGGGTCGGCGACGTCGTGGGCCGGGTCGGCGACGTCGTGGGCCGGGTCGGCGACGTCGTGGGCCGGGTCGGCGACGTCGTGGGCCGGGCCCACGATGCCCGGGATCAGGCCGGGGGAGCCGGTCGGAGCAGCATGCGCAGCGCGGTGACGGTGCCGTCCGCTCCGAGGACGGGTTCGCCCGCGCACTCGACGGTGTCCTGCCGCCCGCAGGGCCGGCGGAACCGGAGGGTGCCGACCGCGGCGCGGCCGTGCACCAGGGCGTCGGTCATCATCCGGCGCAGCAGTGGCCGGTCCGCCTCCGGGAGGCGGTCGGGCAGTCGGTCGAGGCTGAGCGGGCCGTGGTCCGGGTCGCACCCGAGGAGGAGGTAGGTCTCCGCGTTCCAGCGGATGCCGTCGGTGAGCAGGTCCCATTCGGCGGAGCCGAGGACGGTGTCACCGTCGAGTGCGCCGCCGTCCCCGTCGCCGTCGCCGAGGTAGGGGCCGGACGGCTCCTGCGCCGTGCCGTCCACTCTGTCGTCCGTCCCGCCGTCGGCGTCCCCGCCGGAGCCGTCGTCCCCGCCGCCGCCGTCGTGGGCGAGGCCCGTCCTGCCCGCCGCGCCGCGGCCCGAGCCGTTCGCGCCCGAGGCGTTCGCGCCGGAGCCTTTCGCGCCCGCCGGGGCACCGTCCACCGTGGCGGTGCCCGGCGGGCGGGCGGCACCTAAGGGCATGTTCATGGCGGGTCCATCGCTCGGGTTCGGCCCGCTTTGTGCGGGTCGTTCGGGTTGTGAGAAGACTGTCGCACAGCGTCCTCACCCTCGTGGGCGATTTGGACAGATCGCAGGCAAAATTCCCCTGGCATATGCCACTGTGGCAGTGGGCCCCGTCGCCCTGTGTGCGGAAGGGGTCCCGAGGCGGTAACCTTCGGTGATTCCGGCGCCCGGGCGCCCACCGCAGTACCCACCAGAGACCCCCGGCGACGGAAATCCCGTTGCCACTACGACCGCCGCAACGGATGCTGACCTCATGTTCGAGCCAGTGATAGCACCCAGTGCCAGCCTCCTAGGCCTCCTGCAGCGAGGCCGTGGTGACGGGCAGCTCCATGCGCTGGCCGCCGACCGTGCCGAGGCCATCGCCGCGCTGGAGGAGTGCGTCACCAGGGATCCGCGAGCCGACTGGCAGGTCGAGAGCCGCTCCCTCTACTACGCCCGCCTCTACATGGAGCTGGAGGCCCCCCTCGACGGCATCGAGGACCACCTCCACTCCGCCGAGGACCTCGTCACCGACGACGAGAGCCGCACCGGCCTCGCCCTCTCCGTCCTGGGCCACCTCGCCGCGTACGGCCGGCGCGACGCGCTGCTGATGCTGCGCGAGTACGCCGCCACCGGTGCCAACTGGGCCTGGGCCCTCGACGAACTCGCCCTGCGCGACGACGACCGCGGCCTGCTGCTGCTCGGCACCGCCGTGCTGGACCACTTCCCGCCGGGCCCCGAGGGCGACGCCGAGCTGCGCGAGTTCATCCGCAACGCGTACGAGCCCCGGCCCTGGCGGCTGTGGGCCGCCTACCACCCGAGAGTGGCGGCGGCGACCGAGCAGTCACCCTTCGACCTCTGGCAACGCCAGGTCAACCGCAGCGGCGTCACCCCCGGCTGGTCCACCGCCGACGTGCTGGCCTGGGCCGACCAGGGCGATCTGGCCGGCGTCGGTGTCGGCGCCTTCCTCGGCCGGCCCGACGCCCGCCCGGAGCGACCGGAGCCCGCGCGGGACGCCGCATCCCCGAGCGGCCCCGACGCGGTGGACCGCCGCGCCGCCGCGGCCGCCCGCTGCCTGACCGCCGTCGTCCGCCCCGAGGACCGTCCCGCGCTGCTGGAAGCCGCCCGCAGCGGCCTGCCCGGCGCCCGCCGAGCGGCCCTGCGCTACCTGGTGGACCAGCGTGATCCGGCCGCCGTCGAGCTGATCGAGGTCGCCGCCGCCGACGTGGACGACCGGATCGTCCGGGCCGCCCTGGAGCTGCTCGGCCGGATGCGCGGCCCCGAGGTGCTGGCCCAGGCCCGCCGCTGGGCCGACCCGGCCACCGGGGGTGCGGACAGCGCGCTCGGCGAGGCCGCCGTCCAGCTGCTCGCCGACGCCGGGGAGCCGCAGGACGCGCCGCTGGTGGTCGCCGGGCTGCGCCGCTGGGTCTCCGTGCGCGGGGTCGCCGGTACCGGGCTCGGGTCCCTGGTGGACGGTGCGGGGCGGCTGGCCGCCGCCGACGCCGTCCCGGTCCTGCGCCACATCTACGGGGAGGCCGCCTCCTCCGAGCTGCGCGGCCGCGCCGCCAGGGCGCTCGCCGCCACCGACGTGCACTTTCCCGAGGGGCCGGCCGTCGAGTGCCTCTGGGACTGCGAGGAGTCCACGCGTGAGCTCGCCGCGCGCCACGTCGCCACCACCGGCGACGCGCGTGTGCTGGAGCGGTTGCGCCGACTCGCCGCCGACCCGGCCGAGGAGGCCGAGGTCCACGCCGCCGTACGCGGCCGGCTGACCGCCGCCCGGGAGTCCGGGCGCTAGGGTCCGTCCTCGAACGACGGGCACCCCACGCTGCGTGGGCCCGGACACCGCGTCGGTGTCCGGGCCCGCTGCGTCCGGGCGGCCCTGAAGGCCGACGTGTGAAACGTGGTTCTACTTGACCGAGCCCGCGTCCGGCGTCAGGACGCCGCCGGCGACCAGTCCGATGATCAGGATGCCGAGCAGCACCCGGTAGACCACGAACGGCAGGAAGCTGTGGCTGGAGATGTACTTCAGGAACCAGGCGATCGCCGCGTAGCCGACCGCGAAGGCGATCAGGGTGGCCAGGACGGTCGGCCCCCAGGCCGGCGCCGGGCCCTCGCCGATCTTGAACAGTTCCAGCGTCCCCGAGGCGAGCACCGCCGGGATCGCCAGCAGGAACGAGTAGCGGGCGGCCGCCTCCCGGCTGTAGCCGAGCAGCAGGCCCGCGCTGATCGTGCCGCCGGAGCGGGAGACGCCCGGGATCAGCGCCAGCGCCTGCGCGAAGCCGTAGACGCCCGCGTGCGGCAGCGTGAGGTCCGTGATCGGACGGGCGTGGCGGACGGCGCGGGTGCGGTCGGCGAAGGCCAGGATCAGGCCGAAGACGATCAGCGTGGTGCCGATGATCCGCAGGTCGCGCAGGTGGGTCTCGATGGTGTCCTGGAACAGCTTGCCGAGGACGCCGATCGGCAGAGTGCCGATGATCACGAACCAGCCCATCCGGGCGTCCGGGTCCGAGCGCAGCGCCGGGCGGACCAGCGACTGCGCCCAGGTCTTCACGATCGAGACGATGTCCTTGCGGAAGTAGATCAACACCGCCGTCTCGGTGCCGAGCTGGGTGACGGCCGTGAAGGCCGCACCCGGGTCGTCCCAGCCCAGCAGCGCGGAGAAGACCCGCAGATGGGCGCTGGAGGAGATCGGCAGGAACTCGGTGAGCCCCTGGATCAGGCCGAGAACGGCCCCGTGGAGCCATTCGGTCACCGGACACCCGCCGGGGGTATCCGTCGGGCGGTGGGCTGGGGCGGCATGGGCGGGTCCTCGCGGGTCGGAACGGGCATGCGGACAACCGCGACCCCGCCCGGCCCCACGGGCCGCGCGCGGGCCCGGCGCGCGGCCGATGGTACGGGGTGAAGGTGACAGTTCTTTGTTCACCCTTGGTGTGCCCTTTGCGTACGGGCCCTTCCCGGCCGCCGACCCGGGGCGGAGCGCCCGTTCCGGAGTGAGCGGCCTACCGCGCGGGCCGGGCCCGGACCCAGGTGCGGTCCTCCGTCAGGTACCGCTCCACCGTCAGACCGGCGCCGGCCAGCGCCCCCTCGAACTCCGCGGTGCCGAGCGGGCGGGACAGGAAGGTCTGCGTCCAGACGCCGTCCGGGAACTCGTACTCGCAGCGGACGGAGTTCACGCCGTCGCCGACCGGCGTGGCCGAGACGATCCGGGACCGCGCGCCGGGGCCGATCGCGGTCTCGCGCGGCAGGTTCAGGTGCCAGTCCTCGCCCTCGCGCTGCAGCAGCACGCAGCCGTCCTCGGCGACGTGGCGGCGGCACGCCTCCAGCAGTCTCCGACGGACCGTCACATCACCGGTGTGCACCAGGAAGGAGGCGAGCAGGACGACGTCGAAGCGCTCGTCGAGGTCCAGCTCCTCGATCGGGCACCGCACCGTACGGATGCCCTCGCGGACCCGGGCCAGCATCTCGGCGGACTCGTCCACGGCCGTGACGGTGAAGCCGCGGTCGGTCAGCGGGTGCGTCATCCGGCCGACGCCGCAGCCGAGTTCGAGGATGCTCGCGCCGGGCGGCACCGCGGCCCCGATCACCTCCGGGGCGTTGCCCACGGGGAGGCGGCTCCACACTTCGACGGCGCAGCCGTCCGGGGTGATCGCGCCCTCGCCGGTCCCGTCGTAGCCCTTGCGTCGGTCGTCAGCCATGTCCTTCATCCGAGCACGGATGGGCGCGACTGGAAAGACGGCCTCGGAAAGGGGCTTGCCACATACCCCATGGGGGTATAACTTCGATCATCGACGGAGCGAGGGAAGCGGCGCCGGACGGGCGTCGGAGCACGCGGAGGACGACATGGCACACCCCGCACAGCACGAGCACCAGGGGCACGACCACCATCGGCACGAAGGCCACGAGCACGAAGGGCATGGGGGTCGCGAGCACCACGGGCAGGCCGGCCACGGCGGCCACGGCCATCACCAGGCCCACGGGGGCGGAACGACCTGGGGGGCGGCCGCGCAGGCGACCCTGCACTGCCTCACCGGCTGCGCCGTCGGCGAGATCCTCGGCATGGTGCTGGGCACCGCCTTCGGCCTGCACAACGGTGCGACCGTGGTGGTCTCGATCATCCTGGCCTTCGTCTTCGGCTACGCGCTGACCATGCGCGGCGTGCTGAAGGCCGGTCTGGACGTGGGTGCCGCGGTGAAGGTCGCGCTGGCCGCGGACACCGTGTCGATCCTGGTGATGGAGCTGATCGACAACACCGTGATGGTCACCGTTCCCGGGGCGATGGACGCCGGCCTCGGGGACCTGCTGTTCTGGGTCTCGCTGGCCGGCTCGCTGGCCCTGGCGTTCGCGCTGACTGTCCCGGTCAACCGCTGGATGATCGGCCGGGGGCGCGGCCACGCGGTGGTGCACGCCTACCACCGGCACTGACGCCACCCCGAGGAGCCGGAACCCCTCGCCTGCGGCCCGTGCCGACCGTCGCCCGGTCGGTACGGGCCGCGGCGCGTTCCGGCGGTGCCCGCTACCGTGCGACGTCCTCCAGCTCGGCCAAGGTCGCGTGCAGCCAGCCGAGTTCGGCCTCGGTGGTGGCGCGGGCGATCAGCAGCTGGCCGCGCCGGAACGGGTCGGTGAACTCCTCGGCGCCCATCGGGCGGTCGCCGTCGTAGTAGAAGCTCGCGGGTTCGGAGAGGAAGGCCAGGCGGCGGCGGAGCACGGCGGCCTGCGCGGCGGGGTCGTCGAGGTGGCGCAGGAAGGCGAGCAGGGTGAACCAGCGGTTCTCGTCACTGAGGTCCAGCGGCTCGGGCGCGCGCAGCCGGTCGAGCAGCGCGGCGCGGCCGGCCTCGGTGAGGTGCAGGGTGTGCCGGGGCGCCGCGGCGCTGCCGGGCTCGGTCCGGCGGACCAGCAGCCCGGCGGTCTCCAGGCGCTTGATCGCGGGGTAGAGCGTGCCGTCGCTGATCGGCTGGACGTGCCCGGCGAGTGCGGAGAGGTGGCGGCGCAGCTCGTAGCCGTGCAGGGGCCGGTCGTACAGGAACCCGAGGATCGCGAGCTTGAGCATGGGGCCACCCTCTCATGGCCGTCCCTCGGTTCACGGGTATCTCGGATGCGAGATACCTCGATACCGAGGTATGGTCTCGCTGCTCCCGGGAACCGGGAGCCCCCGGTGTCCCTCCGGTAGAGGAGTCCTCGCGATGCGCCACGCCCCCGTCACGCCGAACGGCGACCTGATCCGCTGGGTCGAACTGCCCGGCGTCGAGCCCGCCCGGCTCTACCTGCACGGGCTGGGCGCCACCTCGCCGGTCTACTTCGCGGCGGCCGCCGCCCACCCGCTGCTCGCCGGGCGCCGCTCGTTGCTGATGGACCTGCTCGGCTTCGGCGTCAGCGACCGGCCGGCGGACTTCGGCTACACCCTGGAGGAGCACGCCGACGCGGTCGCCGCGGCGGTGCGCGCGGCCGGGCTGAGCCGGGTCGAGGTGGTGGGCCACAGCATGGGCGGGGCGATCGCGATCGTCCTCGCCCACCGGCACCCCGGGCTGGTCGCGCGGCTGGTCCTGGTGGACGCCAACCTGGACCCGGTCGGGCCCGACCGGCGGCGCCCCGGCAGTAGTGGCATCGCGGGCTACACGGAGGCGGAGTTCCTGTCCGGCGGCCGCGCGGAGGTCGCCGAGCGGGTCGGCCCGTTCTGGTGGTCCACCATGCGGCTGGCCGGTCCTGAGGCGCTCTACCGCAGTGCCCACCACCTCGCCCGGGCGGGGGACCCGACCATGCGCGAGCTGCTGCTCGGCCTCGACCTCCCGCGCACCTTCCTCCACCCGGCAGCGGACGGTGAGTTGACGGGTGCGGCCGGACTCCGTGCGGCGGGCGTCCGGGTGGTCGCCGTGCCGGACTGCGGGCACAACATCATGCTCGACAACCCGGACGGCTTCGCGGCCGTCGCGGCGGAGGCGCTCGCCGCGGGCTGATCGGGGGCCCTGGGCCGACCGCGGTCAGCTCACGCAGGGCCGGGCGCGTCGCAGGGCAGCGCCTAGGCTGGGCGGGGAGCACCCGAGAGGAGCCCGACCGATGCCCGTAGCCGTCCCGCCCGCGCTGGCCGCGTCGCTGGAGGAGTTCCGCGGCCCCGAAGGCCGCGCCTGGGCCGCCCGACTGCCTGCCCTGGCGGGCGAGTTGCTCGACCGCTGGGAGCTGCGCCCGGACGGGCCGGTCGCGCACGGCGTCGTCGGGCTGGTGCTGCCGGTGCTGCGCGTCGACGGCACGCCCGCCGTCCTGAAGCTGCAACCCGTGGACGAGGAGACGGCGGGTGAACCGC
This sequence comes from Kitasatospora sp. NPDC093550, assembly GCF_044764985.1. NCBI lineage: Bacteria > Bacillati > Actinomycetota > Actinomycetes > Kitasatosporales > Streptomycetaceae > Kitasatospora > Kitasatospora sp. NPDC093550. The sequence continues at coordinate 59,715 of NZ_JBIWJF010000030.1, forward strand.
TCGCCCTGCGGACCTGGGGCGGGCGCGGCGCCGTCCGGCTGCTGGACCACGAACCCGCCTCGGGCTCGCTGCTGTTGGAGCGTTTGGATGCGACGCGCTCGCTCCACGCCGTGCCGGACGACCTCGCGGCGCTGCGGGTGATCGCCGAGCTGCTTAGGCATTTGACGCGGCATCAAGCACCGACCGGCATGCGGACATTGGCGGCCGTCGCCGCGAGACTGTCGAGCCGTGCCCCGGCCGCCCTCGCCGCGTTCGTCGACCCGGAGGAGCGCGGCCTGCTCGATGACTGCGCCGCCGCCCTCCGCGAGGTGCGCGCCGAGGCCGGTGACCGGCTGCTCCACTGGGACCTCCACTACGGCAACGTCCTCGCCCCGCTCCCGGGAAGCGACCGGGGGCCCTGGCTGGCCATCGACCCCAAACCGCTCGCCGGGCACCCCGGTTTCGAGCTGCTCCCGGCGCTGCGCAACCGCTGGGAGGACGTGGTGGCCGCCGGCGTCCCCGCCCGGGCGGTGCGGCGGCGCTTCGACCTGCTGACGGAGGCGCTGGAGCTGGACCGGGAGGTCGCGGCGGCCTGGACGCTCGCCCGGGTGCTGCAGAACGCGGTCTGGGCGGCCGAGGAGGGCGGGACGGAGCTGGACCCGGCCCAACGGGCCGTCGCCGAAGCGCTGTTGGGGGGCTGAGGCCGGCCCCTCGCCCCCGTCGCCGTCAGCGCTCCCGCAGCGGCGCGAACCGCACGGGTGTTCCCGGCCGCGCCTGAGCGGCGGCCGCCAGGTCGGCGGCCGGGACGACGCCGATCACCGGGTAGCCGCCGGTGGTCGGGTGGTCGGCCAGGAAGACCACCGGCTGCCCGTCCGGCGGGATCTGCACCGCGCCCAACACCATGCCCTCGCTGGGGAGTTCGCCCTCCCGGGCGCGTGCGACCGCCGGTCCCTCGGTGCGCAGCCCGACCCGGTTGCTCGTGCTGGACACCCGGTACCCGTCGCGCCCCAGCCGGCCCACCGCGTCCGCCGTGAACCAGTCGGCGCGCGGGCCGAGCCGCAGCCGCAGCACCAGCTCGGCCGGGGGAGCGGGCAGCGGCACCAGCTCGGGCCGGTCCCGGGGCGGTGGCGGGGTGCCGACCGGCAGCCGGTCCCCGGCGCGCAGCGGCGCCGGGCCGAGGCCGGAGAGCAGGTCCGTCGAGCGACTGCCCAGCACCGGCGGGACGGCGATCCCGCCCGCCACCGCCAGGTAGCCGCGCACTCCGTCCGTCGCCGCGCCCACCTCGACCACCGCCCCGTCCGGTACCACGACGGGCGCGCCCCACGCCGCGGCCCGTCCGGCCACCCGTACGGGCGCGGGCGCGCCGGTGACCGCGACCACCACCGTCCCGACGGCGCGCAGCGCGACCCCGCCGAGCGTGGTCTCCAGACCGGCGGCGCCGGGCTCGTTGCCGACCAGCCGGTTCGCCGCCCGCAGCGCGGGCTCGTCCAGCGCCCCGGCCCTGGGCACCCCGAGGTGCGCGACCCCGCGCCGCCCGAGGTCCTGGACCGTGGTCAGCGGCCCGGGGCGCACCACCACCAGCCCGCTCGTCGCCGGTTCGCCCGTCGCCGGCTCGCTCGTCCCCAGCTCGCTCATCGCCGCCTTCTCCTCAGGCCCGCCGCGCCGTGAACCGCACCCGGACGCCCGGGGCCAGCAGGGCCGGAGGCTCCCGGTCGACGTCCCACAGCGGGAGCGCCGTCCGGCCGATGAGCTGCCAGCCGCCGGGGGAGGGGTGCGGATAGACACCGGTGTACGGGCCGGCCAGCGCGACCGAGCCGGCCGGGACGGAGCTGCGCGGGGTGTCCCGGCGCGGGACCTCGTACCGGGCGGGCAGGCCGGTGAGGTAGCCGAAGCCGGGGGCGAAGCCGCAGAACGCGACGACGTACTCGGGCTCGGTGTGGATCCGCACGGCCGCCTCCTCGGACACCCCCCAGAGCGCGGCGACCTCGGCCAGGTCGGCGCCGTCGTACACGGTCGGGACCTCCAGCAGCGGGCCGTGGGCGGTCTCCGCGGCCGCCGGACGGGCCGTGCGCAGCAGCCGCGCCACCGCGTCGACGTCCGCGACGCCGTCCAGCAGCACGGTGCGGGCGGCCGGCACCAGTTCGCCGACCTCGCCGAGCGCCCCCGCCTGCCGCCGCTCGCGCAGCCATCCGTACAGCGCCGCGACCTCGGCCGTCCCGGGCAGCTCCACCAGCAGCGCCCGCTCGCCGACCCGCCGCACCACGGCGGCCTCCGCCCCCTCGCCGCCCGACCGCGCTCCGGCGCCCGATCGCGCTCCGGGGCCCGACTGCTCTCCGGAGCCCGACCGCCTTGCGGGGCCCGACCGTCCTCCGCCGCCCGACCGCGCTCCGGCGCCCGCCGTCACGTGAACGCCTCCACCCGGACCCCGGCCGAGGCCAGGGCGCCGCGCACCCGCCAGGCGAGCTGAGCGGCGCCGGGGGTGTCGCCGTGGACGCAGAGCGAGCGGGCCTCGACGCTGATCCGCTCACCGCCGACGGACTCCACCGAGCCGTCCCGGGCGATGTCGACCGCGCGGGTGATCACCGTCTCGGGGTCGTGCACCACCGCGCCGGGCTCGCGGCGCGGGACGAGGATGCCGGTGCGGGTGTAAGCCCGGTCGGCGAAGGCCTCGGCGACCACCGGCAGTCCGACGCCCTCGGCGACCTCGAGCAGCCGGGAGCCGGGCAGTCCGAGGACGGGCAGCGGTCCGTCGCAGACCGCGCCCGCCCGCAGCACGCCGGCCACCACCGCCTCGGCCTGGTCGGAGTCCGTGACCACCCGGTTGTACAGCGCGCCGTGCGGCTTGACGTAGGAGACCTTCGAGCCGGCGGCGCGGGCGAAGACCTGGAGGGCGCCGATCTGGTACGCGATCTCGTCGGCGAGCTCCTCCGGGGGGACGTCCATGGCGCGGCGGCCGAAGCCGGCCAGGTCGCGGTAGGAGACCTGGGCGCCGATCCGGACGCCGCGCTCGGCGGCCAGCGCGCAGACCCGGCGCATCGTGGACGGGTCGCCGGCGTGGAAGCCGCAGGCGACGTTGGCGCTGGTCACCACGGACAGCAGGGCCTCGTCGTCGGTCAGCGTCCAGCGCCCGAACCCCTCGCCGAGGTCCGCATTGAGATCGATCACCGCATCGGCCACGCCCGTCCGCCTCCCAGCAGCTGTTGAGCCAGATGGTAGGGCCTGCGGATGAAGGCCGTTGCCCGTGACCCGGGGCCCCGGAGGCCACCGCGGGTGATCCGGCCGGACCGCCCGGCGGCCCACCGCGCGCGACCCGGTCCGCACGCCCCCGGGCGCCGCCACCGGGGGCGTGCGGACCGCCTCGGCTCAGCGGGCGGGCGCCGCTTCCGGGAAGGAACGTTCCAGCGGGCGCAAGGCCCGGAGCACGATCAGCAGCGGGATGACGCCGAAGACTCCGAACGACATGTCGATGAATCGCCACACCAGCGGGATCCCGCGCAGCGGCCCGCAGATCAGGGCCAGCGGGATGACGGCCCCGCAGGCGAGCACGGCCCAGCGGATCACCCAGATGTTGCGGAGCGGGTCCTTGAGCGGCCCCCAGAAGGCGGCGGCGATCACCAGGTGGGCGAAGGCCAGCCAGTCGGTGCCGTAGGCCAGGAAGGGGTAGCGCTCGCCGGTCTCGGCGATGCCGGTGTGGACCCGCTCGAACCAGGCCGTCGCGGCGGGGAAGTGGTCGGTCAGCGGTGCGGCCGGGCCGGTCGCGAAGTCGACCAGCCAGCGGGTCTCGGTCTCCAGCGGGAAGGCGGTCAGTCCGCTGAGCACCAGAGCGACCAGGAAGAACCACAGCCAGCGCCGGACCTTGCGAAGGATGACCGCGGGGTCGCCGTCCATGTCGTGCACCTCCATGCGGGGCAGGCCGGCGCATCCGCGCCGAAGCGTGCCGAAGAGCGGGCGGAGCCTTGTCCCGCCTGCGCGGAAGCGACTCTAGACCCTCCTTTTGAACATGTTCAACTCTGCCTCCCGGGGCGCGGAGCCGCGGAAGCGACGCCGACGAACCGGCCCCGGAAAGCACGAAGGTGCCCGGCCGCCGAAGCGCCCGGGCACCGCTGGAGCCCGCTCCACCGCGCGCGTCCGCCGCGCCGTGTGCGTGGCGTCCGCTACGCCGTGTACGTGTACGTCGCCACCGACGTGCTGGTCCCGCCCGCCGTGGTGACCGTGACGTTCACCGGCCCGGGCTGGGTACCCGCCGGCGCGGTGGCCGTGCAGAAGGACGGGCCGCAGGAGACGTGGGTGGCCGGCACGCCGCCGAACGCGACCGTCCCGTACGTCAGGTTGCTGCCGATCACGTTGACCCTGGTCCCGCCGGCGACCGGGCCGCTGCTCGGGGACAGGCTGCTGACCGCGGGCGCGGCCGGGGCCGGGGGAGCGGCGCCGGTGTAGTCGAAGCCGGCCGCCGCGGTGGCGGTGCCGCCGGGGGTCACCACGCGGACCGGGGCGCTGCCCGAGCCGCCCGGCGTGGTCACCGTGCAGGCGGTGTCGGTGCAGCTGCCGGCCGCCGGGACGCCGCCGACCAGCACCATGCCGTGGGCCAGGTTGCTGCCGCTGACGGTCACCGCGGTGCCGCCGGTGCCCGGACCGGTGGTGGTGCCGAGGCCGGTGACGCTCGGGGCGGCCTGGACGGTGGCCGGCAGGTAGCCGCCGCTGCCGAGGTCGTAGCGGGAGATGTGGCCGGTCGGGTCGGTGTCGTTCGGGTTGCCGGCCGTCACGGTGATCACGCCGGTGATCGGGACACCGGGCGTGGTGCGCAGGTTGAGCTTCATGAACTCGCTCTTCCCGACCACCCGGGTGCCGGTGAGGACGGCCTCCAGGTGGCGGCCGTCGGGGGAGAGCGTCTCGGTGAAGGTGTAGTCGTACGGCGTGGAGTAGAACATGGCGCCGTCGGTGGTGACGCCCGGCGGCAGGTCGACGGTGAAGTGGGTCGGGCCGGTGAGGTCCGCGGTGCCGGCGGACACCCAGCTCGCCGACATGGTGCCGGAGGTGAAGAAGCCGCCGGGGTAGTTCCCGCTCTGCGACACGGTCACGTGCTGGGCCGAGGACGACACCGTGGCGGCCTTCTGGGTGGCCGGCGAGGTGGCCGTCGTGGTGCCCTTGGTGGCGCCCTTGGGGGCGGCCTTCGAGGTAGCCGTCGCGGCGCCCTTGGAGGCGGCCGTCGCGGCCGCGGCGGTGCCGGCGGTGAGCACGGCGCCGGTGGTGAGGGTGGTCACGGACAGCGCGGCGGCAAGGCCCGCTTTGGCCAGTCGGGTGATCATAGGTCGATCATCACCGAACCATTGCGCCGCCCTCACGGCTTTCTCGAATGTCGGTTCGAGAATGGCGGGATATCGTCGAAACCCCGTTCTGAAAACGATCCCCGGACGGCCGCCCACCTGCCGCTCCGCCCGCCCGCAAGGTCCGTTTCGGTCGATGTCGGTGCGAACCTCTAATCTTGTCCCCCGTGACCGCCATCGCAGACCCGCCCACCGAGCCCGGCACCCGACCGTCCGCCGGCCCGGTCGTCGCGCGCCCCGCGCCCGGCCCCGCCGCCGACGAGGGCCTGGCCCGCCGGCTGAAGGCGCTGGCCTGCACCGCCCCGCTGCACGACCTGGACAACCGCAAGGTCAACCTGGCCGGCGAGTACGGCGGCTACGCGATGGCCGAGGTCGGCCTCGCCGCGATCGACCTGGTCACCCTGAACATGGACTTCGACACCGGGGCCGACCGCGACATAGTCCTCGCCCGCCTGCTGCCCCGGGTCGCCGCCCAGGCGGTCGGCCGCCCCGCCGTCGAGCACGAGCGGGTCGCCCGCTGGGTGCTGGAGTCGCTGATCAACGTCGGCAGCGTGGACCGCGGCTTCCGCGCCGTCTACGGCACCTTCGGAGCGGACGGCGAGTACGTCCGCCGCGACTACGACTTCAAGCTGATCGAGGAGGTCCCCGGCCCCGACGGCGGCGTCTACCTGCGCACCACCGACGAGGCGGTCAACGTCCTGGTCGGCGCGCTCGACACCGACGTCACCTCGGCCCAGATCGCCGCCGAGGTCAAGCTGGAGGTGCTGATCCGCCGCGGCCGCCTGGCCGACGCCCAGCTCGCCGCCGAGCAGGCCCGCTACCGCACCGTCCAGTACGCCGAGACGCTGCGCCGCGCCCTCGACGCCACCCGCCGCAACGTCCGGGCGGTCGACTGGATGCGCGCCGTCCCGGACCTCATCGAGGAGGCGCTGGACCACATCGCCGACCGCTACCGGCACGAGAACGCGATTCTCACCAACATCCGCAAGGCCCGCGACGAGGCCGAGGAGCCGGAGCACAAGCGCCGCGCCGCCGAGCTGGTCGACATCGTCAAGGACTGCATCCGCCGCCACACCCAGCTGCAGACCCGCCTGCTGGAGGCCGGCCCGCTGTTCCGCGCCGAGCAGGACCGGCAGGCCTTCGCCACCCCCGGCGCCCGCAGCGGCATCGACCTGTACGGGCAGCTGCTCGCGCCCGTGCTGCGGCTGCCGGTGGAGCAGGCCGTCCGCCCCACCGGCGCCTTCTTCGCCCGCGGCACCGGCCTGCGCACCCCGGTCTCGGTCCGGGTCGCCGACCTGGTCGACCTGCTGCTCACCCCGCCGGTCGAGCGCGAGCACCTCGGCGCCGAGCTGCCCGACCCGGACCTGGTGGCCACCCCGGACGACAGCCGGTTCTCCGAAGCCCAGCTGGAGGCCGCGCTGGTCCTGCTCGACCTGCCCCCGGACGCCCCCCGCCGGCTCTCCGGACTGCTCGCCGACGCCCGCAAGCAGGACCCGGACCTGCCGTACCTGGTCGCCCTGCTGTCCGTGCACGCCGCCAGCCCGCCGGTCGGCACCGCCTACCGCCAGGGCGAGGAGCGGCTGCTGTTCGCCGTGGACGACGGCACTCCGCTGCGCGACCCGGAGTTCGGCGGCGCCGACCTGATCGTCGGCAGCGCCCTGCTCGACGCCGTCGGCATGGCCGCCGACCGCAAGGACGCCGGCTGACCGGCCGTGACGCACGAGAACGGCCGACCGGCCGTGACGCACCCGAACACCCGTACCACCGCCATCCCCGAGGAGCACCGCCCGTGACGACCCACCACGACGCGTCCTGGGCGACCGAGACCGAACCGGCGGCCCCCGCGCCGATCACCCCGGCCGACGTCGCCGACGCCGCCCGGCTGGTCTCCTTCGGCCTCCAGGCCAAGCTGCTGCCCGCCCGGGACGTCGAGTACGCCGAGCTCGTGCGCCGCCACCGCGAGGACCCGCCGTTCGCCCGGCTCGCCGACGCCATCGCCACCGGGATGGGCCTGGTCGTCCTGGAGGTCTCGCCGCGCGCCGGCATGGCCGTGGCCGCCGCCGAGGACTCGCTGTTCGCCGTCCGGATGGGCGACTACTCGCGCCGTGCCGCCTCCGAGTCCACCGACCGCTTCCTGCACGGACTGGCCCACCTGGCCGTCGCCGCGATGGCCTTCCCCCGCCCCGAGGACCTCGCCGACGACACCTACCTCGGCCGGATCACCGTCAACGGCGTCGACGCCTTCGTCCGCCAGGCGTGCCGCCGCCTGGAGGAGCAGGCCGACGCGGAGGGCGCCAACACCGATCCGCAGTCCGACGCTCCCGGCCTGGAGGCCGCCTGGCGGGTCTGGGCCCGGCGCACCGCCACCGGCGCCACCAAGGACGCCCGCCGGCTCTCCGGCTCCACCATCGGCATCGTCGCCAAGGCGGTGATGTTCCTGGTCGACTCCGGCTTCCTGCAGAAGGTCTCCGACGACTCCGGCGGCACCTACCGCACCACCGCCCGCTACCAGCTCCAGGTCCGCGACCTGGCCGGCAGCGCGGCCATGGCCGAACTGCTCGACCTGGGCGTCGTCCCGGTCTCCGACGGCACCGCCAGCCTGCTGCCGCCGGACACCTCCGACGAACTGGTCGCGGACGCCGGCCTGCCGTTCCACTCGCTCTGAACCGAACCCCGTCACGGAAGCCACGGAGAACCGCCGCACATGTACGAGCTCAACCGGGTCCGCCTCTACTCGATCGGACCGGCCGGCGCCCGCTACGCCGACACGGTGCTCGACCTGCGCGGCGTCGGCGAGCCCGTCGCCGACCCGGCACCCCAGCAGATCGGCCTGTTCGGCGAGGACGTCGACGGCCCGGTCCGCCGCCCCGCCCCGGCCGGCGTGCTCTTCCTGGAGAACGGCGGCGGCAAGTCCGTCCTGCTCAAGCTGATCTTCTCGGTCATGCTGCCCGGCCACCGCAACACGCTCGGCGGCGCCAGCTCCGGCGTGCTGCGCAAGTTCCTGCTCGCCGACGACTGCGGCCACGTCGCCCTGGAGTGGCAGCACACCGTCACCGGCGAGCTGATCGTGGTCGGCAAGGTCAGCGAGTGGCGCGGCCGCCAGGTCTCCTCCGACCCGCGCAAGTTCGCCGAGACCTGGTACTCCTTCCGCCCCGGCCCCGGCCTCACCCTGGACTCCCTGCCGGTCGCCGAGCGGGTCAGCCTGGCCGGCGACCAGAAGGCCCGCGGCCGCCGCCGCACCATGAAGGGCTTCCGCGACGCCCTCACCGAGGCCGGCAAGGCCCACCCGTACCTCGACCTGGTCTTCGAGGACGGCCACGACCGCTGGACCGAGCACCTCGGCGAACTCGGCCTCGACCCCGAACTCTTCCGCTACCAGCGCGAGATGAACGCCGACGAGGGCGAGGCGGCCGGCCTCTTCGCGGTCAAGCACGACAGCGACTTCACCGACCTGCTGCTGCGCGCCGTCACCGACACCCGGGACACCGACGGCCTCGCCGACCTCGTCCACGGCTTCGCCGCCAAGCTCGGCCGCCGCGCCGAACTCACCGCCGAACGCGACTTCACCGCCGGCTCGCTGGACCTCCTGGAGCGCATCGCCGAGGCCACCACCGCCCGCGAGACCGTCCGCGAGGCCCACCGCACCGCCGAGCGCCGCACCCGCCGCCTCGCCCACGCCCTCGCCTCCCGGGCCGCCGCCGAACGCGACCGCGCCCAGGACCTCGCCATCGAGGTCGCCGCCGCCGCGAGCGCCGTCACCGCCGCCGAGTCCGACCGCACCCGGCACAGCCTCATCACCGACGAACTCACCTACCGGCACGCCACGCTGAGCCTCGCCGCGGCCACCGCCGAGGCCGCCGCGCTGCGCCGCGAGCTGATCGACGCCCGCACCCTGCACTCCGCCTGGCAGGCCGCCGAGGCCGTGCTGCGCCAGCGCGCCGCCGCCGACCGGGTCAGCCGGGTCGCCGCCGCCATCCGCGAGGCCGAGCTGGACGCCGCCCCCGCGCTCGCCGCCCGCGCCCGCGCCGCGACCGCCCTCGCCCGCGCCCTGGAAGCCGCCGCCGCGGCCGCCGAGTCCCGCGCCGACACCGAGGAGCAGCGGGCCGGCGAGCTCCAGGAGGACGGCGCCAAGGCGCAGTCCGACGCCACCGAGGCCGCCACCGCCGCCCAGAAGGCCCGCAGCGAGGCCGAGCACCTGCGCCAGCGCCTCGCCGAGGTCGAGCAGGAGACCGAAGCCGCCGTCGAGGCCGGCTTCATCGACGCCGACGGCGACGTGGACCCGGCCCGCGCCGCGCTGCACGCCGCCGACGTCGAGAAGGCCGCCGCCGCCGCGCTCGCCCAGGCCCGTACGGCCGCCGAGGCCGCCGCCGGCCGGCTGCGCGAGGCCGCCGCCGCCACCTCGCGCGCCGAACTCGCCGCCGAGCGCGCCGGCGACGCCCGCAAGGACGCCGCCCGCGCGCTGGCCGGCGAGCAGCGCACCGCCGCGCTGCTCGCCACCGAGCAGCGCCTGGCCGACCTGCTCTCCCTGACGCCGTACCAGGACGGCGCCGAGGAGGACGCGGGCTTCCTCACCCCCGCCGTGCTCGACCGCAACGCCGAGTACCTGCGCGAGCTCCTCGACGAGGCCATCGCCACCGCCGAACGCACCCTGTTCGACCTCCGCACGGCCGCCGCCGACGACGCCCGCATCCTCGCCGCCCTCGGCGACGGCGGCCTGCTGCCGCCCGGCCCGGACGTGCTCGCCACCGTCGAGTACCTCGCCGAGCACGGCATCCCGGCGCTGCCCGGCTGGCGCTACCTCGCCCAGTCCGTCGACCCGGCCGACCACGACGCCATCCTCGCCGCCCGCCCCGAACTGGTCGACGGCGTCGTCGTCACCGACCCGTCCTCGCTGGAGCGCGCCCGCGAGGCCCTGCAGGCCGCCGCGCTGCTGCCGCGCTCCACCGTGGCCGTCGGCGCCGCCGCCTCGCTGATCGCCCCGATCACCGACGAGCCGGCGTTCTTCCTGGTGCCGCCGAACCCGGCCATGCACGACGAGTCCGCCGCCGACGGCGAGCGCCGCGAGCTGCGCGCCCGGGCGAGCGCCCGCGAGGAGCACATCCGCGAACTCGCCGGCCGCCTCGGCGCCGACCGCGCCCTCGCCGCCCGCCTCGCCTCCTGGCACGCCAGCTGCCCGCCCGGCACCCTCGCCGAACTCGCCGCCGCCGCCGAGGCCGCCCGCGAGCACGCCGAGCAGGCCGCCGCCGCCCTGGCCACCCTGCGCGCCGACCACGACGAGGCCGAGACCGACCACGCCGCCGCCGCCTCCGCCCACGAGGAGCACCGCGAGACCGCCCAGCGCGCCCGCCGCCGCGCCGACGCCCTCTCCGGCCTCGCCTTCCGCCTGCGCGAGCGCGCCAACTGGGCGCGCCGCCAGCGCGAACTCGCCGAGGACGCCGCCGAGTGCGACCGCCGCCAGGCCCTGTGCGCCGAACGCGCCCGCACCTGCGACGAGGACCGCCGCGCCGCCCAGCGCGCCGCCGACGACGCCCGCCGCACCGCCCGCGCGCTGCGGGGCGAACGCGCCGAGATCCCGGCCTCCGAGCAGACCGACGAGCCCGCCGAGGCCGCCCCCGCCGCGCTGCCCGCCCTGCGCGAGGCCTACCGCGCCGCCTCCCAGCTGTACGAGAAGGTCGGCGTCGGCGCCGACCTGCGCGCCGAACAGGCCCGCGCCGAGGGCGACGAGGCCGCCGCCGCGGCCGAACTCGACCGCCTCACCAACAAGGTGCGCACCCGCGCCGAGGAACTCCTCGGCAGCCCCGACGGCGCCGACGGCCCGGCCCGCCAGGCCGCCGCCGCCCGCGCCGAGGAACTGGTCGCCACCATCGAGGCCCGCTCCGCCGCCGCCAGCGAGCACCTCGGCCGCCTGCGCGGCGACGCCGAGCGCTCCGCCCCCGCCGACGGCGAGGCGCACACCGAGCTGCCCGAGGACCTCGTCCCCACCGACCCGGAGCACGCCCAGGCCCTGCTGCGCACCGCCACCAGCCGCCTCGCCGAACGCCGCGAGGCCCTGGACGCCGCCCGCACCGCGCACGCCGACCTGCAGCGCACCTTCGACACCGCCCAGGCCGCCGCCGCCGACTTCGACGAACTGGCCGGCCAGCTCCGCGACGGCCTGCGCGACCACCAGGAGGACCCGGAGGACCCGGTCGAGCCGTACCTCGGCTCCCTCGCCGAGGCCCGCACCGGCGCCACCGAGGCCCGCCGCGGCCTGCGCACCGCCGCCGGCGAGCTGTCCAGCGCCGAACTCGCCGTCCGCGACGCCGCCGACGCCCTCGTCCGGCACGCCAACGCGGCCCGCTACGAGGCCGTCCGCACCCCCGCCCGTCAGCAGATCCGCGAACTGCCCGCCTCGGCGCTGCCCGAGCACGCCGCCGCGTGGGCCGCCGCCTTCGCGCCCCGGCTGCGGGTGCTCACCGACGAGCTGGCCCAGCTGGAGAAGAACCGCGGCTCGATCGTGGACCGCCTGCGCGGCCTGGTCGAGTCCTCGCTCACCACCCTGCGCGCCGCCCAGCGCCTCTCCCGGCTGCCCGAGGGCCTGGGCGAGTGGTCCGGCCAGGAGTTCCTCCGGATCCGCTTCGAGGACCCGGACCACGCCACCCTGGTCGAGCGCCTCGGGGAGGTGATCGACGAGGCCACCCGCGCCGCCGTCCGGAAGAACAGCGACCTGCGCCGCGACGGCATGTCCCTGCTGCTGCGCGGAGTCGCCGCCGCGATCGGCCCCAAGGGCGTCAGCGTCGAGATCCTCAAGCCGGACGCGGTGCTGCGCGCCGAGCGGGTGAGCGTCGGCCAGATGTCCGACGTCTTCTCCGGCGGCCAGCTGCTCACCGCCGCCATCGCGCTCTACTGCACGATGGCCGCGCTGCGCGCCAACGACCGGGGCCAGTCCCAGCTGCGGCACGCCGGCACGCTGTTCCTGGACAACCCGATCGGCCGCGCCAACGCGACCTACCTGCTGGAGCTCCAGCGCGCCGTCGCCGACGCGCTCGGCGTCCAGCTGATCTACACCACCGGCCTGTTCGACACCACGGCGCTCGCCGAGTTCCCGCTGGTGATCCGTCTGCGCAACGACGCCGACCTGCGGGCCGGCCTGAAGTACATCTCGGTGGAGGAGCACCTGCGCCCCGGCCTGCCCGCCGCGCCGGACCCGGACGGCCCGGCCATCCACGGCGAGATCACCGCCACCCGGATGTTCAAGCGGCCCGCGGAGGCGCCCGCCCAGGCGTGAGCCGTGCCCGGAGGGGGCTCCCGGACGGCCCCGGGAGTCTCCCGGACCGTCCCGGGAGTTCCCGCCCGCTCTCACGGGTTTCCCGCACGCTCTGGGGAGGCTCCCGCCCGCTCTCGGGAGGTTCCCGTCCACGCGTGAACTGATTAGCGTGACCGGCATGCTGACGATCGCGCACCTCAGTGACATCCACCTCGGCCAGGTCCGCCGCCGGGACGGTGGCAAGCGCGCCCGGCGGCGGGCCGAGCAGGTGATGGCGTACCTCGACGCCCTGCCGGGACCGCTGGACGGCGTGCTGGTCACCGGCGACCTCGCCGACCACGGCCTGCCCGAGGAGTACCGGCAGGTGGCCAAGGTGCTGACCTCGCGGCACCCGGTGCTCACCTGCCCCGGCAACCACGACGCCCGGGCGCCGTACCGGGAGGTGCTGCTCGGCGAGTCACCGGGGGAGGGGCGCGAGCCCGGCCCGGTCAACCGCCTGCACGAACTCCCCGGCGCCGACGTGCTGATGCTGGACTCGTCCGTACCGGGACGGCCCGACGGCCTGCTGGACGACGAGACCCTGGACTGGCTGGACGGCCGACTCGCCGCGGGGCGCACCGAGTTGCCCGCCCTGGTGGCCTTCCACCACCCGCCGGTCGAGCTGCACCTGCCCGCCGTCGACGGGATCCGCCAGTTCGGCGAGGTGCGCCTGGCGCGGGTGCTGCGGGCCCACCCCCGGGTGGCCGGCCTGCTCTGCGGTCACTCCCACACCCCCGCCGCGACCACCTTCGCCGGCCTGCCGCTGCTGGTCGCGCCCGGGGTGGTCTCCACCGTCACGCTGCCCTGCGAGGGCGGGCGCGGCATCACCTTCGACCACCCGCCGATGCTCGCCTTCCACGTCCTGGACGGCGACCGCCGGATCACCACCCACTACCGGGTCGTCCCGGTCGACTGACCCCCGGGCCGCCGGCCGCCGACCGGATCCGCTAGCCGTTCAACCGGCGCAGGATCGCCATGAGTTCGGCGGGCGGCTGGATCGAGAACGAGCGCTCGGCCTCGTCGATGCGGGTCAGGTTGGTCACCGTGCCGCGGTGCCACCAGTAGAGCCGGGGCGACAGCGGGCCCGGGTTCTCCGAGTGGACGCGCAGGGCGATGTCGGCCAGGTCGTTGACCGCACCGGCGACCTGCGGCTCCACCAGCGGGTGGAAGAACAGGTACTCCCGGCTCGGCACGATGAACAGGGCGCCCTCCTCCGGGAGTTCGCGCCCGGTCACCGCGCGGGCCAGCTCGTCCAGCACCAGCGCCTTGCTGGCCACGAACATCGAGTCGCCGTGCACGGCGTACAGGGTGGAGTCCTCGGTCGGGCCCTGGAGGGCCTCGTACTCGACGGGGTCGGCGATCAGATTGGCCCGCCCGGCGGCCCGCAGCCGCTCCAGTCCGACCTCGGCGACGGCCTTGTCGTCCAAGGTCCGTACGGTGTCGGGCAGGTCGACCGAGAGCGCCTCCAGCAGGCCGGTCGCGACCGGCCGGGTGTAGCTGAACGCGGAGGCGATCTCGGCGGGGAACGCGTCGTCGGCGACGAGCCGGAGGTAGACGCGGCTCAGGGTCTCGTCGGCGCCACCGGGCATCGTCCTGGCGGCGCCGAGGAGGGAGCCGAAGTGCCGCGCGACGATCCCGGGCCAGTCGCTCCGGTCGGTGCCGCGGCAGAACTCGGCGAGGTTGTACAGGTTGTTGGTGCCCTCGGCCCGCCGCAGGGTCTGCCCGGAGACCGTCACCTGCACCCCGGTGTCGGCGTGGTACCGGCGCACCAGTTCACGCAGGTGATCGGCCTGGTCGACCGTCAGGTTGACGAGGTCGGGGTCGTACTGGAGCTCGGGCTTGGAACGGAAGAACTTCATGATCCGACTCTAGGCGAGCGCTCTGACGACGCGTCCCCCGGTGTCAGGGCGGGGTGGTCGACACCCGTGGCTGGTGCGGCGGCTGCTGCGGCGATCCGTACGGCCGCGGGGACGGCTCGTGGTAGACCGACTGGTACGGCTGCTGGTACACCGAGCCGCCCCCGCCCCCGCCGCCGCCCCCGCCCGCGCCGCCACCACCCCGGCCGCCACCCGCCCCCGGCCGCGGGAACGGCCGGGCCGCGAGCGGCTCGGAGGGCGCCCGGCTGCCCGACATCGGGTGCGCCGAGCCGGGCGCCCGCATCCGCTGGGCGGCGACCTGGCGGGAGACCAGGATCTCCAGCAGGCACCACATGGTGGCGAACACCCCGAGGCCCATCGCCATCAGCGCGGGGGCCAGCATCGAACTGCCCGCGTACGAGGCCAGGGTCGCGACGACCACGCCGACCAGGGTGAAGGCGAGGGAGAGCACCGCCCGGACTGCGGCGGCGCGCACCTCGTCGGGCAGGCGGCGACGGCGGCGTGGCACGGACATCGAGCAACCCCCGGGCGCGGATTCGGCGGCGGACACGGAACGGGCGCTCGCATTGCGCGCCCCCTCGGCACACTCTGCCCCGCCGAACCGGGAGTATGCGTCCGAATCCACCGAACTACCGCCAAAACACGCCAACCGGGCAGCAGTCGGCTCACGGGCGACTCGCAGTCGGCCCGCGACCGGCCGGTGGTCAGCCCAACTGCTGGTTGAGCTCCGCGAGGGCGCCCGTGACGATCGTCCGCATCGCCTGCTCGGCCTCCTCGCCGCGGCCCGAGCAGATCGCGTCGGCGACCTCGCGGTGCAGCCGGATCGCGTACGGCTCCGGCTGATGGGGCATCAGATGGTACTCGGTCCGCCCGGTGAGCACCGCCCCCACGGTGTCCCCGAGGTGGGCGAACATCTCGTTCCCGGAGGCGCGCAGCACCAGGGCGTGGAAGGCGATGTCGTGCCGGAGGAACGTGGTCAGGTCGGCGTCGCGCGCGGCGACGGTCAACTCCACGGCGAGCGCACTGAGTTCGCGCCGCTCGTCGTCGCTGGCGTGGACCGCGGCGAGCGCCGCCGCGGCCGGTTCGACGGCCACCCGCAGTGAGCCGAGCGAGCGCAGCTGGGCGGGCCGGTCCGTGCCGGCCAGGCGCCAGCGGATCACCATCGGGTCGAAGACGTCCCAGAGCGACTTCGGCTGCACGGTGATCCCGACCCGCCGCCGGGAGGCCACCAGGCGCATCCCCTCCAGGATCCGCACGGCCTCGCGGACCACCGTCCGGGACACCCCGAACCGCTCTTCCAGCTCCTCCCCGCGCAGGACCGCGCCCTCGGGGATCTCCCCGGACGCGATCGCCGGCCCGAGCTCGTCAAGCAGCCGCCTGGGCAGCCCCTGGATCTCCATCCGCCCAAGCGTAGTCGTCGGGTTCGTGAGCGCTCTCGTCGCCCTGCGATCCAGCGCACACCTTAAAAGTATGACGATTTGGTTTCCGGCACTTGAATACGTCATATCTTTGAGGCGATAGTGGCGGCCAGGCAACGAAGGAGCAGCACCCCATGGCTCTCAGCGTCGAGAACCACGACCTCCCGCAGGCCCCCCTCACCATCGTGGTGATGGGTGTCTCGGGCGTCGGCAAGACCACCCTGGCCCGCCTGCTGGCGGACCGCCTCGGCCTCCCCTTCGCCGAGGCGGACGACTTCCACCCGGCGGCCAACATCGCCAAGATGTCGGCCGGCACCCCGCTGGACGACGAGGACCGCGCCCCCTGGCTGCGCGCCATCGGCGCCTGGCTCCGGGAGCGCACCGAGGACGGCGTCGGAGGCGTGGTCACCTGCTCGGCGCTGAAGCGCCGCTATCGCGACACCCTGCGCGCGGCCTGCCCGGGTGCCTTCTTCCTGCACCTCAGCGGTGGCCACGAGCTGGTCGAGGACCGGCTCAGCCACCGCACCGGCCACTTCATGCCGCCGTCGCTGCTCGACTCGCAGTACGCCGCCCTGGAACCCCTGGAGGCGGACGAGCGCGGTGCCGTCCTGGACGTGGGCCCGTCCCCCGAAGAACTCGTCGAGATGGCCGCGGCACTGCTGCGGCCCGTCAATGGAGACCTCGCGTGAGCCTGTCCCCCACCCTGCTGGCGGCCGCCCCACCGGCCCTGCCGCACACCGGCAGCAACTCCCAGCTGCTCATCGCGGTGCTGCTCAGCATCGGCGCGATCGTCGTACTGATCACCAAGCTGAAGCTGCACCCGTTCCTCGCCCTCACGCTCGGCTCCGGCCTGCTGGCCGCCGTCGCGGGCGCTCCCTTCGACAAGCTGCTCAGCAGCTTCTCCACCGGTTTCGGCTCCACCGTGGCCGGCGTCGGCCTGCTGATCGGTCTCGGCGCGATGCTCGGCAAGCTGCTCGCCGACTCCGGCGGCGCCAACACCATCGCGGACACCGTGCTCTCCCGGACCGGCGACAAGGCGCTGCCCTGGGCGATGGCGCTGATCGCGGCCGTGCTCGGCCTGCCGCTGTTCTTCGAGGTGGGCGTCGTCCTGCTGATCCCGATCGTGCTGCTGGTCGCCCGCCGCGGCAACGTGCCGCTGATGCGGGTCGGCATCCCGGCCCTGGCCGGCCTGTCGGTGCTGCACGGCCTGGTGCCCCCGCACCCCGGCCCGCTGGTCGCCGTCGACGCGCTGAAGGCCGACCTCGGCGTCACCCTGGCGCTCGGCCTGCTGATCGCCGTCCCGACCCTGGTCATCGCCGGCCCGCTGTTCGCGCGGCTCGCCGAGCGCTGGGTCGGCCCGCTGGAGATCCCCGCGGCCGTCGCCCCCGAGCGGCCGGCCGAGCGCGAGCGCACCCCGTCCTTCGGCGCGGTGCTGGCGACGATCCTGCTGCCGGTCGTGCTGATGCTCGGCAAGGCGCTGGCCGACGTGGTGATCGACGACCCGAAGGCGTTGGCCCAGCGGGTGTTCGACTTCATCGGCTCCCCGCTGATCGCCCTGCTCGCCGCGACCCTGCTCGGCATGGTGACCCTCGGCAGGGCGGCCGGCTTCGACAAGGCCCGGATCTCCGACACCGTCGGCAGGTCGCTCGGCCCGATCGCGGGCATCGTGTTCATCGTCGGCGCGGGCGGCGGCTTCAAGCAGACCCTGATCGACGTGGGCGTCGGCAACGCCGTCAGCGAGTGGTCCGGCAAGTGGCACATCTCCGCCCTGCTGCTGGGCTGGCTGATCGCCGTGCTGATCCGCCTGGCCACCGGCTCGGCGACGGTCGCGACGATCACCGCGGCCGGCATCGTCTCCCCGCTCGCCACGACCATGTCCTCGACCCACGCGGCCCTGCTGGTGCTCGCGATCGGCGCCGGCTCGCTGTTCTTCTCACACGTCAACGACGCCGGTTTCTGGCTGGTCAAGGAGTACTTCGGGATGAGCGTCGGGCAGACGCTGAAGTCCTGGTCGGTGATGGAGACGGTGATCTCGGTCGTCGCGATCGCCCTGATCCTGCCGCTCAGCCTGATCGTCTAGCCGCCGTACCCGCGTGAAGGGGCGGCACCCGTACGGTCACGGGTGCCGCCCCTTCGGCGTTCGCCTCAGTCCCCCAGCAGGCCCGACAGTACCGCCGCCGTCGCCGCCATCAGCTCCTCGGCCACCGCGCCGCCCGCCGCCGTGCGGGCCAGCAGCCCCTCGCGAGCCGCCAGGATCACCGCCGCCGCCTGGCGCGCGTCCGCGCCTGCCGGCACCAGCTCGGGCAGTGCCCGTTCCAGGACGTCCGCCGCTGCCAGCGCCAGCGCCCGGTCGTGCGCGGCGACCTGCTCGGCCAGGGCCGCGGACCGGGCCGCGACCAGCCGGAACTCCAGGAACAGCAGGATCCATCCGCTCTCCGCCGGCTCGACCCGCAGCAGTGCCTCGACCAGCAGCCGGGCCCGTTCCCGCGGCGCCAGCCCCTCGCAGGCGGCGGCGAGCCGCTCCAGCTCGGCCATCCGCTCGGCGGCCCGGTCGTCGAAGAGCGCCAGCAGCAGGTCCTCCTTGCTGCCGAAGTTCGAGTAGAAGGCGCCACGGGTGTACCCGGCGGCGGCGCAGACGTCCTCGATGCTCGTCCGCGCGAAGCCGACGGTGAGGAACAGCTCGCTCGCCGCGGCGAGCAGCCGGGCCCGGGTGTGGACCCGGCGGCGGGGCGGCCGGGGCGCGGCGGAATCGGTGGGGGACGGGTTCACAGGAGAACGATACATGGTGTATTCAGTACAGGTCGTATTCAATACGGCCCGTACTGAACCGGAGGGGACCCGGCATGACCCGACTGCTCATCACCGACGCCCACCTGCTCCACCCCGAGGACGGCACCCGCACCGACCTCGGCTGGCTGGAGGCCGCCGACGGCCGGATCGCCGCCACCGGCACCGGCCGGCCACCCGCCGCGACCGACGGCGTCCGGGTGGTCGACGCGGCCGGCGGCACCGTGCTTCCCGGCCTGATCGACGCCCACGTCCACCTGCTGGTCACCAGCCTCGACCTGCCCGACGTCGCCAACTGGACCCCCGGCTACGCGACCGTCCGCGCCCTCGCCGAGGCCGAGCGGATGCTGCGCCGCGGCTTCACCACGGTTCGCGACGTCGGCGGCGCGGACCACGGCATGGCCCGCGCCCTGGCCGAGGGCCTGGCCCTCGGCCCCCGCCTGCTGCACGGCGGCAAGGCGCTGTCCCAGACCGGCGGCCACGGAGACCTCCGCCCGCTCGGCGACGACGCCCTGCCCTGCTGCGAGGCCCGGCCCCACTTCGGCCGGATCGCCGACGGCGTGGACGCCGTACGGGCCGCCGCCCGGGACGAGTTCCGCAAGGGCGCGCGCCACCTCAAGGTGCTGCTCTCCGGTGGCGTCGCCTCCCCGCACGACGAGATCGCCGCCGTCCAGTACAGCGAGGAGGAGATCCGCGCGGCGGTCGAGGAGGCGGAGAACCACAACCGCTACGTCACCGTGCACGCCTACCACCCGCGCGCGATCGACCGCGCCCTGCGGGCCGGGGTGCGCTGCGTCGAGCACGGCAACCTGCTGGACGACGGCACCATCGCCCTGCTGCGGGAGAAGGGCGCCTTCCTGGTCCCCACCCTGGTCGCCTACGAGCAGACCGCCCGGCTCGGCGCCGCCTCCGGCCTGCCGCCCGCCTCCGTCGGCAAGCTCGCCGAGGTCCGCGACCGGGGCCTGGAGGCGCTGGAGCGCGCCCACCACGCGGGCGTCGACCTGGTCTACGGCAGCGACCTGCTCGGCCCGCTGCACCCGGCCCAGCTGGAGGAGTTCACCCTCCGCGCCCAGGTCCAGCCGATCGCGGACGTGCTCCGCTCGGCCACCACCACGGCGGCCCGGCTGCTCGGCATGGCGGGGGAGATCGGGACCCTCGCCCCGGGCGCGCACGCCGATCTGCTGGTCGTCGACGGCGACCCGCTGACCGACCTGACCGTCCTCACCCGCCCGGAGCGGCACCTGAAGCACGTGGTCAAGGCCGGCGTCGTCGTGTGAAGAAGCGGGCGGGCGTTCCGGGTCATCCCGGAACGCCCGCCCGCCGGCAGCAAGCTGCTTACCCGGCCCCACGCTTCGCGAGGCTGTGCTTACTTGGCCCCACGCTTCGCCAGGAAGGCCTCGACCTCGGCCCGGATCTCCGGCGTGTCCAGCCCGCGCACCGTCATCGTGGTGCGGCGGCGCAGCACGTCGTCGGTGGTGTACGCCCACTCGTTGTCGGCCGCGTACGCGACCTGCGCCCAGACGTCCGGGCCGTCCTCGTGGATCGGCCGGCCGAGCTCCGGGTTCTCGTCGATCAGGCGGGCGATCTCGAAGGAGAGGGTGCCGTAGTGGCTGGCCAGGTGCTTGGCGACCAGCGGCTCCATCCGCGAGCCGGGCTCACGGTCGATCAGCAGGCGGTGCGCCACCGCGTTCGGCGCGCCGACGCCCGGCAGCGGGACGGTCGGGGCGATCGGGGACATGTCCTCGCCGATGCTGGTGCCGGGCACGTGGGCCAGCTTCTCCAGCACGGTGCGGCCGATGTGGCGGTAGGTGGTCCACTTGCCGCCGGAGACCGACAGCATGCCGCCCTTGCCCTCGGTGACGACGGTCTCGCGCTTGGCGGCGGCGGTGTCGCCCGGGCCGCCCGGCAGCACGCGCAGGCCGGCGAAGGAGTAGGTGATCAGGTCGCGGTCGAGGTGCTCGTCGCGGATCGCGTGCGCGGCCTCGCCCATGATCTGGTCGATGTCCGCGTCGGTCGCCCGGACGTCCTTCGGGTCGCCGGTGTACTCCTCGTCGGTGGTGCCGAGCAGGACGTGGTCCTCCCACGGGATGGCGAAGGAGACGCGGTACTTGTCGATCGGGATGGTCAGCGCGGCGCGCCACGGCGAGCGGCGCTTGACCACGACGTGGGCACCCTTGGAGAGGCGGATCGACGGCGCGGCGCCGGCGTCCTCCATCCGGCGCAGGTGGTCGACCCACGGGCCGGTGGCGTTGAGCACCAGGCGGGCGTTGATGCCGAACTCGGCGCCGTCCAGGCGGTCGCGGAGCTCGGCGCCGGTGACCCGGCCGCCGGTGAAGCGCAGGCCGGTGACCTCGGCGTGGTTGAGCACCACGGCGCCGGCGTCGACGGCGGCGCGCACGGTCATCACGGCGACGCGGGAGTCGTTCATCTGGTGGTCGCCGTAGACGGCCACCGAGCGCAGGCCCTCGGTGCGCAGCGCGGGCACCTGCTGGGCGGCGTGCGCGGCGGTGGAGACCCGGCCCATGCCGTCGCGGAACGCGGACAGCGCCGAGTACAGGAAGACGCCGGCGCCGAGCTTGGCGGCACCGTGCGGGCCGCCCTTGTAGACGGGGACGAAGAAGGTCAGCGGGTTGACCAGGTG
The DNA here is from genome assembly GCF_044764985.1 of Kitasatospora sp. NPDC093550. NCBI lineage: Bacteria > Bacillati > Actinomycetota > Actinomycetes > Kitasatosporales > Streptomycetaceae > Kitasatospora > Kitasatospora sp. NPDC093550. Next base: position 81,026 of record NZ_JBIWJF010000030.1, read on the forward strand.
CGGGGCCACGTCGGTGGAGAGCGCGCGGCGCTCCTTGTGGTTCTCCGCGACCAGCTTGACCGCGCCGGTCTGCAGGTAGCGCAGACCGCCGTGGACGAGCTTGGAGGAGGCGCTGGAGGTGGCACCGGCGAAGTCGCCGGCGTCGACCATGGCGACCTTCAGGCCGGCCTGGGACGCGGTCCAGGCGACGGCCGTGCCGAGGATGCCGCCCCCGATCACCAGCAGGTCGTAGGTGGCCTTGCCGAGCAGCTCGCGGGTCTCGGCGCGGGAGGCGGTGCGGCCGGCGGTGCGCTCGGCGCCCAGGGTCGGGATGGTTGCCATGGTGGTTGTGTACGGCGCGCGGGTCGGGCGGCGCCGTTACTCCTCTCGTGTGCGGTGCGGTCCCTCCGGGAGGGGCCGGTCGGCCCGGTGCGGCGGGCCGGTGGAACTCGGTGACACCCGCTGCCGGAACAGCGGGCAGCCGGCCGGGGCACGGGGCCCCGACCGGCTTGTCGGTCAGTTGTTCTCTTCTTCCTCCACCCAGCCCATGGTGCGCTCCACGGCCTTGAGCCACTTCTTGTACTCACGCTCCCGGGTGGCCTCGTCCATGCGGGGCGTCCACTCGGCGGCGCGGTGCCAGTTGGCCCGCAGGGTGTCGAGGTCGTTCCAGAAGCCGACGGCGAGACCGGCCGCGTAGGCGGCGCCGAGGGCGGTGGTCTCGGCCACGTACGGGCGCTCGACCGGGGCGTCCAGGACGTCGGCGATGTTCTGCATGAGCAGGTTGTTGCTGGTCATGCCGCCGTCGACCTTGAGGGCGGTGAGCTCGACGCCGGAGTCCTTCTGCATGGCGTCGACGACCTCGCGGGTCTGCCAGGCGGTGGCCTCCAGGACGGCCCGGGCCAGGTGGCCCTTGGTGACGTACCGGGTGAGACCGGCGATCACACCGCGGGCGTCGGAGCGCCAGTACGGGGCGAACAGGCCGGAGAAGGCCGGGACGAAGTAGGCGCCGCCGTTGTCCTCGACCGTGTTGGCGAGGGTCTCGATCTCGGCGGCGGTGGAGATGATGCCGAGCTGGTCGCGCAGCCACTGGACGAGCGAGCCGGTGACGGCGATCGAGCCTTCCAGGGCGTACACCGGGGCCTGGTCGCCGATCCGGTAGCCGACGGTGGTCAGCAGGCCGTGGTACGAGTTGACGATCTTCTCGCCGGTGTTCAGCAGCAGGAAGGTGCCGGTCCCGTAGGTGGACTTGGCCTCGCCCTCGTCGAAGCAGGTCTGGCCGAACAGCGCGGCCTGCTGGTCGCCGAGCGCGGAGGCGACCGGGACGCCGGCCAGGTCGCCGACGGCCTCGCCGTACACCTCGGCGGAGGAGCGGATCTCCGGCAGGACGGCCAGCGGCACGCCCATCGACTCGGCGATGTCCTCGTCCCAGGCCAGGGTCTTCAGGTTCATCAGCATGGTGCGGCTGGCGTTGGTCACGTCGGTGACGTGCTTGCCGCCGTTCACACCGCCGGTGAGGTTCCAGATCACCCAGGTGTCCATGGTGCCGAACAGGATGTCGCCGGCCTCGGCGCGCTCGCGCAGGCCCTCGACGTTGTCCAGCAGCCAGCGGATCTTCGGGCCGGCGAAGTAGCTGGCCAGCGGGAGGCCGGTCTCGCGGCGGAAGCGGTCCTGGCCGACGTTGCGGCCGAGCTCGCGGCAGAGCGCCTCGGTGCGGGTGTCCTGCCACACCAGCGCGTTGTGCACCGGCTCGCCGGTGTTCTTGTCCCACAGGACGGTGGTCTCGCGCTGGTTGGTGATGCCGATGGCGCGGATGTCGTCCTTGGTCAGACCGGCCTTCTCCAGCGCGCCGCGGACGACCGACTGGACCCGGGTCCAGATCTCGGTGGCGTCGTGCTCGACGTAGCCGGGCTGGGGGAAGATCTGGCGGTGCTCCTGCTGGTCGACGGAGACGATGCGGCCGTCGGCGCCGAAGATGATGCAGCGGCTGGAGGTCGTGCCCTGGTCGATCGCGGCGATGTAGTTACCGGTGGAGGTCATAGGGGTGGGTCCTCGGCTCGGGTCGGGATGACGGGGTGGGTGGGCCTGACGCGCTTCTCGGTCAGTCCCCGTGTTCGGCGGGTTCGACGCCCCTGGGGAAGGGATCGTTCGGAACGAGGGGTCCTTTAGAACAGGGCGTTGTAGACGCCGCCGGCCGCGAGGCCGCCGATGATCGGGCCCACGACCGGGATCCAGGCGTACGACCAGTCGGAGCCGCCCTTGTTGGGGATCGGCAGGATGGCGTGCGCGATGCGCGGGCCGAGGTCACGGGCCGGGTTGATCGCGTAGCCGGTCGGGCCGCCCAGCGAGAGGCCGATGCCGACGACGGTGAAGGCGACCATCAGGGTGCCGGTGCCGGACTGGGAGAGGCCGGCGTTGGTGCCGATGGTGAGGATCGCGAAGCAGAGCACGAAGGTGCCGATGACCTCCGTGAGCACGTTCTGGAACGGGTTCCGGATCTCGGGCCCGGTCGAGAAGATGCCGAGGGTGGGCTCCTCGTTGGCGTTGAACTGGCCGAGGTAGGTCGCCCAGACGAGCACGGCGCCGATGATCGCGCCGAGCAGCTGCGAGCCGAGGTAGAGCGGCACCTGGCTCCATTCGCCGCTCTTGACCGCGAGCGCGATGGTGACTGCCGGGTTGAGGTGCGCGCCGGACTTCGGAGCCGACATGTAGGCGGCGATGAGGACCGCGAATCCCCAGCCGAAGGTGATCGCCAGCCAGCCGGCGTTGACGGCCTTCGACTTCTTGAGGGTCACGGCGGCGCAGACGCCACCGCCGAGGAGTATCAGGGCGGCGGTGCCGAGGGTTTCGCCGACGAAGACGTCGCCGTTGGAGAACGCGGACACAAAGACTCCCTTGTCCATATGGCCCGGAGGTGCGGGTGGGGGCAGGCGGCCGGTCGATCCCTGTGCGGGTGAGCGCACTGGGGGAGTGATCTCTCCGGCCATCGTTCGACAATGTCGACCGTCATGCGGAAGCTTCCTCCCCAGGTCGGCCTCGCGTCAAGGCGGGGTTACGCAGCTGTGACCCTCGCCTCGACCGGTCCACCGAAGTTACCCAGCGGAGCGCTCCGAAACAGGACAAAACGCCAAGGCGCGGACAGGCCCACCGCCTGTCCGCGCCTCAGCGTGACGAAATGAGTGCGCCGCTCAGAACCGGCCGGCGCCCAGATCGCGGGAGATCGCGCGCGCCGCGCTGCGCACGGAGGCCACCAGCGAGGGCTTCACGAAGCCGTCCTCGCAGACCCGCTCCACCGGCCCGCTGATGCACACCGCGCCCACCGGGTTGCGCCGCCGGTCCTGGATCAGCGCGCCGATCGAGGCCACGCCCTCCCACGTCTCCTCGATCGAGTCCGCCCAGCCGCGCTCGCGGATCAGCGCGCACTCGGCGTCCACGTCGGCCGCCTCGGTGAACGTGCGCACGGTGTAGGACTCGTACGGTCCGTCGCCCAACTCCCCGCGCGCGACCGGGTCGTAGGCCAGTAGCACCTTGCCCAGCGCGGTGCTGTGCAGCGGCTGCATCGAGCCGACCTCCAGCACTTGCCGGGTGTCGTCCGGCCGGAAGACGTGGTGCACGATCAGCACCCCCTGCTGGTGCAGCACCCCCAGGTAGACCGTCTCCCCGGTCGCCCGGGCGAGGTCGTCCGCCCACACCAGGGCCCGTGCCCGCAGCTCGTGCACGTCCAGGTAGCTCTGCCCCAGCCGGAGCAGCTCCGCGCCCAACTGGTACTTGCCGCTCTCCGGGTCCTGCTCGACGAACCCCTCCTGCTGCAGCGTGCGCAGGATGCCGTGCGCGGTGCCCTTGGCGAGGTCCAGCGCCGTCGCGACCTCGGACAGCCCCAGGCGGCGCTCGCCGCCGGCCAGCAGACGCATGATCGCGGCGGCCCGGGAGAGCGACTGGATCGGGCCGGGCATGGATACCTCCGCGCGGACAGGCGGTCGACATTGTCGACCGCAGTGGTGACGGGACGAGTCTGCCAGGCCGTACAGACTCCGTGCACCTTCCCCCTCGGTAACCCGCCCTCGGCCCGCCGTTCACCTCCGGTACCGGCCGCCGATCTCCGCCCTCCCGCCGATCCCCGCCCTCCCGCCGGGGGTCAGCCCTCCGCGCCGCCCGACGGCCCCCGGCGGACCGCGACCTCCGCCGCGAGCGCCGCGATCCCGTCCGGTCCGACCCGGCAGCAGCCGCCCACCAGCCGCGCCCCGTCCGCGAGCCAGCCGCCCACCCGGGCCGAGCGGAAGGTCGGCTCCCCGCGCCAGCCCCGGCGCTCGGCGTCCCACCGCTCCCCGCTGTTGGGGTAGACCACCACCGGCTTCCCGGTCACCTCGGCGGCCACCGCCACCGCCCGGTCCGCGTCCCCCGGCGTGCAGCAGTTGACGCCCACGGCCAGCACCTCGTCCACCTCCGCCGCGAGCGCGAACGCCTCCGCCAGCGGCTGTCCGGCCCGGGTCCGGTCGCCCTCGACGCTGTACGACAGCCAGGCCGGCACCCCCAGCCCGCGCACCAGCTCCAGCAGCGCCCGCGCCTCGTCCGCGTCCGGCACCGTCTCCAGCGCCAGCACGTCCGGCCGGGCCGCCGCCAGCACCTCCAGCCGCGGCCGGTGGAAGGCCACCAGCTCCGCGACGCCGAGCCCGTACCGGCCCCGGTACTCCGACCCGTCCGCCAGCACCGCCCCGTACGGCCCCACCGACGCCGCCACCCAGCGCCGCCGGCCGCCCGGCTCCGCCCGCGCCGCCTCCCGGGCCAGGTCCACGCTGCTCGCCAGCAGCCGCGCCGCCTGCGCCCGGTCGATGCCGCGCCGGGCGAAGCCCTCGAAGCTCGCCTGGTAGCTCGCCGAGATGGCCACGTCGGCGCCCGCCTCGAAGTACGCCCGGTGCGCCGCCACCACCGCCTCCGGGTCGTCCGCCAGCAGCCGGGCCGACCACAGCTCGTCCGACAGGTCGTGCCCCGCCGCCGCCAACTGGTTCGACATCCCGCCGTCCAGCACCAGCGGACCGGCGGCCAGCGCCGCGGCGAAGTCCGGCGGGGGAGCAGTGGGCATGGCGGCCTCCTCTGGTGTGGTCCTTGCTGGTCACAGCCTAGGAGGCGGACGCCCTCGCCGACCGGGAAAAGCATTTGCCGCCGGGGAACGCAATCGCTACGTTGTGCTCAACCGGAGAACGACAGCACTGGGCGGCACCGGAGACAGCCGAAGACAGCCGCAGCGGCGAACGGCAACACCGAGCGAACGACAACACCGAGCGAACGACAGCACCGAGTACGACGAGTACGACGAGTACGACGAGCGCGGAGAGGAACCGGCGATGGCGGCGGACGACCGGCCCGGCACCGGGCCCGAAGCCGAGCAGGAGTGGCTCGCCGCGTACGACCCACGCGCCTACACCCCGATCGCCGTCACGGTCGACGTGGTCGCCCTGACCCTGCGCCGGGGCAGCCTGCACGTCCTGCTCGTCGAGCGCGGCGCCCCGCCCTACCAGGGCTGCTGGGCGCTGCCCGGCGGCTTCCTGCGGGCCGGCGAGGAGAACCTGGCCGAGGCCGCCGTCCGCGAACTCGCCGAGGAGACGGGCCTGCAGGGCGTCGCCGAGGCCGAGGCCACGCTCTGCCGCCTCCACCTGGAGCAGCTCGGCACCTACGGCGCCCCCGACCGGGATCCGCGGATGCACGTCGTCTCCGTCGCCTACCTCGCCTTCGCCCCGGACCTCCCCGACCCGCAGGCCGGGACGGACGCCGCGGCCGCCGCCTGGCACCCCGTCCGCGACCTGGACCTCCGGCCCCACGGCCGGTCCCGAGCCGCCGGTGCGCCCGTCGACACCCACGGGGGTGGTGTCGACGGGGGCACCGGCCCCGCACCGCTCACGCTGGCCTTCGACCACGCCCGGATCCTCGCCGACGGACTCGACCGGGTCCGCGCCAAGCTGGAGTACAGCCCGCTGGCCACCGCCTTCCTGCCGAACGACTTCACCATCCCCGACCTCCGCGCCGTCTACGAGGCGGTCTGGGGCGAGAAGCTCCACCCCGGCAACTTCCACCGCAAGGTCCTCTCCGTCGCCGGCTTCGTCGAGAGCACCGGCAGCACCACCCAGCGCGGCGGCGCCCGCGGCGGCCCCCGCGCCCGCACGTACCGCGCCGGCGGCGCCCGCCGGCTTCACCCCGCCCTGCTCCGCCCCACCCGCGAGGACCAGCCCGCCGACAGCCCGCCGGGCGACGCCCGGTGATCACCGCGGACCAGGCACCACCGTCGACCCACGGGGCTACCATCCGGCCATGACCACTGACGAAGCGACCCAGACCACCCACCAGCCGTTCTCGCACTGCCACTTCTGCGGCACGCCCTACCCGCCCGGCACCCGCGCCTGGCCCCGCACCTGCCCCGGCTGCGCCGAGATCAGCTACCGCAACCCGCTGCCCGTCGTGGTCACCGTCCTCCCCGTCACCAGGCCCGACGACGACCCCGCCCTGGTCGTCATCCGCCGCACCATCGAACCCGGCTACGGTGAACTCGCCTTCCCCGGCGGCTACATGGACTACGGCGAGACCTGGCAGGGGGCCTGCGTCCGGGAGCTGCGCGAGGAGACCGGCATCACCGCCGAGGCCTCCGAGGTCACCCTGATCCACACCGCGTCCGACCCCAACGGCCGCTTCGTCATGCTCTGCGGCCTGCTCCCGGCCCGTCCGCTCGCCGAGCTCCCGCCCTCGCGCCCCACCGACGAGACCGACGGCTGGTACCTCGCCACCGCCGACACCGCGCTCGTCTGGGACTTCCACAACGGCGTCCTGAACCGCTGGTTCAGCGGAGAGTTCACCTCCCGCTGACCGCCCGGCCACCCGGAAGTCGACCCTGGCGCGACGGCCGCTCGCATGGCATGGTCTGCACCGACAGCCCAACCGGACGGGCCTGCCACAAGCCGTCCCGTCCCGACCCCCGGCCGGGAGACCACCACCGTGAGCACCCCACCCCAGGACCAGCCGCTCTGGCGCCCCAACCCCGCTCGCGCCGCCGCCACCAGCCTGGTGGCCTTCCAGGCCTGGGCCGCCGAACACCACGGCGCCCCGGCCGCCCCGCTCGCCCCGGCCGCCGACGACCAGCAGGCCGCCGAGCGCTACGCCGACCTGCACGCCTGGTCCACCGAGGACCTCGACCGCTTCTGGACCGCCGTCACCCGCTGGTTCGACGTCCGGTTCACCCAGGCCCCCGAGGCCGTCCTCGCCGACCAGGCCATGCCCGGCGCCCGCTGGTTCCCCGGTGCCCGCCTCAACTACGCCGAGCACGCCCTGCGCGCCGCCGACGATCCCGCGAACGCCGACCGCCCGGCGATCCTCCACCTCGACGAGACCACCGAGCAGCCCGCCGTCCTCACCTGGGCCGAACTCCGCCGCCAGGTGGGCTCACTGGCCGCCGCCCTGCGCGCCCGCGGCATCGGCCCCGGCGACCGCGTCAGCGCGTACCTGCCCAACATCCCGCAGGCCGCCGTCGCCCTGCTCGCCACCGCCGCCGTCGGCGCGATCTGGACCAGCTGCGCCCCCGACTTCGGCGCCCGCAGCGTCCTCGACCGCCTCCAGCAGATCGAACCCGCCGTCCTCTTCGCCGTCGACGGCTACCACTACGGCGGCAAGGACCACGACCGCACCGAGGTCGTCGCCGAGCTGCGCCGCGAGCTCCCGAGCCTGCGCACCGTCGTGCACGTCCCGCTGCTCGGCGGCTCCGCCCCCGAGGGCGCCCTGACCTGGGACGACCTGGTCGCCGACGACGTGGACCCGGTCTTCGAACCGGTCCCCTTCGACCACCCGCTCTGGGTCCTCTACTCCTCCGGCACCACCGGCCTGCCGAAGGCCATCGTCCAGAGCCAGGGCGGCATCCTGCTCGAACACCTCAAGCAGGCCGGCCTCCACCTCGACCTCGGCCCGCAGGACCGCTTCCTCTGGTACACCTCCACCGGCTGGATGATGTGGAACTTCCTGCTGGCCGGCCTCCTCGTCGGGTCCACGATCGTCACCTACGACGGCAGCCCCGGACACCCCGACACCGGCGCCCTCTGGTCGGTCGCCGCCCGCACCGGCGCCACCGTCCTCGGCACCTCCGCCGCCTACGTGATCGCCAGCCGCAAGGCCGAGCTCCACCCCGGCCGCGACCTCGACCTCTCCGCCGTGCGCTGCATCGGCACCACCGGCTCCCCGCTGCCGCCCGACGGCTTCCGCTGGATCTACGACGAGGTCAAGCAGGACGTCTGGCTCGCCTCCGTCAGCGGCGGCACCGACGTCTGCTCCTGCTTCGTCGGCGGCGTCCCCACCCTCCCGGTGTACCTCGGTGAGATCCAGGCCCCCTGCCTCGGCGCCGCCGTCGAGTCCTGGGACGTCCAGGGCAAGCCGCTCACCGACGCGGTCGGCGAACTCGTCGTCACCAAGCCCCTCCCGTCGATGCCCACCGGCTTCTGGAACGACCCCGAGGGCACCCGGTACCACGACAGCTACTTCGACACGTACCCCGGCGTCTGGCGCCACGGCGACTGGATCACCGTCACCTCCCGCGGCACCGTCGTGATCCACGGCCGCTCCGACTCCACCCTCAACCGCCAGGGCGTCCGGATGGGCTCCTCGGACATCTACGAGGTGGTCGAGCGCCTCCCCGAGATCGCCGAGTCCCTGGTCATCGGCCTGGAGGAGCCCGACGGCGGCTACTGGATGCCGCTGTTCGTCGTCCTCGCCCCCGGCGCCGAACTGGACGACGACCTGATCGGCCGCATCCGCACCTCGCTGCGCACCGAACTCTCCCCGCGCCACGTCCCCGACGAGGTCATCGCCGTCCGCGGCCTCCCGCACACCCTCACCGGCAAGCGGATCGAGGTCCCGGTCAAGCGCATCCTCTCCGGCACCCCGCTGGAGCAGGCCGTCAACCCCGGCTCCGTCGACGACATCGACCACCTGCGCTTCTTCGAGCGGCTCCGGGTCGACCGCCGGGCCTGACCGGCCGGCACACGCGAAAGGGGCGCCCCCCACCGCCGTGGTGGGGGGCGCCCCTTCCCGTCGTTCTCCGGCGCTACTCGCCGGACAGCACCTGCTGCGCCGCGGCCCGCGCCTCCTCGGCACTGTCCGCCGCCCGGGCCGCCTCGGCCGCCCGCCGGCACTGCGCCAGCGTGTACTTGGCCAGCGTGGACCGCACGTACGGGATCGACGCCGAGCCCATCGACAGGCTGGTGACGCCCAGACCGGTCAGCACCACGGCCAGCAGCGGGTCGGAGGCCGCCTCGCCGCAGACGCCGCAGCTCTTGCCGGTCACCCGCGCGGCGTCGGCCGCCGCGGCGATCAGGTCCAGCAGCGCCGGCTGCCACGGGTCCTGCAGCCGCGCCAGCGCACCGACCTGCCGGTCGGCCGCGAAGGCGTACTGCGCGAGGTCGTTGGTCCCCAGCGACAGGAACTCGACCTCCTGCAGGATCGCCCTGGCCCGCAGCGCGGCCGAGGGGATCTCCACCATCGCACCGAACTTGGCGTCCAGCCCGGCCTCGCGGCACGCGGTCGCGAAGTCCTTGGCGTCCTTGCGGTCGGCCACCATCGGGGCCATCACCTCGAGGTGCACCGGCAGGCCCTCGGCCGCCGTGGCCAGCGCCCGCAGCTGGGTGCGCAGCACCTCGGGGTGCTCCAGCAGGGTGCGCAGACCCCGCACACCGAGCGCCGGGTTCGGCTCGTCGGCCGGCGTCAGGAAGTCCAGCGGCTTGTCCGCGCCCGCGTCGAGCACGCGCACCACGACCCGGCCCTCCGGGAAGGCCTCCAGCACCTTGCGGTACGCCTCGACCTGCTTCTCCTCACTCGGCGCCTTCGCCGAGTCGTCCAGGAACAGGAACTCGGTACGGAACAGGCCGACGCCCTCGGCACCGTTCTCCAGCGCCGCCGGCACGTCCGCCGGACCACCCACGTTGGCCAGCAGCGGCACGCGGTGCCCGTCCGAGGTCTGTCCCGGGCCGGAGGAGGCGGCCAGCGCGGCCTTGCGCTCGGCGGCGACCGCCCGCAGCTCCTCCTGCTTCTGCTGCGACGGCTCCAGCAGCACGTCGCCCGAGCTGCCGTCCACCGCGACGACGGTGCCCTCGGCGACGTCGGTCGCCCCGGGCAGCGCCACCACGGCGGGCACGCCCAGCGCCCGCGCCAGAATGGCGCTGTGGCTGGTCGGCCCGCCCTCCTCGGTCACGAAGCCGAGCACCAGCGTCGGGTCGAGCAGCGCGGTGTCCGCCGGCGCCAGGTCACGCGCGAACAGCACGTACGGCTCGTCGCTGTCCGGCACACCCGGCATCGGCACCCCGAGCAGCCGGGCCACGATGCGGTTCCGCACGTCGTCCAGGTCGGCGACCCGCCCGGCCAGGTAGTCCCCGGCGGAGGCCAGCAGCGCACGGTACGCGGCGAAGGCGTCGTACACACCGCGCTCGGCGCTGCTCCCGACGGCGATCCGGCGGGACACGTCGGCCATCAGCTCCGGGTCCTGCGCCATCAGCGCCTGGGCCTCCAGGACGGCCTGCGCCTCGCCGCCCGCCAGGTTGCCGCGCGCGATCAGGTCCGCGGCGACCGCCTCGACGGCGGCCTGGGCACGCGCCTGCTCCCGCGGGGCGTCCTCGGTCGGGATCCGGGTGGCCGGCGGCTCCAGCACCGCCGTGCCCATGTGCCGGACCTGGCCGATCGCGACCCCGTGGCTGACACCCACGCCGCGCAGTGTCTTCTCCATGTACCTGTCTCCGCTGAGTCTGTCTGTGTGGGGGATAGAGAGGGGGTCAGCTCCAGCTGAACAGCGGCTCGCCGGAGACCGCCTCGCCGTCCTCCCGGAGGTCGCCGAGCGAGTCGGCGTTGGCCTCCAGCGCCACGATCGGCGAGATCGGCGACTTGCCGGCGGCCTCGACGGCGGCCGGGTCCCACTTGATGACGGCCTGGCCGCGGGTCACCTTGTCGCCCTTGTTGACGAGCAGCTCGAAGCCCTCGCCGTTGAGCTGGACGGTGTCGATCCCGAGGTGGGTCAGGACACCGTGACCCTCGTCGTCCACGACGACGAACGCGTGCGGGTGCATGGAGACCACGACGCCGTCCACCGGAGCGACCGCCTCGGTGGGCCGACGCACCGGGTCGATCGCGGTGCCGGGGCCGACCATCGCGCCCGAGAACACCGGGTCCGGCACGCCGGCGAGCCCGACGACCTTGCCGGTCAGCGGCGACGTCACAGTGGTCATGGTTGTGCCTCCCAAGTGCGCAGTACAGCGAGCGGCCGCGAGGAGCGGCACGACAATCAGCTGAAGCCTAAATCATGTCAACTTCGGACATCTGTCGACATTCCCGGGCGAATCCCCGGCCCGCGCCCACCTGCCGGCCGGCGTCCCACCGGCCCGCGAGTGGTCTAGTCCTCTCGGCCGGTTCGCCGCACTCTACAGGCATCTTGGCGAACCGGGACCATTGCTGTATATGCTCGCGAGAGCAACAAATCATGCCGCCGACCGAGCGACACCGGGCGCGGCTCGATTCGCACTCCGGCCACCGACCCGCTATGGTTGGTCGAGTCGCCGCAACTCGGCGGTTAACACCAGGTTTCAGATGCGAAAAGCCCCGGTAAACGGAGCGGAAAACATCTGATAAGCTGGAAACACGAAAGAACGAAGCCCGGAGGGCCCGCTGGAAGGCGGTCCGAAGGAAGCGTCCGTTCCTT
>NZ_JBIWJF010000031.1:0-91208 GCF_044764985.1 Kitasatospora sp. NPDC093550
TGAGACCGTTGGCAGTCTGAAAATCACCCGCAACGCCCCTCTCCGGGCCACCCCCTGCGCCGCCCCTTCCGCAGCGCGTCCCTCTCGCCTGGTCGAGGGAGGGGAGGGGGAGGGGGGTGGGTGGGTGAGTTGGTGGGTGGGGTGCTGTGGGGGGTGCTGTGGGGGGTGCTGTGGGGGGTGCTGTGGGGGGTGCTGGGGGTGGGGCGTTCGTCCGTTTGGGGTAGTGGCCGGATTGTCCGGTGTGGTGGGGGGAGACTGCGGGCGGACGGGGTCGTGCGGTGCAGGAGGAGGAATGGTGGCGGGTACGGGTGAGGCGGTGGCGGCTGGGGTGCCGGGGGCGCGCGGGGTGGCGGGGTTGCCCCGGCACGGGGTGGAGCGGGCGATGTTCCGGGCGATCGCGGGTGCGCGGGGTGGGGCGGAGGCCGTTCGGCTGTTGCGTGCGGGGCAGTTGAGCAAGCGTGCCCTGCTGTTGCTCGCGCTGCGTCGGGCGGCGCCGGAGCACGAGGGCTACCGCGAGGCGTACGCCAGGGTCCGGGCGTTGCAGGGGGAGGACCGGATGCGCTGGGAATCGGTGCTGCTGCGACCGGAGTTGGACGCCTGGGCGGCTGACTGCCTGCGGGGGATCGCGGCCGGTGAGGAGGTTCCGCTGGACGGGCTGGACGGGCTGGGCGGGTTCCTCCGGGGCGGGGGCGGAGTGGTGCTGCCGGTGGAGTGCGACGGGCTGAGCTGGGCGCCGAGGGTGGACCATATCGGACCGTACCGGGTGGACTACGGGCGGCCACCGGCCGGTCCGCTGTCGGATTCCGAACTGGAGCTCTGGCGCGAGGAGTTGGCGCTGGCGTGGAGCATTCTGGTGCGCCGCCACCGGTGGCACGCGGAGGCGGTCGCGGCGTGTGTCGGCACCATCGTTCCGCTGCGGTCCGCGCCCGGTGGGGAGGCGGTCAGTGCGGCGGCCCGGCGGGCGTACGGGGCGGTGGCGGCCTCGTTGCCGGGGGATCCGGTGGTGCTGGCGCTGGCGCTGGTCCATGAGTTCCTGCACGTCCAACTCGGTGCCCTGCTGGACCTGGTGCCGCTGCACCGGCCCAACGGACCGGCCGTGTACCACGCGCCCTGGCGGCCGGACCTGCGCCCGGCCGGCGCGCTGCTGCAGGGGGCGTACGCGCACCTGGGGGTCGCGGATTTCTGGTGCGCGGAGGCGGCCGCGGGCGAAGGGGAGCGGGCGGAGCGGGAGTTCGCGCGGTGGCGGGGGCACACCCTGGAGGCTGCGGACACCTTGCTGGGGTGCGGGGAATTGACCGAGCAGGGGAAGGAGTTCACCGAGGAGTTGGCCCGGGCCGTGCGTGGGCTGGGCTGAGGGGAATCAGTCGAACGGTTGGTCGGATGCTTGCCGTGCGGTGCGCTTCGGCGCGCGCCAGGGCGAAGTGCGCGACCGCTGAACGGGTGAAAAACGGGGGTTCCGCGCCCCGTCGTGCGACGTCGGCCGCTTGGTGCGCCCAACGTGAGTCGACAACGTGCCGCGTGGAGTCTTCGCGGGCACTACATTGGTCGCAATCAGGTGGCTTACCCACCCTCGGCAGGTCCTAACCGCGCCCTAAGGAAACGAATATGACTCCGGTAACCAGCACCAGGCCGGCCGGCAACCTCACTGACCTTCAGGAGACGCCGGAACGTCCGTCCCTCGCCGATCTGGCCGCCCTCGGGGCGGAGGAACTCGCCTCCCGCCTGCAGCGCGCGCTCCCCGGCGCGGAATCCGGCCTCGTGCCGGTCGCGGCCTTCAACTCCTCGATCTGAACCGCCGAGCGACACCCGATCCGAACGGATCCCCGAAAAGTTCCATGACGACGTCGATCCCGCTGCCCCTGACGCAGTTCGTGGTGAAGATGCACAGCAGGTGTGATCTCGCGTGCGACCACTGCTACGTCTACGAGCACGCGGACCGCAGCTGGAGCTCCCGCCCGAAGGTCCTCGCGGACGGGATCATGGCCAAGGCCGCCGAGCGCATCGGCGAGCACGCGGCCGCCCACCGGCTGCCCGCCGTCCGGGTCGTCCTGCACGGGGGAGAACCCCTGCTCGCCGGCCCGGACCGCTTGCGCCGCGCCGCCGAGGCGCTCCGGGCCGCGCTGCCGCCCGGCTGTGCGCTCGACCTGCGCATCCACACCAACGGCGTGCTGCTGAGCCGCGCCTTCTGCACGCTGTTCGCGGAGTTGGACCTCAAGGTCGGCATCTCGCTGGACGGCGACAGGGCCGCCAACGACCGCCACCGGCGCTTCGCCGACGGGCGCAGCAGCCACCCGCAGGTCCTGCGGGCCGTCGGGCTGCTGAACGAGCCCGGGTTCCGGCACCTCTTCGCCGGGCTGCTGTGCACGATGGACGTCGAGAACGACCCGGCGGTCGTGTACCGAGCACTGGCCGAACTCCGGCCCCCCGCCGTCGACTTCCTGCTTCCGCACGCCACCTGGGACGAGCCGCCCAAACGCCCCGACGCGCTCGGTGCCACCCCGTACGCCGACTGGCTGCTGACCGTCCACGGGCTGTGGGAGGCGGACGGGCGGCCGTTCGCCGTGCGGATCTTCGAATCGGTGCACCGGACGCTGCGCGGGTTCTCCAGCCTCACCGAGTCGCTCGGGCTGGAGCCCTCCGACCTGGCCGTCCTGGAGACGGACGGCAGCTTCGAGCAGGCCGACAGCCTGAAGACCGCGTACGACGGCGCGCCCGCCACCGGGATGAACGTTTTCGCGCACAGCCTCGACGACCTCGCCCGCCACCCCGGCATCGCCGCCCGCCAGTCCGGCCTGGCCGGACTGAGCGAGGCCTGCCGCGCCTGCTCCGTCGTCCGCTCCTGTGGAGGCGGGCTGTACGCCCACCGCTATCGGAGCGACGATGGAGGAGGCAGCTTCGACCATCCCTCCGTCTACTGCGGTGATCTCATGACGCTGATCAACGGGCTTGCGGGGAGCGGAGGTTCCGCCGCCGTGCCGGTGCAGGGCGGCGGACCGGCCGCCGACCGCCCGGTGCTGCCCGGCGCCCTCACCTCCGCGCAACTCGACGAACTCGCCCGGGGCTACGGCGGTGCGGACACCGTCGCCGCGCTCGGCCGATCCCAACTCGCCCTCACCCGGGCGATGCTGGCCGCCGCCTGGGACGCCTCCGGGCAGGGCCGGCCCGAGGCCTGGGCCCTGCTGTCGGAACTGGACGTCGAGGCCCCCGCCGCCGTGGACGCCGTCCTCGCCCACCCGTACGCCCGCGCCTGGGCGGCCCGGCGGCTCGCCGGGGACCTCCGGTTCGGGCTCGGCCCGCTGGCCGCCCTCGCCGCGGCCGCGGCCGTCCGGGCCGGGCGCGGGGACGCGGTGCCGGTGCCCGTGCGCGGCGGGTGGCTGCACCTGCCGACGCTCGGGCGGATCGCCGTACCCGACGGGGAGGCGGTGGTCACCGGACGGGCCGACGGCTTCGAGGTGCGGTCCGTCGCCGGCCCGGTGCGCACGGTCCTGGACGAGCCGCTGCGGCGGGTCCGGCTGGCCGGCGGCTGGACGGTCGCCCTGGAGGACACCGACCCGCTGCGCGACTCCCACGACCACCCGGTGGCCGACCGGCTGCCGGACGCCGAACTGCTCGACTGGACGGGCGCTTTGCGCGAGGCCTGGGAGCTGCTCGGGCGGGACCTGCCCGGATACGCGGAGGGCATCCGGGCCGGACTGTCGACGGTCACCCCGTTGCGGCCCGGCCCCGCCGGGCGGGACGTCAGCTCGGCGGCCCGGCAGGCGTACGGCGCGGTCGGCATCGCCCGGCCCGCCACCGCGCCCACCCTCGCACTGCTGCTCGCGCACGAGTTCCAGCACGTCAAACTCGGCGCGGTGCTCGACCTGACCGACCTGTACGACCGCGGCGACACCGCGCTCTACTTCGCCCCCTGGCGGCCCGACCCCCGGCCGCTCGAAGGGCTGCTCCAAGGCACGTACGCCCACCTCGCCGTCACCGAGTACTGGGGCACCCGCACCCGGGCGTACGACGGCCTGCCGGGCGAGGCCGCCGACCGGGCGCGCGCGCAGTTCGCGCTCTGGCGGCGGTACACCGCCGAGGCCGTGGAACGGCTGGCCGGGTCCGGAGCCCTGACCGGGGCCGGCTTGCGCTTCGCCGACGGCATGCGTGCCACCGTGGCACCCTGGCTCGCCCTGTCGCTGCCCGCCGCCGCCGAGCAGACGGCCGACCGGCTGCGACGGGACCGGGCCGGGGTCTGACCCCACAACCGCCCCGCCCCGGGCCGTCCCTCGCCCCGGGGCCCTCAACCCCGGGGAACCGTCATCCTCACCGAACCCCGCGCCGGCAGCCTCGCCGTCGCAGACCCCGCCCCCTCCCACGTCCGCCCGCTGCGCCGCGAGTTCGCCGAGCTCGGGGTCCGCCCGGGCACGGTGCTGCACGTCCAGGCGTCCCTGCGCAGGCTCGGCCCGGTGCCGGGCGGGGCCGCCGGCGTGATCGACGCCCTGCTCGACCTGCTGGGCCCCGAGGGCACGCTGGTCGCCTACACGGCCACCCCCGAGAACTCCGCCACCTCGCGCATCCACCAGGCCGCCGTGGCCGGCCGCTCCCCGGCGGAAGTGGCCGACTACCAGGCCCGGATGCCGCGCTTCGACCCGGCCACCACACCGGCCTCCCCGACCATGGGGGCCCTGTCGGAGGCGATCCGCACCCACCGCGGCGCGCTGCGCAGCCGCCACCCGCAGACCTCCTGGGCGGCGGTGGGGCGTCGCGCTCGGGAGATCACCGCCCGCCACCCCGACACCTGCCACCTGGGCGTCGACTCCCCGCTGGGGCGGCTCTACGACCTGGACGCCCGGGTGCTGATGATCGGCGTCCCGATGGACCGCTTCACCGCCTTCCACCTCGCCGACCTGCGGCTGCCGGACGTGGCCGTGCGCGAGTACCGGTGCGTCGGGGAGGACGGCTGGACCGCGTTCGAGGCGCCCGACCTGGACGACCTCCACTTCGGCGCCCTCGGCGCCCGGGTCCTGCGGCTGGCCCGGGGCGTCACCACCGCCCGGATCGGCGGCGCCGACTGCCGCCTCGTCCCGGTCCGGGAGGCCGTGGACCTCGCGGAGCGGATCCGGCGGGAGGAGTGCCGGGTTTAGGGCGCTCCGAGCGCTCAGAGGCTGCGGGCGGTGATGTCGCCGTGCGGGGTGGTGGCGCGGATGTCGAGCTCGGTGGTGCCGTCGTTGCGTAGGGCGTTGCTGATCCGGCCGTGGGCGGTGGCGGCGTCCAGGACGGCGGAGGTGCCCGGGGCGGCGCCGACGGTGATGGAGCCGGACTGGGTGCTGAGGGTGACGATCCCGCGCAGGGCCTGCGCGATCCGGATGTCGCCGCGGGCGGTGCTGATCTCGGCGGGGCCGTTCAGCCGGCCGATCTCGACGTCGCCGTCGACGGCGGTGAGGCGGACGCCGTCGGCCTCGTCGATCTTGATCTGCCGGTGGGCGCCGGTGAAGTCGAGGTCGCCCAGCCGGCCGACCACGCGCAGCTCGGCGGCCTCGGTCCGGGCCTCGACGCGGGAGCCGGCCGGCAGCTGGACGGTGACCTCGACCGAGCCGGGGCCGGTGAGCCCGCTCCTGCCCCCGGTGGTGATCCGCAGGACGCCGTCGGTGTAGGTGGCGGTGGTCTGCTCGGCGGTCCGGACGTCGCGGCCCTTCGAGGCGTCGGCGGGCCGGATCTCGACGGTGGTGTCGGCGCGGTCGGCGGCGATCAGCTGGACGCGTCCGGCCGGGACGTCGAGGACGGCGGTGATCGCGGCGGTGGTGTCGAACTTCTGCATCGTGCTTCCTTCGTGAGGGGCGGGCGCTTGCTGCGCCCGTCGTTTCTGACGATGGAAAAGCTACGTTGCGTTCATGAATGTGGCAACGAGCATGTTGCGTCGAATCCGCATTATTGCAGGTAGTTGCCGGGAAATCGTTGCAACGGTCCAGAATCTAATGCAACGTCATGGGATCCGATCGTTGCAATGAGGTGAGAGTGAACGCTATCCGGGTGCGGGTGCGGGTGCGGGCGTGCGCTCAGGCGACGAAGTGGTCGAACTCCCCGGCCTTGGCGCCCAGGACCCAGGCGTTGAACTTGGCGCGGGTGGTGGTGACGACGCGGGCGGGGTCGTCCGACTCGCGGATGTGGACCAGGTCGCCCTCGGAGGCGATCTCCAGATAGTCGGCACCGTCGCCGCTGGTGCTGGACTTCTGCCAGTCGAGGTGATCCACGAGGTGCCTTCCTGGTCGTTCGCGGCGGCCCGAACGAGGGTACTGCTCCTGCGAAGAAGGCGGCGGCATCGTTTCGGTCATGTCAATTCGTGCGAGTCGTTGTGCTATTCCATTGGGGTGTCAGTCGTTCCTACACTGAAGCCCCGCCGCACGGGGGCTGCGGGAGGCAGGTTGCCGACGGGCCCGGGGGAGGCGCGTGTGACTGACCGGGGCTGGGACGAGGACGACACCCGGCCGTACTTCTTCCTCTCCTACGCGCACACCCCGAAAGCCGGTGCGCGGGGCGCCGGCGACCCGAACCACTGGGTCCGCCAGCTGTACCGGGACCTCTGCGAGGCGGTGCTCCAGCTCACCACCGTCCCCGACGGGGTGCCGGTCGGATTCATGGACGAGTCCATGCACCAGGGCGAGTTGTGGGCCGAGCGGCTGTCCGACGAACTGGCGAGCTGCCGGGTGTTCGTCCCGCTCTACTCCCCCCGGTACTTCAACAGCGTGCCGTGTGGTCAGGAGTGGCACGCCTTCACCCGCCGACCGGTCTACCCGGCGAACCTCGACTCCGAGCGCACCAGCGGCATCGTCCCCGTGCTGTGGGCGCCGATGAGCCGCTACCGGCTGCCCAAGGTGGCCGGCGAACTCCAGTTCAACCACGCGAGTTTCGGCCCGGACTACGCCACCGAGGGCCTGTACGCGCTGATGAAGCTCAGCTACTTCCGCGCCGCCTACGAGCTGGCCGTGCACCGCCTGGCGGCCCGGATCGTCCAGGTCGCGGAGGAGACGGTGATCCCGGTCGGGCGGCGCCTCGAATTCAACTCCCTGCCCAGCGCGTTCAACGTCACCGCCCCGACCAGGCAGCTGCGGATCTCGGTGCTCGCCTACCACCAGGGCGAGTTGCCGGAGGACCGCAGCCCCGACTACTACGGCGAGCGGCGCACCGACTGGCACCCGTACCGGCCGGTCGGCTCGCCGATCGCGCAGCACGCGGTACGGCTGGCCCGGCAGTTGGGCTTCCAGCCGACGGTGCACGAGTTCGACGACGAAGCCGAGTCGATCATCGAGGGCCACGCCGAGGCCCCCGGACTGCTGCTGCTCGACCGCTGGGCGCTGCGCGACCCGCACCGGCGCGAGCTGGTCCGGCGCTTCGACCGCTCGGACGCGACCTGGGTCAGCGTCCTGGAGCCGTACAACGCCGACGACCCCGAGTGCCGGGAACGCGCGGGCGAGCTGGACGACTTGAGCGACGACGCGCTGCGGAGCACCCGGCGGGCCGGCCGCCCGAGCTTCCTCGGCGCGACCGGCCCCACCGGGCTGCACTCGCTGGAGGACTTCGACGACGCGCTGCCCAGGGCCGCGATGAAGGCCAAGTACGCCTTCGAGGGGCGCACCAGGGCCGAGCCGGAGGAACCGCCGCCGCCCCGGCCGAGCCTGCGGGACGCCTTCCGGCGCGGCGGCGGGCCCGGACCGGACGGCTCCCACGACGA
Source organism: Kitasatospora sp. NPDC093550 (assembly GCF_044764985.1). NCBI lineage: Bacteria > Bacillati > Actinomycetota > Actinomycetes > Kitasatosporales > Streptomycetaceae > Kitasatospora > Kitasatospora sp. NPDC093550. The sequence goes on from NZ_JBIWJF010000031.1 coordinate 7,709, forward strand.
CCGCCCCGCGCGGCGGCGCACCAACGGCAACGATCCGTACCGCGAGCACGACCAGTACCGCGACGACGGCGATGACCCGTACCGCGAGCACGACCAGTACCGCGACGACGGCGATGACCCCGATGACGGGATGGCGCCCCTGGGAGGACGAGGAAACCGATGACCGAGAACCGCACCAGGAACCTCCGCCTCGGCGGCCTCACCGCCGCCGACCTGGCCGACCGGCGCGAGGCCGAGCGGAAGGCCGCGGAGCAGGACCGCAACGGCCGGATCATCACCTTCTACTCCTACAAGGGCGGCACCGGCCGCACCATGGCCCTCGCCAACACCGCCTGGATCCTGGCCGCCAACGGCTTCCGGGTGCTCACCGTGGACTGGGACCTGGAGGCGCCGGGCCTCGCCAAGTTCTTCCACCCCTTCCTCGACCCGGCCTCCCTGGCCGGCACCACCGGGATGATGGACCTGATCGCCGAGTACCGCGAGGAGGCGCTGCGCCCGGTCGAGCACGCCGAGGGCTGGCACCTGGACTTCGCCCGGGTGCACCCGCACGCGCTGTCGCTCGCCTGGCCGCACTTCCCGGCCGGCGGCAGCCTGGACTTCCTCTCCGCGGGCCAGTTCAACCGGGACTACTCCGAGGCCGTCACCCACCTCGACTGGGACATCTTCTACGACCGCTTCGACGGCGGGCAGTTCTTCGACGCGCTCAAGGCCGACATGGCCAAGCGCTACGACTACGTGCTGATCGACTCCCGCACCGGCCTGTCCGACATCGCCGAGATCTGCACCGTCCAGATGCCCGACGACCTGGTGGTCTGCTTCACCCTGAGCGACCAGTCCATCGACGGAGCCTCCCGGATCGCCCAGCACATCCACGACCGGTACCGCGAGCGCGGCATCCGCATCCTGCCCGTCCCGATGCGCATCGACGAGGGCGAGAAGGAGAAGGCGGACGCCGGCCGGGCCCTCGCCCGGGTCCGCTTCGACGGCCTGCCCTCCGGCTTCGGCGGCGAGGAACTCGCCCAGTACTGGGGCTCGGTGGAGATCCCGTACCGGCCGTTCTACGCCTACGAGGAGATCCTCGCCACCTTCGGCGACCAGACCGGCACCCCGACCTCGATGCTGGCCGCCTGCGAGCGGCTGACCTCCATGATCACCGAGGGGCGGGTCACCGGCCTGCCGCCGGTGGACGAGGAGGTGCGGCTGCGCTACGTGGACGCCTTCACCCGCCGCCGCCCGTCCGTCCCCGCCGACCTCTACCTCTCCTACGTCCCCGAGGACCGGATGTGGGCGGACTGGATCGAGTCCGTCCTCACCCGGGCCGGCTTCCGGGTGCTGCCCCGCGACCTGAGCGCCGGCACCGACCCGCGCGAGGAGACCGAGCGCGGCATCGACTCCGCGTACCGGACGGTCGCCGTGCTCTCGCCCGCCTACCAGCGCTCCCCGCAGGCGCGGGCGCTGTGGGAGTCGGTGGTCAGCTCCGACCCCTCCGGCACCCGGCGCCAGCTGCTGCCCGTCCGGGTCGGCGACGTCCGGCTCACCGCGCCGTTCAGCAACCGGAACCCGGTCGACCTGGTCGGCCGCGACGAGGCGCAGTCGGTCCAGAGCCTGCTGCGCGCGCTCGGCCGCGGCGACGCGCCGCTCGGCGACGCCCCCAGCGGCGGACCGCGCTTCCCCGGCAGCAAGCCCTCGGTGTGGGACGTCCCGCCGCGCAACCCCTCCTTCACCGGCCGCTCCGCCGTCCTGGAGCAGCTGCGCAACCAGCTGCGCGGCGGCATGGCGGCCGTCCTGCCGACCCCGCAGACCCTGTACGGGCTCGGCGGCGTGGGCAAGACCCAGGTGGCGCTGGAGTACGCCCACCGCTTCATGTCCGACTACGACCTGGTCTGGTGGATCGACGCCGAGCAGACCGAGCTGGTCGCCCCCGCGCTGGCCGAACTCGCCCGCCGGCTCGGCCTGCGGGTCGGCGACTCGGTGACCGAGGCCGCCGAGGCCGCCCGGGAGGCGCTGCGCCGCGGCGTTCCCACCTCGCGCTGGCTGCTGATCTTCGACAACGCCGACGAGCCCGCCGAGATCCGCCGCTTCTTCCCCGGCGGCTCCGGCCACATCCTGGTCACCTCCCGCAACCAGGCCTGGACCGGGCACGCCGAGGCGCTGGAGGTCGACGTCTTCACCCGCGGCGAGAGCGTCGAGCACCTGTGCCGGCGCGCCCGCAGCCTCTCCCGGCCGGATGCCGACCGGGTCGCCGAAGCCGTCGGCGACCTGCCGCTGGCCGTCGAGGTCGCCGCCGCCTGGCTGGACACCACCGGCACCCCGGTGGAGACCTACGTCTCCCAGCTGCACGCCGAGGCGGCCCGCGCACTGGCCGTCGGCCGCCCCGCCGACTACCCGACCCCGGTCGCCGCGACCTGGAACGTCTCGATCGGACGGCTGCGCCAGCAGTCCCCGGCGGCGGTGCGGCTGCTCCAGCTGTGCGCGTTCTTCGCGCCCGAGCCGATCTCGATGAACCTCTTCTACAGCGACCAGATGATCCGGGCGCTGGTGAAGTACGACGCCGACCTCAGCGACAAGTTCATGCTGGGCAAGGTGATCCAGGCGATCGGCCGGTACGCGCTGGCCAAGGTCGACGCGGGCAGCAACAGCTTCCAGGTGCACCGGCTCGTCCAGGCGGTGATCCGGGCCGGGATGAGCGCCGACGAGCAGGAGATCGCCGTCCACGAGGTGCACCGCATCCTCACCGGTGCCCGGCCCGTCCTCGGCGACACCGACGACCCGGCCAACTGGCCCGCCTTCGACGAGATCTGGCCGCACCTGTCGCCCTCCAAGGCGCACAACTGCGACGAGGCGGACACCCGCCAGCTGCTCATCGACCGGGTCCGCTACCTGTGGAAGCGCGGCGAACTCGACCGCGCCCGCGACCTCGGCCACGCGCTCGACGCCGAGTGGACCAGCAAGCTCGGCGAGGACGACCGGCAGACCCTGCTGCTGCGCTTCCAGCTCGCCAACGTGCTTCGATCCCAGGGGAGTTACGCGGACGCGCTGGCCCTGGACGAAGCCACCCTGGAGCGCCAGCGGGCGCTGCTCGGCGAGCACCACCCGTACACCCTGATGACGGCCGGCTCGCTCGGCGCCGACCGCCGGGCGCTCGGCCGGTTCCAGGCCGCGCTCGACCTCGACCGCGAGATCCTCGACCAGTTCCGCGAGTTGTTCGGCGACGACAACCCGCGCACGCTCTCCATGGCGAACAACCTGGCGATCGACTACCGGCTCGTCGGCGAGAGCGAGGCCGCCCGCGAACTCGACCAGGAGACCCTCGACCGGCGCACCGCCGTGCTCGGCCCCAAGCACCCGTACACCCTCATCACCAAGTCCGCCCTCGCCCGTGACCTGCGCGAACTCGGGGACTACCGCGGTTCGGTGGAGCTGCTCCAGGAAGTCACCGCGGAGTTCGGCGACGGGCTCGACCCGGGCCTGCCGGAGAGCCTGCGCAACGCCAAGTCGCTGGCCGTCTCGCTGCGCCGGATGGGCCAGCTCGCCGAGGCCCGCCGGATCACCAAGGAGACCTACGAGCGCTACCTGGAGCGCTACGGCGCCGACGCCCCCGACGCGCTCGCCTGCGCGCTCAACCTGGCCGCCGACCACAGCGCGTTCGGCGACAAGGAGGCCGCCCGCGACCTCTGCGCCACCGTCTTCGAGGGCCACCGCCGGCTGTTCGGCGACGAGCACCCGTTCACCCTGGCCTGCGCCAACAACCTCGGCATCTACCTGCGCGGCAGCGGCGACGTCCCGGGCGCCATCGAGCGCGGCCGGCTCACCGTCGAGGGGCTGACCCGCTCGGTCGGGGCGGAGCACCCGTACACCCTCAACGCGATGATCAACCTGGCCAACGCCTACGGCGACGACGGGCAGCTCGAACTCGCCGAGCAGCTCGGCCGGACCGCGCACCGGGGCCTGTGCGAGCGCTACTCGGCGCAGCACCCGGACGCGGTGGCCTGCGAGGCCAACCTGGCCGTCACCCTGCGGGCGGCCAACCGGCACACCCAGGCCGCCGAACTGCGGTCGCGGGCGATCGCCGAGCTGATCCGGCAGTTCGGCGAGGAGCACCCCAACACGGTGTCGGCGCGCGGCTGGAAGCGGATCAACCGCGACCTGGAGCCGCAGCCGGTCTGATCGGGAGGGGGCGGGGTACGCTGCGGCACCATGAGCGACACCCCGCCCCCGGTCCCCCCGGTCCTGGTCACCCGGCGCCTCGCGCCCGGTGTCATGGAGCGGCTCACCGCCCACCACGCCGTCACCTGCCACGACTCCGACCTGGCGATGGACCGGGCCGAGCTGCTCGCCGCCGTCCGCGGCCGGCGGGCCGTGCTCACCACCCTGGACGACCGGGTGGACGCCGAGTTCCTGGACGCGGCCGGCCCCGCCCTGCGGATCGTCGCCAACCACGCGGTCGGCTACCACAACATCGACCTGGCCGCCTGCGCCGAGCGCGGCGTCCTGGTCTCCCACACCCCCGGGGTGCTCACCACCGCCACCGCCGACATGGCCTGGGCGCTGCTGCTGGCCGCCACCCGCCGGCTCGGCGAGGGCGAGCGGCTGCTGCGCTCCGGCACGCCCTGGACCTGGGCGCCCAACTTCCTGCTCGGCATGGAGCTGTCCGGCACCCCGCTGGGCGTGCTCGGCATGGGCCGGATCGGGCGGGCGGTGGCCCGCCGGGCCCGCGCCTTCGAGATGCCGGTCAGCTACCACAACCGCCGTGAACTGCCGTCCGAGCAGGCCGAGGGCGCCGACTGGAAGCCGCTGGAGGACCTGCTCGCCACGTCCACCGTGCTGGTCGTCACCTGCCCGCTCGGCGACTCCACCCGGCACCTCCTGGACGCCCGCCGGCTGGCGCTGCTGCCGCACGGCGCGGTGGTGGTCAGCATGACCGCCGGCGTGGTGGACGAGGAGGCGCTGGCCGCCGCGCTGGAGTCAGGGGCGCTGTTCGCCGCGGCCGTGGACAACTTCGAGCACGAGCCGGCCGTCCCGTCCGCGCTGCTCGCCCAGGAACGCGCGGTGCTGGCCCCGCACCTGGGCAGCGCCACCGTCGCCACCCGGCAGGCGATGGGCGGCCTGGCGGTGGACAACGTCCTCGCGGTGCTCGCCGGCGGGGAGCCGGTGACCCCGGTACGGCCCTGAGGGGCGGGGCTACCTGCTCTTCGGCTGGTCGTAGTACAGGTCGGTGAGGTACCAGGCGACGAGCGGCCCGTGGGCCTCCCGGGCTTGCTCCGGGGTGAGGCCGGCCGGGTCGTTCGTGACGGTCCGGCGCAGGTGCTTCCGGCTCTTCCGGGGCAGCTGCCAGTCGGGGATCAGATGCTCGCCCGGGATGTCCCAGTCGATCTGGACGACCTCCCGCCCGTCGTGGACGGAGTGGGGGCCGGGGCTGTGGGGATCCAGGTCCCGCGAGTACTGCGGCTGGGGCGGGAGGCGTTCGATCAGTTCGGGGACCGCCTGCTCGACGGGCTCCGACGGCGCGAAGTAGCCGATGATCCGCAGGTGCCCCGTCAGCGCGGATTCGACCCCGGGAGTGCTGTGGGGAAGGCGGAAGTTCAGCCGTGAACCCCGCGAACAGCTGTCGATCGTCTGGCAGAGGACGAGCCGGAGCCCGTAGGTCCGCGCGATCTCGCCCAGCCGCTCCCGCAGCTGCTCCGCCGCCTCCTCGCGGGCCTGCCGGAAGGCCTTGGAGCGGACGACCCGCCGCAGGCGCCAGGTCGCCGGCATGCCGGGGGCGAGCACCGCCTGCCCGGCGAGGGCGGCGAGGAGCACGACCAGCCCCAGGATCCCTTCCACCTTCGCCGACCCGCGGCGCCAGTTGCTCATCCGCCCACCCTCGCAGAACGGACCCACCCCGCACCTGAGTACGTGGACTCAGAAGCCGCTTCAGGTGCTAACCCGCCGCCCAGGCCAGGGCGGTGGTCATCACCCGGAACGCCCCGAAGTGCGCGGCGCCGGGCTCCAGGAACAGTTCGGCGCCCGGGATGCGGTCGGCCAGCCAGCGGGAGTGGTCGACCGGCGAGAACTGGTCGTCCGCGCCGTGCCAGAGCCAGGTCGGCACCCGGATCGAGCCGACGTCGAAGCCCCAGTCGGCGGTGAAGGCCAGCACGTCGTCGATCCAGCCGTCCGCGCCGTGCCGGAACGCCTCCCGGTAGTTGCTCTGCAGCATCCGCCGCAGCCCGCTGTCGGCCACCACCTCCCGGTCGGCGGGGGAGAGTTCGGTGCGCAGCCCGTTCAGCAGCCGGACCGGGTCGTCCTTGATCTGCCGGGAGCGGAACTCCATCGCGTCGGCGATCCGGCCGTGCCCGCGCTCGGCCTCCTGGTACGCGCGGACGTTGGACGGGGTCATCCCCGCGTACCAGTCCAGGCCGGCCGCGTCGCGCGGCGCCAGGCCCACCAGCACCGCGACCCGGCTGACCCGCTCCGGCAGCAGCGCCGCACAGGCCAGCGCGTGCGGGCCGCCGCCGGAGCGGCCGAGCACCGCGAAGCCGTCCAGCCCGAACTCGTCCGCGATCGTCCGGACGTCGGCCGCCGCCGCGCTCACCCGGCGGCCGAACAGCCGGGTCGAGTCGCCGTAGCCGGGACGGTCGTACGAGATCAGCCGCACCCCGAGCCGGTACAGGACGGTGCTGCGCGGGTGCGGGCCGACCCGGCTGCCGGGCATGCCGTGCAGCAGGAACACCGGCCGACCGCGCGGATCGCCGAGGGACTCCACCGCGAGGGCGCGGTCGTCCGCGGTCTTGACCATCCGTAACGACACCTGCGGCCTCCTCAGTGCTCCCGGCCGGTCGCCCGCTCCGGGTCGCTTCGCTGTTCCCGGCCGGTCGCCCGCTCCGGGTCGGTTCCCTGTGCGCGTTCGGCCCCCTGCTCCGGACCGGTCTCGGACTCCCGGTCGGTGGTGGTGCGCACCTCCCGGCGGGCCTGCCAGGTGGTGTGCTCGCGGGAGATCGCGTCCTCGGCGTCCCGGGCCAGCCGGGCCCAGATCTCCTCGGCCTCCGGCGAATCCAGGTCCAGCTCGGCGAGTTGGCACTGGATCTGGGTCAACTCCTCGGCGGCCAGCCCGTACGCGGCCGCCAGCGGCCGGTACTGGCGCAGCTGCGCCCAGGCGGTGACCGAGGCGGCGACCGCCGAGACGGTGCCCAGCGCGTCGTAGGTGAACGCGCCGAGCGCCCGCAGCAGCGCCAGCACCAGGCCGAGCGCGGGCAGCAGCACGCCGAGCACCCCGGCCCAGTGCCCGGCCCGGGCGCAGTAGCGGGCCTTGGCCCGGTACCAGTCGCGCTGCACCCGGATCCGCTCGCCCAGGTACACCTCGCGGCGCACCGCCAGCGGCCGGTCGCGCAGCTCGCGCATCGCCGCGGTGATCTCCACCCCGCCGTCCGGGCCGACGACCGGGCTGTCCCGGAAGGCGCCGAGCACCCGGCCGAGCTGGAAGCGGTACAGGCCCTCGGCGTCCGGCAGGGTGCGCGGCGGCGGCTGGTAGGCATCGGCCCGGACGGCGTACTTCCAGGCGAGGGTCTTCACCGACTCGGCGGCCGCCCGGCCCTCGTACCAGAGGCCCTGCGGGTTCTGCCGGCCGATGACCACCGCCAGGACGATCGCGCCGAGGTAGGCGACGGCGGCCGGCCAGGCCCAGGGCCCGCCGTCGGCCGAGCCGGTCGCGGCGGCGACCACCAGCAGGACGAGTTCCCAGGCGGAGAGCAGCACCGAACGCTGCTGCCCGCGCAGCGAGGCCGCGTCGGCGGCCCAGAAGAACCCGGGCAGCAGGTCCCGCTCGCGCACCCACCCGGTCCGTCCCGCACCAGACGCCATGTTCGGCCCCCACCCGTCGCTCCGGTCGCACCGCTCTCCTGCCCCGGGCGGCTTCCCGGTACGCCTGGCGCCGGCCGGGGCGGCCCGCAATGGCCGGGAAGGCCCGGTGGATTGTCCGGTACGCCCCGTGTTCGCTCCGGCACTCAGCGTGCAGGGGCGTGTCAGGCGGGCCCGGCGCCGCGCCCGGTTCGGCGGGCGTACGGGATTCAGCGGGCGTCCGGGATTCAGTGGGCGTTCAGGGTTCCGTGGGTGTGCGCGGTTCAGTGGGCGTTCAGGGTTCCGTCGGTGTGCGCGGTTCAGTGGGTGTAGAAGACCCGGTCGGCGTTGTCGGCCATCTGCTTGGCGTTCCACTCGGTGCCGCCCGGGACGTTGCCGGAGCGGAACAGCGGCGGCGCGGGCGCGTCCCCGGCGGCCGCGCGGTCGGCCAGCCGGCCGACCGCGGAGGCCACCACGGCCTGCATCAGCGCGCTGGTCACGATGGTGGAGACCGGGCCGAAGGCGGTCTCGGCGCCGGGGTGGGTGAGCTCGCCGTCGCCGACCGCGATCTTGCTGTCCAGCACCACGTCGCAGTGGTCCTTCAGGTAGGTGCCGGACGGGTGCGCCGAGGGCACCTCCTCCGGGTAGGCCAGCGAGGTCACCCCGATCACCCGCAGGCCGCGGTCCCGGGCGTACCGGGCCAGCTCGACCGGCATGACCTGGCGGCCGGACAGCGAGATCACGAACAGCAGGTCGCCGGTGGTCGCGGGGGTCAGGTCCAGGGTGGCGGTGGCCAGCCCGGAGACCCGCTCCAGGGCGCTCGACAGCGGGGCGGGCATCACCGTCACCCCGGCCGTCCCGGGCACGTTCAGGAGGTTCATCGGGACCAGCCCGCCGGCCCGGTAGACGACGTCCTGGGCTGGCAGCGAGGAGTGCCCGGCACCGAAGGTGAACACCCGGCGGCCCTCCGCGATCGCCTCCGCCAGCAGCGCGGCGGCGGCCTCGACGGTGTCGGCCTCCTCCTCGCGGACCCGCTGGAGGTGGGCGATCGCGGCGTCGAAGTACCTGCCGACCAGGTCGTTCATCGGGTGCCTCCGCTCTCTGCCGGTGAGGGAGCCGGCTCGGTGGGGCGGTCCTGGTGGTCCGGACCGCCGGTGGAGAAAGCTACGGCGAGCACGGTCGCGTTCCGGTGGTGCCGCTGTCAACAGGAACGAAATCCCGTACCGGAAGCCCCCGCGCGGGCCCGGTTGCCGCCCCGGTACGTCAGAATTGGCGATGAGGACACCGAGGAACGGAGCCAGCGGCGATGTCTGGGCTGATCGACACCACTGAGATGTACCTTCGCACCATCCTGGAGCTGGAGGAGGAGGGCATCGTCCCGATGCGCGCCCGGATCGCGGAGCGCCTGGAACAGAGCGGCCCCACGGTCAGCCAGACGGTCGGCCGGATGGAGCGCGACGGCCTGCTCCAGGTCGCGGGGGACCGTCACCTCGAACTCACCGAGGAGGGCCGCCGGCTCGCGGTGCGCGTCATGCGCAAGCACCGCATCGCCGAGTGCCTGCTCGTCGACGTGATCGGCCTGGAGTGGGAGCAGGTGCACGAGGAGGCCTGCCGCTGGGAGCACGTGATGAGCGAGACCGTCGAGCGCAAGGTGCTCGCCATGCTCGGCCACCCCACCCAGTCCCCGTACGGCAACCCGATCCCGGGCCTGGACGAGCTGGGCGACGCCAAGGCCGAGGGCGAGGGCTTCGACGCCGGGCTCGTCCCGCTGGACACCGTCAAGCCGGGCGAGGCCGGGGCCGACGTGGTGGTCCGCCGGATCGGCGAGCCGATCCAGACCGACAGCGTGCTGATGAGCACCCTGCGCCGGGCGGGCGTCCGGCCGGGCTCCACGGTCAAGGTGAGCGCCGGTGTCGCCGGTGTGCTGGTCGGCAGCGGCGACAACGCGGCGGAGCTGGGCAAGGACATCGCCCAGCACGTCTTCGTCGCCCAGGCCTGACCCAGGCATGACCCAGGTCTGACCCTCCGCTCCCCGGACCGCCGAGCGGGCCCGCTGCTCCCTCCCAGAGCAGCGGGCCCGACCCGTCCTCCCCGTTCCCTCCCGTCCCTCCCTGCTCCCTCCCGCTCCCCGCCACCGCCTCGCCCGGCTTCCCCGTCCGAGCGCCCCTTCGGCGTCCCCGCACCGCCATTCCTCCCCTCGGCCGATCATGGCAATCCTTGAGCGCTGTCACTCGTACGGGGGGCTTCTCCGGTTGACCAGCGGGTAGGCGGAGGCCTTATCCGGACATGCGTATGACGGGCCCCGCCTCCGGTGGGAGACAAGGCCCGTCACTCGCGCGCGTTGTGTCGCGCGGTGCGCGCCCTCGCCCGATCGGCGTAGGGCGGCTGTCCGGGGGAGGGTGAACCGGGCGGGTGCCCGGTCAGCCCACCGGGGCCGGCTGGGCGGCCTGGGCGGCGCGGTGGGCGGGCGCGTCGCGGCCGCAGGCGTACGCGAGCGGGCTGATCAGCTCGGCGGCGTCCGGCAGCCAGCGGTTGAGCGCGGAGGGGGAGCGGGCCCACTGGGCGTACCCGGTGGAGCCGATCCGGGACGGCGGGGCGACCGTCCAGTCCCCCTCGCCGCGGGCCACCAGGTCCAGCCGGCCGGGCGGCCAGCCGAGCTTGCGGAGCATCTCCGGGAGCTTGGCGGCGACCCCGGGCAGCACCAGGAAGTGCAGCCGGCGGCCGATCCGCCCGGGCGCGGCGGGCAGCACCGCGACCGGGCCCAGCTGGAGGTCCATCCGCTCCATCCGGGCCAGCGCCAGGCAGCCGGCCGTCTCCGGCACGTCCAGGACGTCGAAGGAGCGGCCGGTCGGCAGCAGGATCGAGGCCTGGGGCCGTTCCGTCCACCAGCGCCGCACCGCGCCCGGTCCGGCGCTCGCCTTGCGGGCCCAGTCCGCGTCCACCGGGTGGGCGCCCGGCAGCGCGCAGCGCGGATCGCCGCAGGAGCAGCGGGCGGCCCCGTCGCCGTCGATCAGCCAAGCGCCCGGGGCCACCTCCCAGTGGCGGTTCTCGGCGTAGCCGACGGCTTCGATGAGCAACGGGGGCAGACCGGCGTTCTTGTCCTGGCCGGAGGCGTCGGGGATGTCTTCCACGCGCTGCTCAACTACCGTGCGTGAGGCGGGTTACGGGCCGGAGGCGCCCGGTTGGGCGCATCCCGGCAATGTCACCCGTTCCGGTTACTCAACCGAGTTGGTGCGGTCGGGGGCGGGCGCAGCGGGGGCGCACGGGAGCATTTCCCAGGGCGCAAGGGGGGTGCGGTTCGTCACCGTGGGTATCCCGCTGGCGTTGCTGATCGCTAACCTGGTGTCAGATTCCTTGGACGGTCGGACAGTCGGCAACAGATCAGCAGAATCGTCGCCCACCGGCCGGGACCGGAGGGTGTGGGGAGGCGAAGCCCAATGGCCGCGAGACCACTCGTCGCACGACAGCCCAACGAGCGTCTGCAGCAACTGATCCAGGAGGCCAGCTGCTCCAACGCCGGCTTGGCCCGGAGGGTCAACCTCTGCGGCGCCGAGCACGGTCTGGACCTGAGGTACGACAAGACCTCCGTCGCCCGCTGGCTGCGCGGTCAGCAGCCGCGCGGGCAGGCGCCGGCCGTGATCGCCGAGGCCCTGGGCCGCAAGCTCGGCCGCAGCGTGTCGGTCGAGGAGATCGGCATGGCGGACGGCAAGAACCTGAGCTCGGGCATCGGGCTGCAGTTCGCGCCGACCCTGGGCGCGGCCCTGGAGCAGGTCTGCGAGTTGTGGCGCAGTGACGTCGGCCGACGGGACTTCCTGACCGGGGCGACGGTCGCCGCCTCCGCGCTGGTGGAGCCCAGCCGGGACTGGCTGATCACCCCGCCGGACCCGGTGGTGGCGCGCACCGGCGGCCCCCGGGTCGGCCCGACCGACGTGGCCGCGATCAAGGCGACCACGGCGATGCTGGTCGACCTGGACCACCGCTTCGGCAGCGGGCACGTGCGCCCGGTCGTGGTGCACTACCTCAACTCGGTGGTCTCCGGCCTGCTCGGCGGGGCCTACCGGGAGGAGACCGGTCGCCAACTCTTCGCCGCGGTGGCCCGGTTGACCGAACTGGCCGGCTACATGGCGGTGGACACCGGGCAGCCGGGACTGGCCCAGCGCTACTACATCCAGGCCCTGCGGCTCGCCCAGGCGGCCGACGACCGCGGCTACGGCGGCTACGTGCTGGCCGCCTCGATGAGCCACCTGGCGGCCACCCTCGGCAATCCGCGGGAGATCGCCCAACTCGCCCGCGCCGCGCAGGAGGGCGCCCGCACGGTGGCCACCCCGACGGCGATGGCGATGTTCTACGCCGCCGAGGCCCGCGGCCACGCCCTGCTCGGCGACGCCCGCTCCTGCGAGGCGGTGGCGGCCAGGGCGCTGGAGATGATGGAGAAACGCCGCGCGGAGGACGATCCGGACTGGATCGCCCACTTCGACGACGCCTACCTCGCGGACGAGCTGGCCCACTGCCACCGGGACCTGGAACAGGCCGGCCAGGCCGAGCACTACGCCCGCCGGGCGCTCGACCTGCACCCGCCGACCCGGGTCCGGCGCCGCGCGGTGGACCTGGTGCTGCTGGCCACCGCCCAGCTGCAGCAGCGGGACCTGGAACGCGCCTGCGAGACGGGCACCCAGGCGGTGCGGCTGCTGAGCGGGCTGCGCTCCAACCGGGGCGTGGAGTACCTGGACGAGTTCCGGCGCCGGCTGGAGCCGTACCGGGAGCAGCGGGTGGTCCGGGAGTTCCACGCCCGGGCGGACGCCGAGGCGGCTTGAGGGGAGGCGGCCTGAGGGGAGGCGGACCGGCCGGGGGCAGCCCCGGATCGTCTGTGCAGGGAGCGTGATGGATGTCCCGCCCACGTGGTCACCCGGTGAGGTGAACCGGTAGCGTGGGCGCGACGTCCAAGGAACTGTGATGCTCCCAAGAACCGACGAGATGTGGTCCGCCGTCAGCGCGCGGTCCTGCACAGGTGAGGAATCGCGTTGAGTCAGCGCCGCTCGTACCCCAACTCGGGTGACTTCAACCTGGACGACCTGTTCCGCCCCGAGCCCGGCCAGCCGCAGGGCCAGCCGGGGCAGCCCCCGTACCCGGGGCAGCAGGGCCAGCAGGGCCAGCCGGGCCACGCGGCGGTGCCGCCGGTGGGGCAGCCGTCCGGGCAGCCCGAGTACCTCGGCGAGGGCGCGCACGCACTGCCGACCCACGTCGCGCCGGCCCCGCCGATGCCCGCGGCGGGCGCCCCGTGGGGTGCGCCGCAGCCCGGGTACGGCGGTCCGCAGGCCGAGCCGGCCCCGGAGACGCAGCACCTGCCGCCGTACCCGGTCGCCGACCCGCAGGCGGGCGGCTACCCGGCGCCGCAGCCCCAGTCCGGCTTCCCGCAGCAGCAGGCCGCGCCCGGCTACCAGGCGTACCCGCCGGCCGCGCAGCCCCAGCCGGCCCACCCGGCGCAGGACTACCAGCAGGGCTACGCCCCGAGCCACGGGGAGGGCTTCGACGCGACCCGGGCGGGCGGGGGCGGCCGCGACCGCCGCCCGTCCAACAAGCTGATCATCGGCGGGGTGGTGGCGGGCTGCGCGGCGGCCGGCATCCTGGTCGCCGTGCTGATGGGCGGTGGCGGCAACGACACCAAGGACGCCAAGAAGACCACCCCGGTGGCCGCCGCCGGCACCGGTACGGCCACCGGCGCGGCGAGCGCGAGCGGCTCCGGTGCCGCCGTCGACCCGGAGGTCAAGGCCCAGGCGCAGCCGCTGTCGGACCTGCTGGGCACCGCGAGCGACAGCCGCAGCTCGGTGGTCTCCGCGGTCGCCTCGGTGCAGAAGTGCGACAAGCTCCCCGAGTCCCAGCAGGCCCTCACCGCGGCGGCCGGCAAGCGCCGCGAGCTGCAGACCAAGCTCGGCCAGCTGAAGACGGACAAGCTGCCCGGCGGCCAGCAGCTGGTCGAGCAGCTGAACGCGGCCTGGGCCGCCTCGGCCCAGGCCGACGACGAGTACGCGGCCTGGGCGCAGGACGCGCAGGCCGCCTGCGACGCGAAGAAGCAGGACAACCAGCACTACAAGAACGCCGTCCAGGCCAGCGGCACCGCGACCACCGCGAAGAAGCAGGCCTCCACGCTCTGGAACACGATCGCCGGCCAGACCGGTCTGCCGGTGCGCGGCGACGGCGACCTGTAGGCGAGGGCGGCCCGTGGGCGAGGGCGGCCCGTGGGCGACGGCGACCTGTAGGCGGGGGCGACCTGTGGCGGAAGCGGCAGGACGGGCGGGGCGGGGCCTCCGGCGGGCCCGCCCCCTCGCGCGTCAGGCCGGCGGGCGGCCTCCGGTGAGCGCCCAGCGGACGTCCACGAAGCCCGGCTGCTGCAGGGTCATCCGGCCGTTCTTGACCACCTGGTAGGTGACCCAGGTGTTCACCAGCCGGGGCGACTCGGTGCTGGGCAGCATGTTGGTGCCGCCCCAGTTCAGCGGCGGGGTGATCCCGGTGTCGATGCCCTCGCCGGCGTCCAGCAGCCCGGTGATCGACTTCGAGGTGACCGGCTTGCCGGCCTCCGACAGCTTCTGCGTCACCGTGCGGAACACCTCGTAGGCGACCCAGGTGGTCTGCACCCCGGGGTCGGAGACGTCGATGGTGTTCCCGCCGGTGGTGTCGGCGCGCACCACCGCGCGCAGCCCGTCCCAGATCTTGGCCGACTCCGGGGGGTACCAACTGGTGACGTAGGCGCCGCCGAGCGGGCCGGTGTCGCCGCCGGTGGAGTCGACCACCGACTGCTGGACGCTGCCGATCACCGAGGCGATCCGGGTGTTCTTCGGGTTCAGCCGGCGGTAGGAGTCGAGCAGGTTGCCGGTGGGCAGGGCGGCCAGGGCGCTGGTGACGCAGTTGCCCGCCTCGTCCTTGCCGATCGCCTTGCGGGCCACCTGGGTGTAGTCGGAGGACTGCTCGGGCGCCTTCACGTCCTGCAGCCTGATCCCGGCGGGGCGCAGCGCGTTGCCCAGGTAGCCGAGCAGGTTGTCGCCGGCCGGGGTGTCCGGGCGGACCAGGGCCACGGTCTTGCAGCCGGCCTCCACCAGCTGGCGGCCGTTGCCCGCGATCAGCGCGGGCATGCCGCCGTCCACCGGGTAGGACAGCGGGCTGGAGAACTCCGGCTGGGAGAGGCCGTACCCGCCGATCAGCGGGATCCCGGCGCGCTCCAGCACCGGCATGAAGGCCTCCCCCCACTGGCTGTACGAGCCGATCACCGCGATGACCTTGGCGTCCACCGCCTGCTGGGCGCAGGCCCGGGCGCCGTCGGCGCTGTTGCGCTCGTTGCAGGTGAGCACCCGCAGTCGGCGGCCGTTCAGCCCGCCCTTGGTGTTGACGTCCTGGCCGATCGCGGAGGCGAGCGCGGTCATGCCCGGCCGGTCGGCGGTCCCGGTGCCGGACGGCGCCCAGGTCATCACCGCCAGGTCGTCGCCGCCGGCGGCATCGGCCGGTCCGCCGCACGCGGAGGCCGAGAGGAGGGTGGGGAGTAACGCGGCCGCGGTCGCGGCGGCGGCGATCGGACGGCGGCGGCGCCGCCCGGACGGGGGACGGGCCTGGAACGAGTCCCTTCGGCTGGTCATCGGTCTTCCCTCTCTCTGGGCGCACTCCGGCGCACCGGAGACAGCCAAGCCCCGGTGCCACAAGCCGAGAGGGCGGAAATGTGAACGGTTCACCAACGGCAGCCGAAATCCGTAGCGGTACGCGTGTAGATCGCGAGTGGAGTACGAACGGACAGGGAACGTACGATCGCTCACCATGTCCGCCAGCACAGATTCTTCGCACCGGTACGCCCGAACCCCTTCTCGTCCGGGCCACCGCTCCAGCACGATGGGCGGCATGCCGCTCAACGACCTGCCCTGGTGGCGCTGGCGAGCCCGACTGCGCTCGGCGCTGCACATGCTGTCCGACCCCGCCTTCCAGCAGGAGGCCTGGCTGTCCGGCCGGGAGGGGTACGGGGACGTGACCGACGCCGTCTACCGGCTCGTCGAGGACACCTGGCTGGACCGCTGGTCCGCCGAGAAGTACGTGGGCACGATCTTCCGTGACTCCGCCGAGGCCGCGCTGGTCGACGTCGCGGTGCTGCGGGCGGTGCAGCTGCTGCACGAGGTCGGCGCGGACGCCCCGGCCTCCGCCTACTTCGGCCACCCCGGCTGGCCGGAGACCGTCCGGGCCGCCCGCGAGGCGCACGTCCTGCTGGCCGTCGGCGACGGGGACGACCCGGACGCCGCGCCCAAGTCGCTGGACGTGCTGCGCATCCTCACCCAGGTCTGAGCGCAGGTCGGCACCCGGGTCCGGCACCCGGGTCCGGCACCCGGGCCGGCCCGGGCGGACGCCGCCGTCCCGCAGTACGGGCAGCGGGGCGGCGACTGTCCAGGATGTGACACGCTGGACCGTCCACGCACGTCACGAGCTCAGAACGGGATACCCCCAAGTGGAACAGCAGCCGGCCGGCGCCCAGTACGTCCTCACGCTGTCCTGCCCCGACAAGCAGGGCATCGTCCACGCTGTCTCCAGCTACCTCTTCATGACCGGCTGCAACATCATCGACAGCCAGCAGTTCGGGGACGGGGACAGCGGACTCTTCTTCATGCGGGTGCACTTCTCCGCCCCCGAGCCGGTCACCGCGGACAAGCTGCGGGCCAGCTTCGCCGCGATCGGCGCCTCCTTCGCGATGGACTGGCAGATCCACCCGACCGAGGAGCGGATGCGGATCATCCTCATGGTCAGCAAGTTCGGGCACTGCCTGAACGACCTGCTCTACCGCACCCGGATCGGCGCCCTGTCGGTGGAGATCGCCGCGGTGGTCTCCAACCACACCGACCTCCAGCAGCTGACCGAGAGCTACGGCATCCCCTTCCACCACATCCCGGTGACCAAGGACACCAAGGCGGAGGCCGAGCAGCGGCTGCTGGACCTGGTCGCCAAGGAGCAGGTCGAACTGGTCGTGCTGGCCCGCTACATGCAGGTGCTCTCCGACCAGCTGTGCACCGAGCTGTCCGGCCGCGTGATCAACATCCACCACTCCTTCCTGCCGAGCTTCAAGGGCGCCAAGCCGTACCACCAGGCGCACGCCCGCGGCGTGAAGCTGATCGGGGCCACCGCGCACTACGTCACCGCCGACCTGGACGAGGGCCCGATCATCGAGCAGGAGGTGGCCCGGGTGACCCACGACGTCAGCCCGGACCAGCTGGTCGCGATCGGCCGGGACGTCGAGTGCCAGGCGCTGGCCCGCGCGGTGAAGTGGCACAGCGAGCACCGGGTCCTGCTCGACGGCGCCCGCACGGTCGTCTTCGCGTAGGTCCCCGGCACCGGGGGCGGGACGGCCCCGGGCTCTAGGGACGCGACAGCAGCGGGAGCGCGTGCAGCACCTCGCGGACCGCGGCCCGGTCGCCGTGCTCGCCGACCGGCAGCCGGTCCGGGTCGCGGTGCGCGGCGGCCAACTGGCAGAGCTCCAGGCCGTCCAGCACCATCGAGGCCACCGGTTCCCCGCCGGGCGCCGCCGCGTCCGGGCCGGCGGCGCCGTCCAGCGGGACCAGCCACTCACCGCTCGCCGGGCCGTCGACCACCAGCCGCAGCCGTCGGCCGGTCCCGCTCCCGCCGTTCCCGGTGCTGCCGCCGTCCGGTGCGGTCGGGGCGGTCGGGGCCCCGGCGTGCTCGGGGCGGGCGGCGCGCAGGCCGTCCAGCGCCCGGGGGAGCAGCCGGACCACCAACTCGACCATCTGCCGCAGGTGCTGCGGCGCCGGCGGGTCGTACGGGTAGGCGACCGCCCGGGCCACGTCCTCGCCGTGCACGTAGCACTCCAGGGCGCGGTCCACGAAGGCGTCGCGCAGCGGCAGCACGGAGTCGCCGTAGTCGACCGGGGTGTTGCCCTGCGGGGCGAGCGCGGCGCTGCGCACCAGGTCGTGGGTCTGCCGCCGCCACCGGGAGCGCACCGACTGCGGGGCCAGCGCGCCCTGGTCGGCGAGCAGCCGGGCGGTGCGCGCGGTGATCGCGCCGTACGGGCCGCCCTGCGGCGGGACGCGCGGCGGCGCGGTCGGCCGGGCCGGATCCTGCGGCGGCACCCGGCGTTCGGCGGCCGTCTCCCGAGCGCCCGGACCGGTCGGCACCGGGTCGGGCAGGCCGAGGGCGAGCGCCAGGAAGCCGTCCACGGCGGTCAGCCGGCCGAGCACCTCGGCCGGACGCAGCCGCTCGGTGCCGCCGTGCCACGGCAGTTCGGCCACCTCCTGCCACTCCTCCGGACCGAGGTCGCGCAGCAGCGCGTCGAGCTTGGCGGTCTCCGCGGTGTACGGCATGCCCCAGGCGGGGACGGGCAGTTCGGCCGGGCGGCGGGCCAGGCACCAGTCGAGCACCTGCTGGCGCAGCGGGCCGGGCTGGTCCAGCGGCTCGTCCAGGGAGAGCCAGCCGGCCGCCTCGCGCAGTCGGGCCGCCTCCTCGGCGCACTCCGGGCAATCGCGCAGGTGCCGTTCCAGGTCGGCGGCCTCCCGGGCCGGGCAGGCGCCGAGGGCCCAGGCGCCGAGCAGCGAGCGCAGGGCGTCGTGCTGCTCCTCAGTGCTGCTCACGTCTCCCCGTCCCCGGTTCGTCCTGGCGGGCGCGCTCCTCGGCCAGTTCGGTGGCCAGCAGCTCCAGTCCGAGCCGCATCCGCTGCTTGGCGGCCTGCTCGCTGATGCCGAGCAGCCGGGCCGTCTCCCGGTAGGTGCGGCCGTCGTAGTACGTCACCGCGATGGTCTCACGCAGGGTTTGGGGCAGGGAGTCGACCACGTACTGGACGCGCGCGGCGGTGGCGACGGCGCGGATCTCCGCCTCGGCGCCCCGGGTGTCGCAGCCCGGAAGGTGCTCGGCGGCCCGCCGCACCCGCAGCCGTTCGACGGCGCGGGTGTGGGTGAGCGCGCCGAGCCAGGAGCGCAGGGAGCCCCGGGCGGGGTCGAAGTCCTCGGGGTGCTCCCAGACGTGGGCGAAGATCTCCCGGGTGAGCTGGGCGGCGGCCGTCTGGTCGGCGAGTATCCGCCCGGCCAGGCCGTGCACCATCGGCGCGAGCTGGTCGTAGAGTTCGCCGAGCGCCGTCTCCTCGCCGCGCGCGAGGCGGCGTTGCAGCTGCTCGTCCCAGCGCGGGGGCCGCTCCGGGGTGGCCATCGGGAACCACCCTCCTGCCCGGGTTCGCTGGCTTACCCAACGGTATCTTGCGGCCGGTCCGCGGTGGGAGGGAATCCGGCAAGAACGGAACCGGTCCTCGCGGATCGTCGGGAGCGGGGCGCCGTACGGGGCGGACCGTGGTACCGGGGTGGCACCGGCGCGGTTCCGGGGCGGTTCCGGCGCGGATCGTCACATGGTGCGACGGTCCGCTCGTGGGACGGTCCGTCGACGCCGCTGTTCGAGAGCCGTTGGACATATGTCGCACGGGTGGTTCGCGAGTGGCGGGCGGGGAGCCGGGGGCGCGCGGCGGTAGGTTCCCGACAGCGGGACCGGCGGGTCGGCCCGGCCGGACGAGCGCCGGTACGAGGCTCGCGAGAGTGAGCGGGACAGTATGCACTGCCCTGTCCCCCGATCGCCGGAATATGCCCGAAGCGCTTGCTGCGGTCCGCCCGCCCGCCCATCCTGAGGCGTATTCGTGTCGCGGCCGGTGCGCGACCGACGAGTCGGCGCGGACGAGTGGGCGCGGTGGACGGGCCGGGCGGGCGCCCGGCGGCGGCTCGGGTGGCGCCGGGCGGAGTGCGCGGGCCCGGCGGCGGGTCGATCCGGCCCGATCGGGACTTTGGCCGAACTGCGAGTGCGGGTGGTGGAGCGGTGCAGGTTCTTCAGGTACAGCTGGCGGTGCAGGCGGACCCCGCCGAGGTCGGCCGGGCCCGCCGTTGGGTGCGCTCCAGGCTGTTGAACCACGGGGTGGACCCGGACGCGCCGATGGCCGAGACGGTGGTGCTGGTGGTCTCGGAGCTGGTGACCAACGCCGTGGTGCACACCGGCTGTCCGGCCGTGTTGAGGCTCTGCCTGCCGGTGACCGAGGGGCCGGAGGAGGAGCGCGCCTGCCGGGCCGTCCCGCTGCGGGTGGAGGTCGCCGACGCGAGCCGGACCGCGCCGGCCCCGCGGCACGCCGGCGCGGACGAGGACGCGACCAACGGGCGAGGCCTGGAGCTGGTCGAGCTGCTCTGCGAGCGCTGGGGCTGGTACCCGGACGGCTCGGGCAAGCGGGTCTGGTGCGAGATCGGCGCCGACGCCCGGCCGGCCGATCCGCTGGCGGACGTGGACTGGGCGGCTTTGGCGCAATAGCGGCTTCCGGGGCGGCCGGAGAGCGGTGCCGATCACCCGCGGCGATCACCGGCTGAAAGGTGACGCAACCATTCCGAATTTCGGACTACCCATTGACGTGACGTATCCGACTGATCACGCTTGGGTGCGGCTCTCCGTTGCGAGGGGACGCCGAGGGGACGTCCGTCCGCCGCCGCGGTGCCGCTGTCCAGGGGGATCGTGTCAGCGAGGGGGTCCGCGGACTGCCGGTCACGGGCCGCTCCTCGGCGAGTGCGGAGGCCGCGGCGCGGGTTCAGGGCCCGCGCGTCGCGGTTGGATGGCGGCCTGCCGTTCCGCGCTCGGGGTGCGCGCGGCTCGCCGCCATCCACTGTGCTGCTCCGGGGTGTACGGATCCGGCCACCTGACGATCGGATTCCGTTTCGTGGCGCGGGAGTGGGCCGACGGGAATCAATCGGCGGGAGTCTCCCGGCGGGGGTTCCTCCGGCGGGGTCCGCTCGCCGCAGGTCGCGCGCCGGGGTCCGCCGGTGGGCGCCCGGTGGTCGGCGGCTACCGGGGGACGGCGCGGAAGGTGCGCCGGTAGGCGCTCGGGGCCACGTCGAGCCGGCCGCGCAGCTGCAGCCGTAGCGAGGCGGCGGTGCCGAAGCCGGACTCCCGGGCGATCTGATCGATCGTCAGATCGGTCCGCTCCAGCAGTTGACGGGCCCGCTCGGTGCGCTGGGTGGTGATCCACTGGCCGGGGCTGGCACCGGTCTCCTCACGGAAGCGCCGGGTGAAGGTCCGTACGCTCACGCCCGCCCGGTCGGCGAGCCGGCGCAGGGTGAGCGGCTGGTCCAGGTGCTCCAGCGCCCAGGCGCGCACCGCCGCGGTGCCGGGGCCGTCGGTGTCCGCCGGGCTCGGTGCCTCCACGTACTGTTTCTGGCCGCCTTCGCGCCACGGCGGCACCAGGCAGTTGCGGGCCACCGCGTTGGCCACCGCGCTGCCGTGGTCGCGGCGCACCACGTGCAGGCAGAGGTCCACCCCGGCGGCGACCCCGCCGGAGGTGAGGATGTCGCCGTCGTCGGTGTAGAGCACGTCGGGATCGAGCCGCACCGCGGGGAACAGCCGGGCGAAGCGCTCGGTGTACCGCCAGTGGGTGGTGGCCGGGCGGCCGTCCAGCAGGCCGGCGGCGGCCAGGATGAAGGAGCCGGTGCAGATCGACATCAGCCGGGTGCCGGGGCGGATCCGGGCCAGCGCGGCGGCCAGCTCCGGGGTGAAGCAGGCGTCGGCGACCTCCGGGCCGGAATCGGCGGACGCCGGGATCACCACCGTGTCGGCCCGTTCCAGGAGTTCGGGCCCGTGGTCGACCGCGACCCGGAAGTCGGCGCTGGTGGCGATCGGCCGCCCGTCCAGGGTGCAGGTGGCCACCTCGTAGAGGGGCTGTCCGGAGGGATCCCTGGCACCGCCGAAGATGCGGGCGGGGATGCCGAGTTCGAAGGCGATCACGCCCTTCAGGGCGAGTACCGCGACCAGGTGCGCCATCGGGTCCTCTTCCGGTGTGGCTGCGGGCGGCTGTGTGAGGGCGGGTGCGTGCGGGTGGGGCCGGGCCAGCCTACGCCGGACCGTGGCCCGATTCTTGCGAAAGCTGTCATTCAGGCCACTCGTCCGGGCCCCGGCGGCCCGGGACACTCGTCCGCGTGACCGAACGCAGCGCCCTCACCCCCACGCCCGTCCCCGATCCGCACGGCTCCGCCCGGCCCGCCCCGCCCGCCCCGGCCAAGCGCCCCCGGGTGCACTACGCCTGGGTGGTGGCCGGCGTCGCCCTGCTCGTCCTGCTCGGCTCGGCCGGCTTCCGCTCCACGCCGAGCCTGATGATGGACGCCCTGCACAACGAGTTCGGCTGGTCGCTCGGGACGATCTCCAGCGCCACCTCCGTCAACCTGACCCTCTACGGCCTCACCGCCCCCTTCGCCGCCGCGCTGATGGACCGGTTCGGGGTGCGCCTGGTGGTGGTCTGCGCGCTGCTGACCATCTCGGTCGGCTCCGGGCTCACCATGCTGATGCGCGAGCCCTGGCAACTGGTGCTCTGCTGGGGCGTGCTGGTCGGCCTCGGCAGCGGTTCGATGGCCGGCGCCTTCGCCACCACCATCACCGGCCGCTGGTTCCGGGCCCGCCAGGGCCTGGTCACCGGCGTGCTGACCGCCGCCGGCGCGGCCGGAAACCTGGTCTTCCTGCCGGTCGGCGCCTGGCTGGTCGAACAGCACGGCTGGCGCTCGGCGGTGGTCGTGGTCTCGCTCGCCGCCAGCGCCGTCGCCGTCCCGGTCCTGCTGCTGATGCGCGAACGGCCCGCCGACCTCGGCCTGCTCCCGTACGGCGCCACCGAGGAGCCCGCGCCGCCCGTCACCGACGGCCGGGCCCTGGCCCGCTCGCTGCGGGTGCTGCGCGACGCCGCCCGGACCCGGCCGTTCTGGCTGCTGGCCGGATCCTTCGCGATCTGCGGCGCCACCACCGCCGGCCTGGTCGGCACCCACTTCATCCCGGCCGCGCACGACCACGGCATGCCGGTCACCACCGCCGCGAGCCTGCTCGCCCTGATCGGCGTCTTCGACGTGGTCGGCACCGTCTTCAGCGGCTGGCTCACCGACCGGGTCGACTCCCGGGTGCTGCTGACGGTCTACTACGGGCTGCGCGGCCTGTCCCTGCTCCTGCTGCCGCAGCTGCTGGCCGGCTCGCTGCACCCGCCGATCCTCGCCTTCGTGGTCTTCTACGGCCTGGACTGGGTCGCCACCGTGCCGCCGACCGTCACGCTGTGCCGCCGGCACTTCGGCGAGGACGCCCCGATCGTCTTCGGCTGGGTGCTGGCCAGCCACCAGATCGGCGCGGCCGTCGTCGCGGGCCTGGCCGGGCTGGCCCGCGACGCGCTCGGCAACTACGACCTGACCTGGTACGGCGCCGGCGGGCTGTGCGCGGTCGCGGTCGGGCTCTGCCTGGCGCTGCGCACCGGGCGGACCGACCGGGCGGTGCCGGCGCTCGGGTGAGGGGCCGGTCGGCGGGTGGGTGCGGCCCGTCGGCGGGTGGGGGCGGCCGTCCGCCGAGGGCCGCCGGCGCGGTGCCGCTGCCGGTCCGTCGCCCGGCCGCCCGTCGCCCGGCCGCCCGTCGCCCGGCCGCCCGTCGCCCGTCGTCCGTCGCCCATCGGGCCTGTCGGGGCGGAGGTCTAGGCTCCGACCCATGGCGCTCACCTTCACCCTGGACCCGAAGCTCGACCCCGACCTGCGGACGGAGATCGTCCGGCTCTGGACCGACGTCACCAACGCCGGCGGCGCGGTCGGCTTCGTGGCGCCGGTCACCGAGGACGAGGTGTGGGACACCGCCGAGCGCCAGTTCACCGGCGTCGCGCCGGACGGCCCGGACCGGCTGCTGGTCGCGCACGACGACACCGGCCGGCTGGTCGGCCTGCTGTTCTTCGAGTCGATGCGCTTCGGGCCCATGGAGCATTGGCGGATGCTCAAGCGGGTCATGGTGCACCCCGACTGCCAGGGCCGCGGGTACGGCGCCGGGCTGCTCGCCGAGGCCGAGCGGACCGCCCGGGAGTGGGGACTGGCGGCCCTGCGGCTCACCGCGCGCGGCGGCCTGGGGCTGGAGGACTTCTACGCCCGCAGCGGCTACCGGGAGGTCGGCCGGGTGCCGGCCGCGATCCGGGTGGCCCCCGGTGACGACCGGGACGACATCACCATGTGGCTCGACCTGCGCTGACACCCGCCGGGGAGCGGCGCGGGACGGCCTGAGCGGGTGACCCGTCCGCCCTCCCCGCCCGACTCCGCGCAGAGGGGCCCCGCCCGCGCCGGCCGTCAGGCATGCTTCACTGGAGGACCGGCCCGCCAGGTCCCCCGCGCGACGAGAAGGATGTGTCCCAGTGAGCAGCAACGGCCCGGAGAAGTCCCACGCCACGCTCCGCTACACCTCCCTGCGGGTCAGCATCTTCCTCGGCTGTCTGCTGGTGGCCCTGCTGCTCGGGCACTTCGGCATCATCCCGGTGAGCGGTCAGGCCGGTGTGATCTTCCTGTTCCTGCTGGCCGCGGTGGCCTCCGCGCCGCTCAGCTACGCGCTGCTGAGCAAGCAGCGCGACGAGATGTCCGCCCAGATCAGCGGCAAGGTCGCCGGGATGCGCAGCCGGACCGCCGAGCGGATCGCCGTGCAGAACGCCGAGGAGGACGCCGCGGACGACGCCGCCCGCGCGGCCGCCGCCAAGCAGAGCTGACCCCCGGCCCCACGCCCGACCACCGAACCCCCGCCGCAGCCGCCGTGCCCGCCACCCCCGACTCCGTGTCGCCCGAGCAGCCGTCCGGGCAGCCCGACGAGCAGCCGTCCGGTCAGCCCGACGGGCTGCCGACCGGGCCGCCGGCCGAGGGCGGGCTCGGGACCTGGCCGGCTCCGGTCCGCCGGCCCACCGGCCGGGACGTGGCCCGGCTCGCCGGGGTCTCCCAGGCCACCGTGTCGCTGGTCTTCTCCGGCGCCGAGGCCGGCCGCCGGGTCTCCGAGGCCACCCGGCAACGGGTCCGCGAGGCCGCCCGCAGCCTCGGCTACCGCCCGCAGGCGGCCGGCCGGCAGCTGCGGCTGGGCCGCAGCGGGATGGTGCTGCTCGCCGTGCCGAACCTCCAGGGGCCGTTCTTCGGCCGGGTGCTGGAGGGTGTCCACCAGGAGGCCGGCCGCAACGGCCTGGCGGTCGTGGTCAGTTCGGGCTGGGGCAGCGCGACCCTCGCCGATGCCGCCACCGCGGGCCGCTTCGACGGCCTGCTGATCTGCTCCCCGGACGACAGCCAGCTCGGCGAGCTGCCGCCGGAGACCCCCGCCGTCTTCCTGGACGCCGACCCGGACACCGACCGGTCCCGCCCGACCGTCGAACTCGACGTGGCCGGCGGGATGCGCGCCGCCGTCGAGCACCTGGCCGCCCTCGGCCACCGCCGGATCGGCCGGCTGCGCTCCACCCACGCCGCGCACACCTTCCGGGTCCGGCAGGCCGCCTTCGAGCGGGCCGTACGGGAACTCGGCCTGGACGTGGTGGAGTTCGGCGTGAGCCTGAACGAGGGCCACCGGGCCGCGCGGACCGTGGCGGGGCAGCTGCTGGCCCGGGCGGACCGGCCGCGCGCGGTGATCTGCGACGACGACGTGGTCGCCTCCGGGGTCTACCAGGCCGCCGCCGAACTGGGGTTGCGGGTGCCGCAGGACCTGTCCGTGGTCGGCATGGACAACGTCGCGGTGGCCGCGCTGCTCGCCCCGCCGCTGACCACCGTCGACCTGCCCGGCGAGGAGCTGGGCCGGGCGGGCGCGGCCGCGCTGGCGGGCCTGCTGCGCGGGGAGCGGGTGGCGCCGGTGGCGCCGCTGGCCACCTCGCTGGTGCTGCGTTCCTCGACGGCGTCGGCCTGATCCGGCGGGGGCTTGATCCGTCGGCGGCCTGGGTCCGGCTGCGGCCTGCCCTGGCGGTGGCCGGTCTGCCCGCAACCTGGCGCGCGGCCACGGCTGATCGCCCGTAGGGAAGAGGAGCAGGACCGTGCCCCCCGGCCAGACCACCGGGGGGCACGGTCGTTCACGGGGGTGGGCTCGGCCCACCGGGTGGCTCAGCCCACCGGGACGGGCCGGGCCGGGGCGGCCGCGAGGGGCATCGGGTGGAACCACCGCCGGGCGCCGAACAGCAGCAGTCCGCCGAGCGCGATCCCGCCGGCCGCGCAGAGCGAGACCTGGCGCAGCGAGTCCTCGGCGAGGTTGCCGGAGACCGCGTAGCCGAGCGAGTTGCCGGTGGCGAACAGCGTCACCAGCCAGGCGAAGGCCTCGGTGACCGTGCCGGCCGGAGCCAGCTCGGCGACCAGCACGAACGCCGCCGCGAGCAGCGGCGCCAGCATCACCCCGGACAGGAAGGCCAGCGCGGCCATCGGGTACGGCCCCGGCAGGGTG
Organism: Kitasatospora sp. NPDC093550; assembly: GCF_044764985.1. Taxonomy (NCBI): domain Bacteria; kingdom Bacillati; phylum Actinomycetota; class Actinomycetes; order Kitasatosporales; family Streptomycetaceae; genus Kitasatospora; species Kitasatospora sp. NPDC093550. Next base: position 33,731 of record NZ_JBIWJF010000031.1, read on the forward strand.
ACCAGCGGCAGGTAGGAGGCGGCCATCGCGAGCGCCATCACCCAGGTGCGGGTGGCGGTGGTCTGCCGCCACCTGACCGCGCCGTAGGCGAGCGCGCCGAGCAGCCCGCCGAGCGCCGCCAGTGCCAGCAGGGTGCCCGCGCCGCCCGGCAGCGCGCCGGTGTGGTGCTCGGCGTAGGCGATGAACAGCACGTTCTGCGCGCCGACCGCCCAACCGGCGCCGGCCAGTCCGATCAGCAGCAGTACCAGGCCGGGGGAGCGCAGCGGGCCGAGCAGTCCGGCGGAGTGCGCGCGGACCGGGGCGCGCCAGGCCTTGGCCGGTGCGGCGGTGGCCACGATCAGCGCGCCGGCCAGGCCGAGCCCGGCGGCCACCCAGAGCGCGGCGACCGGGCTGAACAGTCCGGCGATCCCGGCGACGGCCAGCGGGCCCGCGACGTAGAGGATCTGCTGGGAGGCGGAGTCGAAGGCGTAGGCGGTGTCGAGCTGCTCCTCCTCGACGACGTCCGGCCAGAGCGAGCGCAGGCAGGGTTCCAGCGGGGGCATGGCGAGGCCGGCGATCGCGGCGCCGACCGGGGCGGCCAGCGGGGAGGCGGGGGCGAGCGCGAGCAGCGCGTACCCGCCGCCGGCCACCACGGCGGAGAGCAGCAGGACGCGGGGCTGCCCGGTGCGGTCGACGATCCGCCCGAGGACCGGCCCGCCGACGGCGGCGGAGATCGCGTACGCGGCGGTGGCCAGTCCGATCCGCCCGTACGGTGCGCCGGCCTCGCGGAGGGCGAGGGCGATCACCAGGGCGGTCATGCCGGCGGGCAGGCGGCCGAGCAGGGTGCCGAGCAGCAGGCGGGTGACGTGCGGGGCACGGAGCAGGGCGAGGTAGCCCATCGGCCTTCCTCTCCGGTCTGGGCAGGCGGGGGCGGGGACGTCGTCAAGGTTATACGTATAACCAATCGGCAGTCAATCGGACCGGTGCGATGCACTGATGGGGCGTCAGCTTCGTTCGTGTCCGGATATCGCCCTCGGGGCCCGGAGATCGAAGGTCATCTCAAACAACTACTTTGAACATCTCAAACCTTTACTGCTAACGTATCGGCCATGACCACCTCGGACGCACTGCGGATGCACGGCCCGGGCTCGCTGCCCGCCGCCGCCCGCCCCTGCGTTCCGACCGGTGCTGTGGACAGCCCGCGCCGTTGTCGCGCCATCAGCCGTACCGCCCTGAGCTGTACCGGGGCGGCACGCCCCTGACCGGGGGCCCGACCCCTCCCCGTCCGGCCCCGCGTCGTGCCGCCCGCTCCGCCCCACACCCCACCGTTCAGCCACGCCCTCCCCCGGAGACGCACCCCCATGTCCACAGCGCCCGAGGCGACCTCGTCGCCGTCCGTGCTCGCCCGTATCCGCAAGACACCGTTCTGGGTGCAGATCGTCGCCGGCCTGGTGCTCGGCGTCGGCCTCGGCTACCTGGCCCGGTCCGCCGACATCTCCTGGCTGGCCACCACCCTGGAGACCATCGGCAAGACCTTCGTCCAGCTGCTCAAGCTGGCCGTCCCGCCGCTGGTGTTCACCGCGATCGTGGTGAGCGTCGCCAACCTGCGCAACGTCACCAACGCGGCCCGGCTGGCCACCCGCACGCTGCTCTGGTTCATGATCACCTCGCTGATCGCGGTCGGCATCGGCCTGGGCCTCGGCCTGCTGACCAACCCCGGCCGGGGCACCGACCTGAAGACCGACGGCCTCAAGGCGCTCGACTCCAAGGGCAGCTGGGTCGACTTCCTGACCGGGATCTTCCCGACCAACATCGTCGACGCCTTCGCCAAGGTGAACGTGCTGCAGATCGTCTTCCTGGCGGTCGTGGTCGGTGCGGCGATCATCAAGCTCGGCGCCAAGGCCGAGCCGGTCCTCAAGCTCAGCGAGTCCGTCCTGGAGCTGACCCAGACCGCACTGTGGTGGGTCATCCGGCTCTCCCCGCTCGGCACCCTCGGCCTGATCGGCAAGTCCGTGGCCAAGTACGGCTGGGACCTGCTCAAGCCCTTCGCCACGCTGACCCTCGACATCTACGTCGGCTGCGCGCTGGTCCTGTTCGTCGTCTACTCGCTGCTGCTGCGCTTCGCCGCGGGCCTCAACCCGCTGCACTTCTTCAAGGGCGCCTGGCCCGCCATCCAGCTGGCCTTCGTCTCGCGCTCCTCGGTCGGCACCCTGCCGGTCACCCGCCGCGTCACCGAGCGCCTCGGCGTCCCGAGCGAGTACGCGTCGTTCTCGGTCCCGTTCGGTGCCACCACCAAGATGGACGGCTGCGCCGCGATCTACCCGGCGATCGCCGCGATCTTCGTCGCCCAGGTCTACAACATCGAGCTCGGCATCAAGGACTACGTCCTGATCGCCTTCGTCTCGGTGGTCGGCTCCGCCGCCACCGCGGGCCTCACCGGTGCGATCGTCATGCTGACGCTGACCCTGTCCACCCTGGGCCTGCCGCTGGAGGGCGTCGGCCTGCTGCTCGCCATCGACCCGATCCTGGACATGATGCGCACCGCGACCAACGTGGCCGGCCAGGCGTTGGTGCCGGTCGTGGTCGCCGCCCGGGAGAAGATCCTGGACGTCGCCGCGTACAACAACCCCTCGGGCGACCTGTACGACACGGACGCCCCGGTGGCCGCCGCCCCGGCCGCCCCCGCCGCCGCGACCGCGGCCTGATGCGCGACGCGGTCTGATGCGCGGCCCGGCCTGATGCGCGGCGCGGCCGGATTCGCGAAGCGGCCCCGCGTCGGTAGGAGCAGGCGGGCGCGGTACGACGGAAGGGCCCTCCCCCGGTGACGGGGGAGGGCCCTTCCGCGTGCGCCGGCCGCCGTGCGGCCCCGGCTCGAAAAGGCAGGGGGCCCACCGGATGGGCGGGCCCCCTTGGGTACTGCTCTTGTGCTCATGGTGACGGCTGTCGGGAGCCGTCGGCGGACCCGTCGGGGTCCCGAGCGATCAGATCATCAGAGGATCGTCAGACAGCGGTGACGTTCTCCGCCTGCGGGCCCTTCGGGCCCTGGGTGACGTCGAAGGTGACCGCCTGGTTCTCCTCCAGCGAACGGAAGCCGTTCGCGTTGATGGCGGAGTAGTGAACGAAGACGTCCGGGCCGCCGCCCTCCTGGGCGATGAAGCCGAAGCCCTTCTCAGCGTTGAACCACTTGACGGTTCCCGTGGCCATGCCGTTCTCCTTGCGATGCGTGTCGGGGGCCACACCGTGTGGCGCCCGGTCCGCTGCGCTGATCGCCCTGCCTCCGGATGAGTCCGAAGTTTTTCGATATTGCTGAAAAACTACAAAAAGCCTGCGGTTACATGCTCCGCAGGCTTCAAGTACTGCAAGGGGAATCAAACTGCAACTGAGGGCAACGCTAGCATGCGGCAGCTGTGACGACCAGAGGTCACTTGAGGCGCTCAAGGCGCGTGTCGGAGGGGCGGAAGCGGGCACGCAAAGGCGCGTTGGCGGCTCGTGAGGGCGTGTCGGGTGGCCGGTGCCGGTGGCCGTGAACGGCGGGCATACGCTGCGGGGAGGCGCACGAACAGCAAGGGAGCGGCGCAGTGGCAGCACCGGACGCACAAACACCGGACGCGCGAACGCGGGAGCCCCAGAACACCCCGGGCGGGGAGAACACCCCGGTCAGGCCCAGGGTCGGCCATATTCAGTTCCTGAACTGCGTCCCCCTCTACTGGGGACTCGCCAGGACCGGCAATCTGCTCGACCTCGACCTCACCAAGGACACCCCGGAGAAGCTGAGCGACCGGCTCGTCGACGGCTCCCTGGACATCGGTCCGATCACCTGCGTGGAGTACCTGCGCAACGCCGACGACCTGCTGGTCCTGCCCGACATCGCGGTCGGCAGCGACGGCCCGGTGATGTCCTGCCTGATCGTGAGCAAGGTGCCGCTGGCCGACCTCGACGGCCGCCGGGTCGCCCTCGGCTCCACCAGCCGCACCTCCGTCCGGCTCGCCCGGCTGCTCCTGGAGGAGCGCGAGGGCGTGCGGCCGGAGTACTTCAGCTGCCCGCCCGACCTCAGCGCGATGCTCGCCGAGGCCGACGCCGCCGTCCTGATCGGCGACCCGGCGCTGCGCGCCTACCTCGGGCAGGCCGCCGACCTCGGGCTGACCGTCCACGACCTCGGCGAGATGTGGAAGGAGTGGACCGGCCTGCCGTTCGTCTTCGCGGTCTGGGCCGTGCGCCGCGAGTTCGCCGAGCGGTGCCCGGAGCTGACCGCCGCCGTGCACCGGGCCTTCCTGGAGTCCCGCGACCTGTCCCTGGTGGAGGCCGCCAAGGTCGCCGAGCAGGCCGCCCGGTGGGAGGCCTTCGGGGCGGACGTGCTGGAGCGGTACTTCAGCGAGGCGCTGGACTTCTCGCTCGGGGAACGGCAGCTCTCCGGCGTCGCCGAGTTCGCCCGGCGGGTCGCGCACGACAGCGGCTTCGCGCCGGACGTGGCGGTACGGCTGCTGGAGCCGGCGGAGTTGCCGCTGTAGGTGGTTGCGGCCGCGGTCGGTGGGGCCGCGGTCGGTGGGGCCACGGTCGGTGGGGCCGCGGTCGGGATGGTGGCCGGGTGGGGCCGCCGTTGCGGTCGGGGTCGGGGCGGGGGCCGGCCGGTCTCCGTCGGCCGGCCGGTTCGGGTGAACGCTCGCCGGACGGTTCGGGTGATCCGTTCGGCTGATCCTTCTCGGGTGTGTCGCACCGGGTCGGCCCGGTACGGTCTGCTCCCGGGGCGCGTCCGGCGGGTGGCCCGCGGGAGCACCCCGGGAGCGGCGCACGCGGCCGGGCACCCGCCCGGGGCCGCGCGTGCGCGTGCGAGGGGAGCGTGCGGGGCATGCGGGCACTGGGGTCGGACGATCCGCGCCGGGTGGGCGCCTACCGGCTGCTGCGGCGGCTCGGTTCGGGCGGGATGGGCCGGGTCTACCTCGGCCGGACGGCCGGCGGGCGCACCGTCGCGGTGAAGGTGGTGCGCGCGGAGCTGGCGGACGACCCCGAGTTCCGCGCCCGGTTCCGGCAGGAGGTGACCGCCGCCCGACGGGTCGGCGGCGCCTGGACGGCGCCCGTGCTGGACGCCGACACCGAGGGCGAGCAGCCCTGGGTCGCCACCGGCTACGTGGCCGGACCGGCGCTCGCCGTCGCCGTCCGGACGTACGGGCCGCTGCCCGAAGCGGCCGTCTGCGGCCTCGGGGTCGGGCTGGCCGGAGCGCTCGACCACGTGCACGGGCTCGGCCTGGTGCACCGCGACGTCAAGCCGTCCAACGTGCTGTTGACCCTGGACGGGCCGCGGCTGATCGACTTCGGGATCGCCCGGGCGCTGGACGCGACGGCCGGCCTCACTCGTTCGGGTTATGTGGTCGGCTCGCCGGGCTTCATGTCCCCCGAGCAGGCGAACGGGCAGCCGGTCGGGCCTCCCGGGGACGTCTTCTCGCTCGGCGCCGTGCTGGCCTTCGCCGCCACCGGCGTCCACCCGTTCGGGGAGGGGGTGAGCGCGGCCGTCCTGCTCTACCGGGTGCTGCACGAGGAGCCGGACCTGGCCGGGCTGCCCGAGGGACTGCGGGCGGTCGTCCTCGACTGCCTGGCCAAGGACCCGGCCGCCCGGCCCACCCCGCGGCAGCTCGTCGCCCGGCTGGACCCGGACGGCGTGGGAGCCGCCCGGTTGTGGGGCTTCCTGCCGCCGGCGCTGGCGGCCGGGGTGGGGCGCAGCGCGGTGGAGCTGCTGGACCTGGAGGACGAGCCGGCGGGCACCGGGACGGAGGGGGCCGGGGTGGCGGGCGCCGGGGCTGCGGGGGCTGGGGCTGCGGTGGGCGGGGCTGAGGGGTCCGGGGCAGCGCGGTTCGGGGCTGCGGAGGGAGCGGACGGGGACGGCGTCGAAGCGGTGCGGACTCCCACCCTGCCGCCGTGCTCCTACCCGCCCGGCGGGTTCGGGCGGACCGCGACGCCCGCGCGGTCGTGGTGGCGGCGGCGGGCCCGCCTCGCGACGGTGGCGGTGCTGACGGCCGCGGTGCTCGGGGGCGTGGGGTACGGGCTGTACGCGTCGCTGCGGCGCGAGGATCCGGGGACGCCGGGGTCGGCCGGGCCGACCGGCTCCGGGCCACTGGCGGTTCCGTCCGTCGACCCGGGCGACGCGATCGCGTCGCCCGGGGGCTTGGTGCCGGGCGGTCCGTCCCCCTCCGCGTCCGTCTCCGGGACCGCTTCTGCTTCCGCCTCCGCCTCCGCTTCCGCCTCCGCTTCCGGCTCGGCTCCGGCGCCGGTGACGGGCGGGCCGAACGCGGTGCCGGCCGCGTTCCTGGGCACCTGGAGCGGGGACATGGTCACCGACAAGGGCCTGCCCGGCGGCACCACCACGCTCACCATCCGCCCCGGGGCGATCGGCCAGGAGAGCACCACCAGCCGCAACGCCCTCTCCGGGCTGATCCCGCTCAGCTGCGACGGCGCCTGGACCCTCACGTCCGTCTCCGACACCACGCTGGTGTTCCGGTCCCGCCTCGTCCACTCCTCGATCCCCGGGGCCTGCACCGCCGGGGCCAATGCGGAGACGCTCACCCTGCAGACCGACGGGACGCTCCGGTTCAGCTCCGCCGATCCGCCGGGTGGGAACCCGGTCGGGACGATGCACAAGGTCAACGGGGCGGTGGGCTGAGGACGCCCGAAAGGCCTGGCGTAGGCTGGTTCGGCCGTACCCCAGTAGCACTTGAGAGAGAGAAGGCCGCCAGGTGACCGAGCTCGCAGCGACCACCCTCGATGCGTCCAGCACCGACCTGCAGGCCGTGCTCGACCGGGCCGCCGCCGGTGGCCGGATCACTCCGGAGGAGGCGCTGGAGCTCTACCGCTCGGCGCCGCTGCACGCGCTCGGCTCGGCCGCCGACGCGGTGCGCCGCCGTCGCTACGCCGGTACCGAGCACATCGCGACGTACATCATCGAGCGGAACATCAACTACACGAACGTCTGCGTGACGGCGTGCAAGTTCTGCGCCTTCTACGTGCCGCCCAAGAGCGACAAGGGCTGGTCGCGCGAGCTCGACGAGATCCTGCGCCGCTGCGCCGAGACGGTCGAGCTGGGCGGCACGCAGATCATGTTCCAGGGCGGCCACCACCCGGACTACGGCGTGGAGTACTACGAGCGCGCGTTCTCGGCGATCAAGGCCGACTTCCCGCAGCTGGTGATCCACTCGCTGGGGGCCTCCGAGGTCGAGCACATGTCGCGGATCTCCGGCGTCTCCGTCGAGGAGGCGATCACCCGGATCCACAAGGCGGGCCTGGACTCCTTCGCCGGCGCCGGCGCCGAGCTGCTGCCGGAGCGCCCGCGCAAGGCGATCGCCCCGCTGAAGGAGTCCGGCGAGCGCTGGCTGGAGATCATGGAGGTCGCGCACGGCCTCGGCGTGGAGTCCACCTCCACCATGCTGATGGGCACCGGCGAGACCAACGCCGAGCGGATCGAGCACCTGCGGATGATCCGGGACGTGCAGGACCGCACCGGCGGCTTCCGCGCCTTCATCCCGTACACCTACCAGCCGCAGAACAACCACCTGAAGGGCTCGACCCAGGCCACCGTCTTCGAGTACCTGCGGATGATCGCCATCGCCCGCCTGTTCCTCGACAACGTCGCCCACATCCAGGGCTCCTGGCTCACCACCGGCAAGGAGGCGGGCCAGCTGTCGCTGCACTACGGCGCGGACGACCTCGGCTCGGTCATGCTGGAGGAGAACGTCGTCTCGGCGGCCGGTGCCAAGCACCGCTCCAACCTCACCGAGCTGATCCACCTGATCCGGGCCGCCGACCGCGTCCCGGCGCAGCGCTCGACCACGTACGAGCACCTGCGGGTGCTGGACGACCCGGCCAACGACCCCGTCGACCCGCGGGTCGCCTCGCACATCGCCTCCACGGCGATCGAGGGCGGCACGGCGCACCCCGAGCTGAAGATCCTCGACAACGGCTGAGGCCGTCCCCCCTTCCGGCCCTTTCCCGAGACGTGTTGACCCTGCACCGGGCTGCGTACGTGCTGCCCGACCCGGCCGATCCCACCGCCCCCTCCATCCCGGACGGGGCGGTGGTGGTGCGCGGCGAGCGGGTCGAGGCGGTCGGGCCGTACGCGGACCTGGCGGCGGCCCACCCCGGTGCGCGGGTGCGCGACTGGGGCTCCGCCGTGCTCGCGCCCGGGCTGCGCAATCCGTACGGGCACTGGCTGCTGGAACGCGCGTACCACCCGGACCCGCGCGAGGAGATCGGTGCCGAGCCGGTGGCGGACGGGCTGCTCGGCTCCGCGGACGAGGCGCGGTGCGGGGCGAGCGCGCGGCGCGGGCTGCAGCGGATGCTCGGGTTCGGGGTGACGGCGGTGGCCGGACCCTTCGAGCGAGCCCCGGTGCGGACGGCGGTGGCGCGCTCCGGGCTGGCGGGGGTGCCGGGGACCCCCGACCTCGCGGGGCCGTTGGACCCGCTGGCGGCGCTGCCGTTCGCGGCGGCCGTGCACGGGCGGGTGGCGGCCGGTGGGCGGGCGGACTTCGCGGTGTTCGCGCTGGGTGAGGGCGGTGCGGGCCTTTTGAGTGGTGGTGTCCTGGGCGCGGGCGTCGACCCGGTGGCGGGCGGGTGCCTGGCCACGGTGCTGGGCGGGCGGTTGGTGTACCGGCGGCGCTGAGCCGACCCCGGTGGTGTCGGGCGGGGCGGTGTGTCCGGCAGGCTGTGGCGGTGTCCGGCAGGACTGCGGTGGTGTCCGGCCCGGCCTTCGGGGGGTTCCGGTGTGACGTACTCGTCAGTAGTCGGATTCCCTTGCGGCGCACCGGACTTCCTTCGTGTGCACCCGAACTCCGGTCTCGGCGGCGGGGGGTGATTGTCCCTTCGCCGTGACCTGAGGGCCCGCCAGCGGATACGATCCCGGACAGCTCACTCCGTACCCTCACCACACCACCGCCCGTGTCCCCCGCGGACGGCGGGGCCACGTCCAAGGCCCCGAAGGCAAGCCAGGACAGGAACCATGCGAACCGCGACCGTCCCCCCGCCGCGCGTCCCGCGGTTGGGCCGTGGTTGGTACCTCGCCGCCGTGCTCAGCGCCGTGCTGGCCGTCGGCATGTGCCTGCTCGGTTGGCGCCAGGCCGACCAGGCCGACCGGATCGAGGCGCACCCGGTGAGAGTCGAGGGCGTCGTCACCCAGCTCCCGACCGGTGGCGGCACCTACAGCGCGGTCAGCTACCGGGTCGGCGGACAGTCGCACACCGCGGCCGCGCTGCCGCTCGCGGACGGCACCAAGCTCGGCGACGCGGTCTGCCTGGAGCACGCCGCCGACGACCCCGGCGCGGTGCGGATCTGCGGTGACACCTATCCGCAGCCGGTCGGGGTCGGGCTGGCCCGGTTCAGCGTGCCGGTCGCCGTGGTGCTGTTCGTGATCTGCGTGCTGCGCATCCGCCGGCACCGCAAGGCCGTCGCGGTCCGCGCCGGACAGGGGCGGCTTGCCGTCAACCTCGCGCTGGCGACGGAGGCACTGGCGGACGGGATGCCCGCGATCACCCAGGGCAAGCGCTCCCGCCGGAAGCGGCGCGTGGGCGGGCGGCGCGGGCAGCACTGACGGGGGCGCTCCCCCGGGTGGGCGGCCGGGGCTGCGGCGAGCGTGGTGGGGAGCACGGTGGTGGTCCGCCGGCCGCCCGCCGGCCGCCCGCTGGCCGTGCGCCGGACGTCGGCCGGGCGTGCGCCGGACGTGCGCCGGACGTCGGCCGGGCGTCGGTTGCTGGGTCCGCTGGTGTGCCCCGTTGGTCGGGGTGTCCGGGCGAGGGTGAACAATGGGGGCGTGACCCGAGCCTCTCTGGACAAGCAGCCGCACGAAGTCGCCGCCATGTTCGACGACGTCGCGGCCAAGTACGACCGCACCAACGACGTGCTCTCCCTCGGCCAGGCCCGCGCCTGGCGCCGGGCGGTGGCCGAGGCGGTGGACGCCGGACCGGGGGACCTCGTGCTCGACCTCGGGGCCGGCACCGGCACCTCCTCGCTGCCCTTCGCCGAGGCCGGGGCCAAGGTCGTCCCGTGCGACTTCTCGGTCGGGATGCTCACCGAGGGCAAGGCCCGCCACCCCGAGCTGGCGCTCACCGCCGGGGACGCCACCCGGCTGCCGTTCGCGGACGACACCTTCGACTCGGTGACGATCTCCTTCGCGCTGCGCAACGTCCAGGACACCGAGGCGGGGCTGCGCGAGATGCTGCGGGTCACCAAGCCCGGCGGCAAGCTGGTGATCTGCGAGTTCTCCACGCCGACCTGGACACCCTTCCGGACGGTCTACACCGAGTACCTGATGCGCGCGCTGCCGCCGGTCGCCACGGCCGTCAGCAGCAACCCGGAGGCGTACGTCTACCTCGCCGAGTCCATCCGGGCCTGGCCGGACCAGCCGGGGCTGTCCGCCAAGCTGCAGGAGAGCGGCTGGTCGAAGGTCGCCTGGCGGAACCTGACCGGCGGGATCGTCGCCCTGCACCGGGCGTACAAGCTCGCGTAGCGGGCCTGGCGGTCGGGCGGGGACCGGTACGCGGTCGGGCGGGCGCGGGGCGCCGGGTCGGGCGGGCCGCGCGGTACGTGGTCGGGCGGGTCGCCGCCGCGGTGTGGCGGGGGCGCGGGAGCTTCCGGCGGCGTGAGCGGAACTAGACTGCCGGAGACAACAGCCGCCGTCCCCCGCCGCAGCTCCAGGAGTGTGTCCACGTGTCCGAGACCGCAGCCGATCTGACGAAGCCGGACAGCCCGGTGGAGAGCACGGCCGACGTCATCGTGGTCGGCGCGGGCCCGGCCGGCTCCACCACGGCGTACTACCTGGCCCAGGCCGGGCTGGACGTGCTGCTGCTGGAGAAGACGGCCTTCCCGCGCGAGAAGGTCTGCGGTGACGGGCTGACCCCGCGCGCCACCAAGCAACTGGTGGACATGGGCATCGACGTCTCCACCGAGAACGGCTGGCTGCACAACAAGGGCCTGCGCATCATCGGTGGCGGTGTCCGGCTGGAGCTGGACTGGCCCGAGCTGTCCTCCTTCCCCGACTACGGCCTGGTCCGCAAGCGCGCCGACTTCGACGAGCTGCTGGCCCGTCAGGCCGAGAAGGCCGGCGCCCGGCTCTACGAGCGCTGCAACGTCAGCGGGCCGGTGCTGGACGACCGCACCGGACGGATCGTCGGTGTCACGGCGAAGCTGGGCGAGGAGAAGCGGTCGGTCACCTTCCGCGCCCCCCTGGTGGTCGCCGCCGACGGCAACTCGACCCGGCTCTCGCTCGCCATGGGCCTGCACCGGCGCGAGGACCGTCCGATGGGCGTCGCCTACCGCACCTACTTCACCTCGCCGCGCCACGACGACGACTACCTGGAGTCCTGGCTGGAGCTGTGGGACACCCGCGGCGGGCAGCGCAAGCTGCTGCCGGGCTACGGGTGGGTCTTCGGCATGGGCGACGGCACCTCCAACGTCGGACTCGGCATCCTCAACTCCTCGCCGGCGTTCGGCGAGCTGGACTGGCGCGAGGTCCTCAAGGCCTGGTGCGCCGGCATGCCGGAGGAGTGGGGCTACACGCCCGACAACATGACCGAGCCGATCCGCGGCGCCGCCCTGCCGATGGCCTTCAACCGGCAGCCGCACTACACCCGCGGGCTGCTGCTCGTCGGTGACGCGGGCGGCATGGTCAACCCGTTCAACGGCGAGGGCATCGCCTACGCGATGGAATCCGGCCAGATCGCCGCCGGGGTCATCGTGCAGGCCCTCGCCCGGGTCACCGACGGCGGACGCGAGCGCGCCCTCCAGGCCTACCCGCGCATCCTCAAGGACGTGTACGGCGGCTACTACACGCTGGGCCGCGCCTTCGTGAAGCTCATCGGCAACCCGAAGGTGATGCAGATCGCCGCCCAGCGCGGACTCACCCACCCGATGCTGATGCGCTTCACCCTCAAGCTGCTCGCCAACCTGACCGACCCGCAGGGCGGCGACGCGATGGACCGCGTCATCAACGGGCTCGCCCGGGTCGCGCCGAACGCCTGACCCCGGTCGGCTGTCCGGTCGGCGGCCCCTCCGGTCGGCGGCCTGGTCGTTTCGTCGGTCCGGCTGTCTCGTCGGTCAGGCCGCTTCGTTGGCCCGCCGGCCGGACAGCCGTCGGTCGGTGTCCGTCGGCCTGTCAGCGTTCCGGTGCGTCAGCTCGATTCCGCCGCCGTTTCCCGGGGCCCGTCGGCCGGGCGCCGGGAGGCGGCGGAGCGCTGTTCGACGTAGGCCAGGCGGTCGGCGAAGACCCGGGCCGCGTCGGGGGTGAGGGTCCGCAAGGCGACGAGGGCGGAGAAGACGACGTCGCAGAGCTCGTGCTGGACGTCCTCCCAGGTGTGGGTGACGCCCTTGCGCGGGTTCTGGCCGGTGGCACCGATCACCGCCGCGCCGACCTCGCCGATCTCCTCGGAGAGCTTGAGGATCCGCAGCAGACGCTCCTCCTGGGGCGACTGCGTGCCCTCCTCGTCCAGCCAAGCGACCAGGTGGTCGACGCTCTCCCAGATGCGGCTGTCCATGCGGGCCTGCTCCCATGCGGTGTCGGTGGTGCTGCCACCGTACGGGAGCGGCGCGCGGGTGGCCGACGGGGTGGTCGGCCCGTGGGCTCAGCGGGTGCTGATCTTCACGTGCCGGATGTTCACCGGAAGCGTGGGGAAGCCGTCGCCAGGGTTGTTCTGGTCGTCCTCGCCGCCGGCGGCGATCTTCTGCAGGACGTCCAGGCCGGCGGTGACCCGGCCGAAGGGGGTGTAGGCGGGGGAGAGCTTGGTGTCCTTCCAGACGAAGAAGAACTGGCTGCCGTTGGTGTTCGGGCCGGCGTTGGCCATGGCCACGGTGCCGGCCGGGTAGGTGGCGCCGGTGAGGTTCTCGTCCGGGAAGGAGTAGCCGGGGCCGCCGCTGCCCGTCCCGGTCGGGTCGCCGCACTGCAGGACGTAGATCCGCTGGGTGGTGAGGCGGTGGCAGTGGCTGCGGTCGAAGTAGTCGTGCTCGGCGAGGAACCGGAACGAGAAGGTGGTGCACGGCGCCTTGTCGGTCAACGCCTCGAAGGTGATCGCGCCCTGACTCGTCCGCAGTGTCGCGCGGTAGGGCTGGGCCGCCTTCTTGGCGTCGAAGACCGGGATGCCCTTGAAGTTGTCGGCCGGGACGGCCGGTGTGTAGGTGCAGCCGGCGGGTGCGGCCGTGGGGGCGGAGGTGTCCGCGACGGCGGTGCCGGTGCTCGCCACGAGCGGGAGGACGGTGGCGGCGGCGACCAGCGCCCAGTGGGTGCGCTTCACGTGACGGGCCTTCCGGGGGGTGGTGGACGGCTGGATTGTCATGGAGGCATCATCCACGGCCGGGTGGGGATGCGGTAGGGGGTGAAACGGCCGTGCTTCTCCGGGCGCGAGTGGGTGATGGTCGGTCAGGCGGCTTGCGGGGGCGGGGTTCCATCGCTGCCGGGTGGATCCGGTGGCGCGGATGCCGTCTGTGGTGGGGGTGTCGTGGGTGGCACGGGAGGTGCCGGTGTTGCTCATGTTGCGGGGTTTGCCGGTGCGGCGGGGGTGTCGGGGGTGGTCGGCGCGGGAGGGCTGGTCGGGCTGGTCGGGCTGGTCGGGCTCGTCGGCGCGGGAGGGCTGGTCGGGTCGGTCGGGTCGGGGATGAACAGCCCGGCGCGGGCGGCCAGGGCGGCGGCGTCAGCGGCCCGCACGGCCGTGCGCGCGTCGAGTGGTTCGCCGGAGACGAACAGGCGGTAGTAGAGCGGGGCGGTGGCGGCCCGGACCACCTCCGCGCCGTTCGTCCCCGCGGGCAATTCGCCGCGGGCGAGGGCCCGTTCGGCCACCTCGGCGGCCTGGCGGTGGCGGGCGGCGAAGAAGGTGCGCAGGGCGGCGGCGCCGGCGTCGGAGCGCTGGGCGGCGGAGATCAGCGCGGTGGGCGTGGGGCCCAGTTCCGGGTCGGTGAAGACCGTGAACACCTCCTGGGTGATCCGGCGGAGGTCCTGCTGGAGGTCGCCGGTGTCGGGCAGGGGCCAGGGCTGGTCGGCGGAGGCGTTCAGGGCGTCGGCGACCAGGCCGTCGACCCCGCCCCACCGGCGGTAGAGGGTCGCCTTGTGGACGCCGGAGCGGGTGGCGACCGCCTCGACGGTGAGGCCGTCGTACCCCTTCTCGGTGACTTCGGCGAGCGTGGCGGCGACCACCTCCGCCCGGACCCGGGCGCTGCGGCCGCCCGGGCGTGGGGTGGGGGTGGGGGCGTGAGGTGGCTGCTCGGGCTTGGGGGCTCGGGACAAAGTCGACTCCAGTCGCATTAATGCTTGCTGCGGGGTGGCGGTCATGCCATGCTCATCGTAATGCGACTCCAGTCGCATTACGAGAGGAGTCCGTGTGCCTGCCGACACCACTGCCATCCCCGATCCCACCGTGCTCCACCCGCTCGCCGGCCACGACCGGGTCGTCCTGCTACGACCGCTCGTCACCGACCCGCGTATCGAGGTCGGCGAGTACACCTACTTCGACGACCCCGACGGCGCCACCCGCTTCGAGGAGCGCAACGTCCTCTACGCGTATGGCCCCGAACGGCTGGTGATCGGCAACTACTGCGCCATCGCCACCGGGACGCGCTTCCTGATGGCCGGCGCCGCTCACCCGAGCATCGGTGTCTCCACCTTCCCCTTCACGATGTTCGGCGGCGCCTGGACCGAGCGGACCCTCGACATCGTCACGGGCCTGCCCAGCCGGGGCGACACCGTGATCGGCAACGACGTCTGGTTCGGCTTCGGCGCCACCGTCCTGCCCGGGATCCGGATCGGCGACGGCGCGATCATCGCGGCCGGTGCGGTGGTCACCGCCGATGTCGAGCCGTACACCATCGTCGGGGGCAACCCCGCCCGACCGATCCGGCGCCGCTTCGACGAGGCCGACGTCGAGCGGCTTCTCCGCGCCGCCTGGTGGGACTGGCCGGTCGAGCTCGTCACCGAGCACGTCCGCGCCATCATGGCCGGGACTCCGGCCGAGATCGAGGCGATCGCGGCCGAGAACGGTCTGCTCGGCGGCGGCTGACCGGGGTGGCGGGGCCGGCTGTGCGGGCCGCCGAGCCGGTGGAGGTCTGCAGGACGCCAAGCCGGTGGAGGCCGTGCCGACCGTCCGGTGTCCGGAACGGCATTGATCAACCGTGGTCCGGTGCGCGAGGATGGCGCCCCTTCGCTCCACGCTCCGTCCTGTCCACCGCCGGGCCTTCCGCCCGGTTGCTGGGTCCGTCCGACGCCGTACGGTACTCGCGCTCGCCGGTTCCGTTCGCTCGGAGGGATCCTCGTCATGCCTGCCTCCTCACCCGAGGGCTCGCCCCCGTCGGGCCTTCGTGATCTCCCGGTGCTGCTCGTGGCGGTGGTGTGGGGGTCGAGCTTCCTCGCCGTCCAGCGGGTGGCCGAGCCGGGGACGGTCGTGGCGATGCTCGTGCTGCGTTTCGGTCTGGTACTGCCGGTGCTCGGGGTGGTGGCCTGGCGGGCCCTGCGGAGCTTGAGCCGTGCCGAGTGGCTCGGCGCCGCCGCCCTGGGGCTGGTGCTCAGCGGGATCTTCCTGCTGGAGACCTACGGTGCCGTGCACACCTCCGCGACCAACGCCGGACTGATCATCAGCCTCGCGATGGTGCTCACCCCGCTCGGCGAGAGCGCCCTCGGCCGGACCGCGCCGCCCAAGGCCTTCCTGGCGGCGGCCGGACTGGCCGTCCTCGGCGTCGCCCTGCTCACCGGCGACGGCGGGCTGCGCCCCCCGTCCTCGGGTGATCTGCTGGTGCTGGGCGCCGCCCTCGTCCGCTCCGCGTACGTCCTCGCGATGGCCCGCACCCGGGCCGTCCGCGACAGCGACGTGCTCGCCGTGACGTGGGTCCAACTCGCCGTGGCCACCGTGGTGTTCGCCGTCGTCGCGCTGTCGGTGGGGCCGGCGCCCTGGACCGTCGCCCGCTCGTACGGGGCGGGCCAGTGGGCCTGGTTGCTGCACCTGTCCTTGTTCTGCACGCTGTTCGCCTTCTTCGTCCAGATGTGGGCGGTGCGGGCCACGTCGCCCTCCCGGGTGAGCCTGCTGCTCGGCACCGAACCGCTGTGGGCCGCCGTCTTCGGGATCACCCTGGCCGGGAACCGGCCGGGCCCGCTCGCCCTGCTCGGCGGAGCCCTGGTGCTGATCGCGACCGAGTGGGGCCGCCGGACCGCCCCCGCGCCGCGCCCGGCCGGGCGCGAGGACGCTACGGCTGTCGGGGCGGAGGCCGGCGCCGGGGAGCCGACGGGGGAGCCGGCCCCGGCCTGATCCGTCGCCGTGGTCATCGGCGCCACCGCACGGTCCGGCGGGCGTAGTCCAGGGTGACGGCGCCGAGCAGTGGGCCCCAGGCCACCAGTGGCAGGTAGGCGAGCGTCATCACCACGGCGGCGAAGCCGCGCGGCGAATCCGGCTCGGCCAGGTTGCCGGCCCAGCGGCCGAACAACCCTTCCATGCCGAGGGCCGTGAGTATCAACGAGCCCAGCAGGGCCGGGACGACCGCGGCGAGCGGCCGGACCCGGCGGCCGCCGATCAGCGGGATCCAGCGAGGAGTCACCAGCCCCCAGGGCCGGACCAGGCCGAGGGTCAGGAGGGCCAGCGTCTCCGCCAGGACGCTCAGCGCCACGCAGTAGACGGTGCCCCAACCCGGCTGGTGCTCGGCGAACGCTGCCGCCGTCGCTCCCGTGAATCCGACCGGGGCGCCGAAGCCGAAGGCGATCCGCCACACCCCCGAGGGGATGGTGGTGAGGACGGCCGCCCCGGCGGCGAGCCGGGCCCAGCGCGGGGCGGGCGGGACGTCCGGGGCGGTCTGGGCGGCCGGCGTGGGCGCTCCGGCCCGGTGGGCGGCGCGGCGGGCGTTGATCACGAGTTTCGACATGGTGGTGGACTCCCTTCCGACCCGGCCCCTCGGCCGGTGCGATGGCTCAAGAGTGGAGGTCCGCCGCAGGTCTGCGGCAGTGCCGATCGGGAGGTTCTCCCTGCTCAACCCGCCTGTGAAATATGCCGATCGGCACAGGCGCGACGCCGGCAGGGCGTCGTAATGTGACGGCAGTCGAAGCGTCGAAGCGTCGAAGCGTCGAAGATTCGAGGAGCCGGGGAGAGGTGGCGACGATGACTCAGATCCTGTCCGGGGCCTTCCTGGTCCTGGTGCCGCCGGCCTGGGCGGTGCGCGGGCGGTACGGGGCGGCGGCCGTGACGATGGCGCTCGGGGTGGCGTCGGTCGTGGTCACGGTCGTCGTCTGGCTCCTCGGCCGCTGGGACGAGGGGCAGCGCTGGGCCGGGCTGTTGGGCCTGGCCGAGCTGGCCGTCCTGCTGCTCGCGGTGGTCACCGGCCTGCGCGCCGACCACGGCCCGCGGTGTGCCGCGGCGGCTTGGACGGCGTGCGGAGCGGTCGTCCTCTGGCCGTCCCGGTTCTCCTTCGTCGAGGGGCCGGCGGACGCCCTCACGCTCTTCGGCTTCGGGTCGGTGCTCTCGCTGCCGGCCGTTCTGACCGGGCTCTACCTGCGGGGCCTGGACGAGGGGCGCAACCGGGCGGTGGCCGAGGCCAGGCGGGCGCAGCGGCTGGAACTGGCCCACGACCTGCACGACTTCGTGGCGCACGACGTCAGCGGGATGGTCGCCCAGGCCCAGGCGGGGGCCTATCTGGCCGGGATCGATCCAGTCGGCGCGACCGAGATGTTCCAGCGAATAGAGCAGGCCGGGCAGCGGGCGCTGGCCTCGCTGGACCGGACGGTACAGCTGCTGCGCAGTGAGGAGGGCGGCGGCCGCGGCCCGCAGCCGGGGCTCGCCGAACTCGCCGAGGTGGCCGAGCGGTTCACCGCGACGGGCGGTGCCGAGGTCCGCTTGGAGCTGCCGGAGGAGGCGGTGCCGCGGGAGGTGGGGAGCACCGTCCACCGGATCGTGGTGGAGGCCCTGACCAACGTCCGGCGGCACGCTCCGGCCGCGCGGGCGGTCAGGATCCGGGCCCGCCGCAACGGCGGACGGCTGGAGCTGACGGTGACCAACGACGGTCGGGCGCCGGGCCCGGCGGGGAGGCCGCGCCGGGGCGGCGGCAGCGGACTTCCGGGGCTGGCGGCCCGGGTCGAGGCCCTCGGGGGCTCGCTGGAAGCCGGTCCGCACGAGCGGGAGGCCTGGCGGGTCACGGCGGTGCTGCCGCTGGAGCAGGTCGGCACAGGGCCGGCGGGATCGTAGCGGCCGACGCGGGTCGGCGACGGGGAAGGTGTGGGGATGGGCAGGGGCGCAGGGCCGGTTCGGATCCTGATCGCGGACGACCAGGCGGAGGTGCGCAGTGCGTTCCGGATGATCCTGGACGCCCAGCCGGACCTGGCGGTGGTGGCGGAGGTGGCGGACGGCGCCGCAGCGGTGGCGGAGGCGAGGAGGCTGCGGCCGGACGTCGTGCTCGCGGACATCCGGATGCCGAAGCTCGACGGTCTGGAGGTCACGCGGCAACTCGCGGGAGAGCACAAGGTGATCGTGGTGACCACCTTCGACCTGGACGAGTACGTGCACACCGCGCTGCGGCACGGGGCGGCCGGGTTCCTGCTGAAGCGGTCGGGGCCGGTGCTGTTGATCGAGGCGGTCCGGGCCGCGGTGGCCGGGGACGCGTTGATCAGCCCGCAGATCACCGTACGGCTGCTGCGGCACATGGCCTTCCCGGGTGCGGAGCCGAAGCCCGGGCCCGGGCCCGGCGCCGGGGCACCGGCCGCGCCGACGCAGCCGAAGCAGCCGCCGGGCGGGCCGGTGGAGGAACTGACCACGAGAGAAAGGGAGATCGCCGAGCTGGTGGCGGACGGTGCGACCAACGCCCAGATCGGTGCGGGGCTGTTCATCTCACCGGGGACGGTGAAGAACCACCTCGCCAACATCCAGCGCAAGATCGGGGCCCGGAACCGGGTGGGCGTCGCGGCCTGGGTGTGGGAGCAGGCGGCCGGCAACCGCTGACCGGTCACCGGTCCCACGCGCGAGACGGGACGGCCCCGGTCCAACCCCGGTCCACCCCCGGGGCGCCCCCGCCCAGCCCCGGAGGTGCCGCAGCCCCGGAGGGGCCGCCGTCTCCGGAGACCGCCGCCCCGGAGAGGACGCCCGGAGGCCGGAGGACGACACGGGCGAAGGGGCGGGAGAACCCCGCCCCACACCGACCCCGCGCGCTTGTGAACGAAGGGTCAAGCGAGCGTTCGGGCCCCCGCCACCCCTCCGAGTGAGCCGCCATAACACGTCAACATGACGCCCGGAAATTTGCCCGCGCCGACGCATAGTTGATATAGGAACGCACCCCTGACCAGCCGCTTCACAAATAAATGCGACTGCTTGTGATCATTTGACTCCTTTGCGTCGACAAATCTGGGCATGTTCACATTCGCCACCATTCACATGGTGTCGTAGATCACAAAGATCGCGGTGAACTGCGTGTCGCAGATCACAAGCCGACGGGCATAGGATGCGCTCGTTCCAGGCTTTGTGAACTGCCTCACATGAGGCGGATCCCGGGAACCGGAGGGCGGGTTCACCTGAGCGTGACCCGCCGGTTCCGATCTGCAGTCAAGGACGACTGGACGGAGGGAGCGGGGGCTATGAATGCCTACGCGCCGATCCTCGTACTCGGTGCCATCGCGGCGGCGTTCGCGGTCGGCTCCGTCGTGATGGCCTCACTCACCGGCCCCAAGCGCTACAACCGGGCCAAGTTGGAGGCGTACGAGTGCGGCATCGAGCCGACCCCGCAGCCCGTGGGCGGCGGTCGGTTCCCGATCAAGTACTACCTGACGGCGATGCTCTTCATCGTCTTCGACATCGAGATCGTCTTCCTCTACCCCTGGGCGGTGACCTTCGACGCCCTGGGGATCTTCGGGTTGGTCGAGATGCTGCTCTTCATCGCCACTGTCTTCGTCGCGTACGCCTACGTCTGGCGTCGCGGTGGCCTGGAGTGGGACTGAGCCCCGTGGGGCCGACCCCCGGAGCGGGACTGAGCGCGGGGTGGCCGCCGCCCTTGTGAACGAGCGGACAAGCCCGAACGGGCCGGACGTACCAGAGGACTTGAGGGCATTGAGAGGGATCTGATGGGAATCGAGGAGAAGCTGCCGAGCGGCTTTCTGCTCACGACCGTGGAGACGGCCGCCGGCTGGGTGCGCAAGGCGTCACTCTTCCCGGCCACCTTCGGTCTGGCCTGCTGTGCGATCGAGATGATGACCACCGGCGCCGGCCGCTACGACCTGGCCCGGTTCGGCATGGAGGTCTTCCGGGGCTCCCCCCGGCAGGCCGATCTGATGATCGTGGCGGGCCGGGTGAGCCAGAAGATGGCACCGGTGCTGCGCCAGGTGTACGACCAGATGCCCAACCCCAAGTGGGTCATCTCGATGGGCGTCTGCGCCTCCTCCGGCGGGATGTTCAACAACTACGCGATCGTGCAGGGGGTCGACCACATCGTCCCGGTGGACATCTACCTGCCCGGCTGTCCGCCCCGTCCGGAGATGCTGATGGACGCCATCCTGAAGCTGCACGACAAGATCCAGCACGAGCCGCTGGGCGTGAACCGGCGCCGGGCCGAGGAGCTCGGCGAGGCGCTCGCCCTCAACGCCACCCCGATCAGCGAGATGCGGGGGCAGCTGCAATGAGCGAGCGCAGCAAGCGAGTCATCGAGAGGCGCGCGTGGGTGAACGCCCCTGCCGAGCGCAGCGAGGTGGGCGCATGAACGACCAGGTACCCGAGACCCGCCGCGAGCAGCCGGTCCGCGAGATCCCGGTCGAGGTGGTCGGCCGCCGGCAGGGCATGTTCGGCGCCCAGGGCAGCGGCGACACCTCCGGCTTCGGCGGCCTGGCCGCCCCGGTCGTGCTGCCCGGTCCGAGCGAACGCCCGTACGGCGGCTGGTTCGACGAGGTCGCCGACGAGCTGGAGGGCGCCCTGGAGGAGCAGGGCCTGGACCCGGTCGAGGTGATCGAGAAGACCGTGGTCGACCGCGGCGAGCTCACCTTCCACGTCGACCGTGCCCATCTGCTGAAGACCGTCCGGATCCTGCGCGACGACCCGGCGCTGCGCTTCGAACTGTGCCTGGGCGTGAGCGGCGTGCACTACCCCGGCGACAAGGGCCGCGAGCTGCACGCGGTCTACCACCTGCGGTCGATCACCCACGGCCGGCTGATCCGGCTGGAGGTCACCGCGCCCGACGCCGACCCCCGCATCCCCTCCGTGGTGAGCGTCTACCCGACCAACGACTGGCACGAGCGCGAGGCCTACGACTTCTTCGGTCTGGTCTTCGACGGCCACCCGGCGCTCACCCGGATCATGATGCCGGACGACTGGCTGGGCCACCCGCAGCGCAAGGACTACCCGCTCGGCGGCATCCCCGTCGAGTACAAGGGCGCTCAGATCCCGGCTCCCGACCAGCGGAGGTCGTACAGCTGATGAACACCCAGCACGACGAACAGGCCCAGGAAGCGGACGCCCGCGAGACCACCGAGGGCCGGGTCTTCACCGTCACCGGCGGCGACTGGGGCGAGGTGGTCGAGGCGGTCGGCCGGGCCGACGACGAGCGCATCATCGTCAACATGGGCCCCCAGCACCCGTCCACCCACGGGGTGCTGCGGCTGATCCTGGAGATCGACGGCGAGACGGTGAAGGAGGCCCGCTGCGGCATCGGCTACCTCCACACCGGCATCGAGAAGAACATGGAGTTCCGCAGCTGGGTCCAGGGCACCACCTTCGTGACCCGCATGGACTACCTGACCCCGCTGTTCAACGAGACCGCCTACTGCCTGGCGGTCGAGAAGCTGCTCGGCATCACCGACGACGTCCCGGACCGGGCGAACGTCATCCGCGTGATGATGATGGAGCTCAACCGGATCGCCTCGCACCTGGTCTGCCTGGCCACCGGCGGCATGGAGATCGGCTCCACCACCCTGATGATCTACGGCTTCCGGGACCGCGAGCTGATCCTGGACGTCTTCGAGCTGGTCACCGGCCTGCGCATGAACCACGCGTACGTGCGCCCCGGAGGCCTCGCCCAGGACCTGCCGCCCGGGGCGGTCGACCAGATCCGCGAGGCGGTCAAGGTCTTCCGCTCGCGGATGCACGAGTACGACAAACTCGCCACCGGCAACCCGGTGTTCAAGGCCCGCCTGGTCGACGTCGGCTTCCTGGACCTGCCCGGCTGCCTGGCCCTCGGCGCCACCGGCCCGATCCTGCGCGCCACCGGACTGCCGCACGACCTGCGCAAGAGCGAGCCGTACTGCGGCTACGAGGACTACGACTTCGAGGTCGCGATCGCGGAGAGCGCCGACTCCTACGGCCGCTTCCTGATCCGGCTGGAGGAGATGAAGCAGTCGCTGCGGATCGTCGAGCAGTGCCTGGACCGGCTGCGCCCGGGCCCGGTCATGGTGGCCGACAAGAAGATCGCCTGGCCGGCCCAACTGGCCGTCGGCCCGGACGGGATGGGCAATTCGCTCGACCACATCCGCAAGATCATGGGCACCTCGATGGAGGCCCTGATCCACCACTTCAAGCTGGTCACCGAGGGCTTCCGGGTCCCGGTCGGCCAGGCGTACGCGGCGGTCGAGTCGCCCAAGGGCGAGCTGGGCGTGCACGTGGTCAGCGACGGCGGGACGCGTCCCTACCGGGTCCACTTCCGGGACCCGTCGTTCACCAATCTGCAGACGATGGCGGCGATGTGCGAGGGCGGCCAGGTGGCCGACGTGATCGTCGCGGTGGCCGGGATCGACCCGGTGATGGGAGGCGTGGACCGGTGACCAACGTCGAACTCGGACTGCCGGCGCTGCCGGCCGCACCGTACCCCGAGGAGGTGCACGCCCGGCTGGCCGCCGACGCCGCCGAGCTGATCGCCCGCTACCCGCAGGCCCGTTCGGCGCTGCTGCCGCTGCTGCACCTGGTGCAGGCGGAGGAGGGCTTCGTCAGCCGGACCGGGATCCGGTTCTGCGCCGAGCAGCTGGACCTGACCACCGCCGAGGTCACCGCCGTCGCGACCTTCTACACCATGTACCGGCGCAGCCCGGCCGGGAAGTACCACGTGGGGGTCTGCACCAACACCCTGTGCGCGGTGCTCGGCGGCGACCAGATCTTCGCCGAGCTGCAGGACCACCTGGGCATCCGCAACAACGAGACCACCGAGGACGGCGAGGTCTCGATCGAGCACATCGAGTGCAACGCGGCCTGCGACTACGCGCCCGTGGTGATGGTCAACTGGGAGTTCTTCGACGACCAGACCCCGGAGAGCGCCCGGCAGCTGGTCGACGACCTGCGGGCCGGCCGCGAGGTCCGGCCCACCCGCGGCGCCCGGCTGTGCGGCTTCAAGGAGACCGCCCGGATCCTGGCCGGCTTCCCGGACGAGCGCCCGGGCGCCAACGACGAGTCCGGCGCGGGCGGCGCGCCCTCCCTGGCCGGTCTGCGGCTGGCCCGCGGCGAGGCCCTGCCCGGCACCGCCGGCACCCGGGTCGTCTCGCCCCGCAACGAGCCTCCGCGCAACGAATCACCGCACAACGAGCCGCCCCGCACCGACGCGCCCCACACGGACGCTCCCCGCGACGACCGCACCGAGGGCTCCGGCCAGGAAGGGAGCGAGGCGTGATGACCTCCGCCGAGCCGGCCGAGAAGCTGCTCACCCCCGTCCTGTCCGACTCCTGGGACGACAGCCGCCCCTGGACGCTCGACACCTACCGCCGCCACCACGGCTACGAGGGCCTCAAGGCGGCCCTCGCCATGCCGCCGGACGACGTGATCGCCCTGGTCAAGGACGCCGGACTGCGCGGCCGCGGCGGCGCCGGCTTCCCCACCGGGATGAAGTGGCAGTTCATCCCGCAGAACGACGGCAAGCCGCACTACCTGGTGGTCAACGCGGACGAGTCCGAACCGGGCACCTGCAAGGACATCCCGCTGCTGTTCGCCAACCCGCACTCCCTCATCGAGGGAATGATCATCGCCTCCTACGCGATCCGCTGCGACCACGCCTTCGTCTACCTGCGCGGCGAGGTCGTCCCGGTGCTGCGCCGGCTGCACGCGGCAGTCGCGGAGGCGTACGAGGCGGGACTGCTGGGCCGGAACATCCTCGGCTCCGGCGTCGACCTCGACATCACCGTGCACGCCGGCGCCGGCGCGTACATCTGCGGCGAGGAGACGGCGCTGCTGGACTCGCTGGAGGGCCGCCGCGGCCAGCCCCGGCTGCGGCCGCCGTTCCCGGCGATCGCCGGCCTGTACGCCTGCCCGACGGTGGTGAACAACGTCGAGTCGATCGCCTCGGTGCCGCCGATCCTGGCCCGCGGCAAGGAGTGGTTCAAGGGCCTGGGCACCGAGAAGTCCCCCGGCTTCACGCTCTACTCGCTCTCCGGCCACGTCACCAACCCCGGCCAGTACGAGGCCCCGCTGGGCATCACCCTGCGCCAGCTGCTCGACCTCAGCGGCGGCATCCGCCCCGGGCACCGGCTGAAGTTCTGGACCCCGGGCGGCTCCTCCACCCCGATGTTCACCGACGAGCACCTCGACGTCCCGCTGGACTACGAGGGCGTCGGCGCGGCCGGCTCGATGCTCGGCACCAAGGCGCTGCAGGTCTTCGACGAGACCACCTGCGTGGTCCGGGCGGTCACCCGCTGGACGGAGTTCTACGCCCACGAGTCCTGCGGCAAGTGCACCCCCTGCCGCGAGGGCACCTACTGGCTGGTCCAGCTGCTCAAGCGGATCGAGGCGGGCGAGGGCGTCGACGGGGACCTGGAGAAGCTCCTCGACATCGCCGACAACATCAACGGCAAGTCCTTCTGCGCGCTGGGGGACGGCGCGGCCAGCCCGATCGTCTCCTCGCTCCAGCACTTCCGGGCCGAGTACGAGCAGCACCTGGCCGAGCGCCGCTGCCCGTTCGACCCGGCCGCCTCCACCGTCTGGGCCGACGGCCCCCGCCCCGGCCACCAGTCCGCCACCGAAAGGGAGGTGCACGCGTGACGATCACAGAGCCAACCGCCTCCACGGCAGAGAAGCCCGCGGTCGAACTGGTCACGCTCACCATCGACGGCGTCGAAGTGCAGGTCCCCAAGGGGACGTTGGTGATCCGGGCGGCCGAGACCATCGGCACCCAGATCCCGCGCTTCTGCGACCACCCGCTGCTCGACCCGGCCGGCGCCTGCCGGCAGTGCATCGTCGAGATCGAGGGTCAGCGCAAGCCGGTCGCCTCCTGCACCATCCCGGTGGCCGAGGGCATGGTGGTGCGCACCCAGCTCAGCTCGCCGGTGGCGGAGAAGGCGCAGCGCGGCGTGATGGAGCTGCTGCTGATCAACCACCCGCTGGACTGCCCCGTCTGCGACAAGGGCGGCGAGTGTCCGCTGCAGAACCAGGCGATGAGCAGCGGCGCCGCCGACTCCCGCTTCGAGGGCATGAAGCGGACCTACGCGAAGCCGCTGCCGATCAGCAGCCAGGTGCTGCTGGACCGCGAGCGCTGCGTGCTGTGCGCGCGCTGCACCCGCTTCTCGCAGCAGATCGCCGGGGACCCGTTCATCGACCTGGTGGAGCGCGGGGCGCTGCAGCAGGTCGGCACCGGCGAGGGGGACGACTTCGAGTCGTACTTCTCCGGGAACACCATCCAGATCTGCCCGGTGGGCGCGCTGACCTCGGCGGCCTACCGGTTCCGCTCGCGCCCCTTCGACCTGGTCTCCTCGCCGAGCGTGTGCGAGCACTGCTCGGCGGGCTGCGCGCAGCGCACCGACCACCGGCGCGGCAAGGTGCTGCGCCGGCTGGCGGGCGACGACCCGGCGGTGAACGAGGAGTGGAACTGCGACAAGGGCCGGTTCGCCTTCCGCTACGCCCAGCAGCGGGACCGGCTGACCACCCCGCTGGTGCGGGTGGACGGCGAGCTGGTGCCGGCCTCCTGGCCGGAGGCACTGGCGAAGGCCGCCGAGGGCCTGCGCGGGGCCCGTACCGGTGTGCTGCCCGGCGGCCGGGTGACGGTGGAGGACGCCTACGCCTACGCCAAGTTCGCGCGGGTGGTGCTGGGCACCAACGACGTGGACTTCCGGGCCCGCCCGCACAGCGGCGAGGAGGCGGACTTCCTGGCCGCGGTGGTGGCCGGCCGGGGCGTCGACGTGGACGGCGAGGGCCTGACGTACGAGCGGCTGGAGCAGGCGCCGGCGGTGCTGCTGGCGGGCTTCGAACCGGAGGAGGAGTCGCCGATCGTCTTCCTGCGGCTGCGCAAGGCGGTCCGCGGGCGCGGTCAGAAGGTGTTCTCGGTGGCCGCGTTCGGCTCCAGGGGCCTGGCCAAGCTGCGCGGCGCGCTGCTGCCGGCCGCGCCGGGCACCGAGGCGGAGTGGTTCGCGGCGCTGGCGGCGGACGAGCCGCTGAGCGACGACGCGGGCCGGGCGGCCGAGCTGCTGCGCGCCCCGGGTGCGGTGATCCTGGTGGGTGAGCGGCTGGCCGCCGCTCCGGGCGCGCTGACCGCGGTGCTGCGGCTGGCGCACGCGACCGGCGCCCGGCTGGCCTGGGTGCCGCGCCGGGCGGGTGAGCGCGGGGCCGTGGAGGCGGGCGCGCTGCCGGGCCTGCTGCCCGGTGGGCGTCCGGTGGCCGCCCCGGCGGCGCGGGCCGCGGCGGCCGCCGCGTGGGGAGTGGCGGAGCTGCCGACCCGGCCGGGCCGGGACACCGACCAGATCCTGGCGGCCGCGGCGCAGGGCGAGTTGGACGCGCTGCTGGTCGGCGGCGTCGACCCGGACGACCTGCCGGACCCGGCCCTGGCCGACGAGGCGCTGGCGGCGGTGCCGTTCGTGGTGTCGCTGGAGCTGCGGCCCTCGGCGGTGACGGCGCGCGCGGACGTGGTGCTGCCGGTGGCCGCGGTGGCGGAGAAGGCCGGCACCTTCCTGGACTGGGAGGGCCGGGTGCGGATGTTCGAGTCCGCGCTCAAGCCGGACCAGCAGATGGGCCGTCACCTGCAGTCGGACCTGCGGGTGCTGACCATGCTGGCGGACGCGCTGGGCCACCGGCTGGGCCTGTCCGACGTCCGGGCGGCGCGGCTGGAGCTGGACGCCTTCACGCCCTGGGAGGGCGACCGTTCGGCCGACCCGGCGGCGCACCCCGGCCTGCTGCCCCGTCCGGCCACCGGTCAGGCGGTGCTGGCCGGTTGGCGCCAGCTGCTGGACAACGGCACGCTGCAGCAGGGCGATCCGCACCTCGCGGGCACCCGGCACCGGGCGGTGGCCCGGATCTCGGCCGAGACGGCGAAGGAGATCGGCGCCGAGGCGGCCGCCGCGCTGCGGCTGACCGGCCCGGCCGGCTCGCTGACCCTGCCGCTGGAGGTCACCGACTCGATCCCGGACCGCACGGTCTGGGTCCCGCTCAACTCCACGCCGGGCGGCGCCCACCGCGCGCTCGGCACCACCGTCGGCCACCTGGTCACGATCGCCGCGGCCGAGGCCGAGCCCGAGCCGGCGGCGCAGGCCCCGGCCGGAGCGGACGCGGGCGAAGGGGAGGACCGATGACTCCGCAGCCGTACGAGACGCTCCACTTCTTCGGCCAGGACCCGTGGTGGCTGGTCCTGCTGAAGGCGGTGTTCTGCTTCGCCTTCCTGGTCCTGACGGTGCTGATCGCGATCGTCTGGGAGCGCAAGGTGGTGGCCTGGATGCAGCTGCGCATCGGGCCGAACCGGCACGGGCCGTGGGGCCTGCTGCAGTCCCTGGCGGACGGCGTGAAGCTGGCGCTGAAGGAAGACCTGGTGGTCAAGGGCTCGGACAAGGCGGTCTACATCCTGGCCCCGATCGTCTGCGCCATCCCGGCCTTCATGGCCTTCGCGGTGATCCCGTTCGGTCCGGCCGGCAACGAGGTGTCGATCTTCGGCACCCGGACGCCGCTGCAGCTGACCGACTTCCCGGTGGCGCTGCTGTACATCCTGGCGACGGCCTCGGTGGGCATCTACGGCATCGTGCTGGCCGGCTGGTCCTCCGGTTCGACGTACCCGCTGCTGGGCGGGCTGCGTTCGTCCGCGCAGATGATCAGCTACGAGATCGCGATGGGCCTGTCCTTCGCGGCGGTGTTCATCTACTCGGGCTCGATGTCGACCTCGGAGATCGTGGCGCACCAGCAGCCGACCTGGTTCGCGGCGCTGCTGCCGGTCTCGTTCATCGTCTACGTCATCGCGATGGTCGGGGAGACCAACCGGGCGCCGTTCGACCTCCCGGAGGCCGAGGGCGAGCTGGTCGGCGGCTTCAACACCGAGTACTCCTCGCTGAAGTTCGCGATGTTCATGCTGGCCGAGTACGTGAACATGGTGACGGTCTCGGCGGTGGCCTCGACGCTCTTCCTGGGCGGCTGGCGGGCCCCGTGGCCGGTGTCGACCTTCTGGGAGGGCGCCAACCACGGCTGGTGGCCGATGCTGTGGATCACGCTGAAGATCCAGCTGCTGCTGTTCTTCTTCATCTGGCTGCGCGGCACGCTGCCCCGGTTCCGCTACGACCAGTTCATGAAGCTGGGCTGGAAGGTGCTGATCCCGGTCTCGCTGGTGTGGCTGGTGCTGATCGCGAGCGTGCGGGCGCTGCGCAACGAGGGCTACGGCTTCGGCGAGGTGGTGCTGTACGTGGGCGCCCCGGTCGGGGCGGTGCTGCTGCTGTTGCTGCTGCGGGACTTCCTGAAGAAGCAGCCGGAGGCCGAAGAGGCCCCGCCCACCGCGGACTTCGACCCGATGGCGGGCGGCTACCCGGTCCCGCCGCTGCCCGGTCAGGTGCTTCCGCCGGTGCCGCGCCGGCGCAGCCGCGCCCCGAAGCAACTCCAGGACGCCCTCAACGGGGCCGACCATTCCGAAGGGAGCTGAACCGAGATGTCGTCCGACCAGTCCGACCGTACGGACCGGCCCGAGCGGGTCGACCGGCCGTCGGTCCTCGGCCCGGCCGCCGGCTTCGGCGTGACCTTCAAGGCCATGTTCAAGAAGCGGCTCACCGAGCAGTACCCGGAGCAGAAGAAGCCCACCGCTCCGCGCTTCCACGGCCGCCACCAGCTGAACCGGCATCCGGACGGCCTGGAGAAGTGCGTCGGCTGCGAGCTGTGCGCGTGGGCGTGCCCGGCCGACGCGATCTACGTGGAGGGCGCGGACAACCGGGACGAGGAGCGCTACTCGCCCGGTGAGCGCTACGGCGCGGTGTACCAGATCAACTACGCCCGCTGCATCCTGTGCGGGCTGTGCATCGAGGCCTGCCCGACCCGCGCGCTGACCATGACCAACGAGTACGAGCTGGCCGACTCCTCGCGGCGGGACCTGATCTTCACCAAGGAGCAGCTGCTGGTGGGCCTGTCCGAGGGCATGGTCGACACCCCGCACGCGATCTTCCCGGGCGCCGACGAGGGCGCGTACTACCGGGGCGAGATCACCGCGGCGGCGCCGGGGACGGTCCAGCAGGAGCGCACCGACCGGGAGAAGGAGGTGCGGCAGTGAACCCGTTGACCCTGGCGGCGACCGGGACGACCTCCACCGGTGAGGCCGTCCAGTTCTGGGTGCTCGCGGTGATCGCGGTCGGCGGCGCGCTCGGCATGCTGCTGATGCGGAAGGCCGTGCACAGCGCGCTCTGCCTGGCGGCCACCATGCTGGCGCTGGCGGTCTGTTACATGGCGCAGGGCGCGGTGTTCCTGGGCGTGGTGCAGATCGTCGTCTACACCGGCGCGATCATGATGCTGTTCCTGTTCGTGGTGATGCTGGTCGGCGTGACCAGCGAGGACTCCCTCAAGGAGCAGCTGAAGGGGCAGCGGTTCGCCGCGGTGCTGTGCGGCCTGGGCTTCGGCGTGCTGCTGGTCGCCGGGATCGCCAACGCGAAGCTGGACCACTTCACCGGGCTGTCCGAGGCGAACGCCGAGGGCAACGTGCCGGGCCTGGCCCGGCTGATCTTCACCCGGTACGTCTGGGCCTTCGAGGTCACCGGCGCGCTGCTGATCACCGCCGCGATCGGCGCGATGGTGCTGACCCACCGCGAGCACGTGAAGGCGCCGAAGACCCAGCGCGAGCTGGCGGCGCAGCGGGTCAAGGACAACATCCAGGTGCCGCCGCTGCCGGCGCCGGGCGTGTACGCGCGGCACAACGCGGTGGACGTGCCCGGCCTGCTGCCGGACGGCTCGATCGCCGAGGACTCGGTGATGGCGACGCTGCGCGAGCGCGGCCAGATCCGGGACGTCAGCCAGGCGATGCTGCAGCGGATGGCGGAGCTGGAGAACAGCACGGCGGACTGGCTGGGCCGTCCGTCCTCGGAGCGGCCGCCGGTGACCGGTCCGCGCAAGTCGCTGGAGCCGGTGCCGAATCACGAGCCGGCCCGGCGCGGCGTGGCGAACGGCGAGAACGGCGAGAACGGCCGGACGGGCGAGGAGGGCGCGGAGTGAACCCGGTCAACTACCTGTACCTGTCCGCCCTGTTGTTCACCATCGGCGCCTCCGGGGTGCTGATCCGGCGCAACGCGATCGTGCTGTTCATGTGCGTGGAGCTGATGCTGAACGCCTCGAACCTGGCGCTGGTGACCTTCTCCCGGATGCACGGGACCCTGGACGGCCAGATCATCGCGTTCTTCACGATGGTGGTCGCGGCGGCCGAGGTCGTGGTCGGCCTCGCCATCATCGTCTCCATCTTCCGGACCAGGCACTCCGCTTCGGTCGACGACAGCAACCTGATGAAGCTGTAGGCGGAGGACCTCGGTGAACTCTCTCATTCCGCTGCTGGTGGCGGCCCCCCTGGCCGGTGCCGCCCTGCTGCTGCTCGGCGGCCGCGCGCTGGACCGGTTCGGCCACTGGCTCGCCACCGCCTTCGCGGCGCTCTCGTTCGGCTTCGGCCTGGCGCTCTTCTCGGACATGCTCGGCCGTGACGCCGAGCACCGGGCGGTCACCAAGCACCTGTTCACCTGGGTGCAGGTGAACGCCTTCCAGGCCGACGTCTCCTTCCGGCTCGACCAGTTGTCGATGACCTTCGTCCTGCTGATCACCGGTGTCGGCACGCTGATCCACCTCTACTCGGTCGGCTACATGGCGCACGACGAGCGCCGGCGCCGCTTCTTCGCGTACCTGAACCTGTTCCTGGCCGCCATGCTGCTGCTGGTGGTCGCCGACAACTACCTGCTGCTGTACTTCGGTTGGGAGGGCGTGGGCCTGGCCTCGTACCTGCTGATCGGCTTCTGGCAGCACAAGCCGAGCGCGGCGACGGCGGCGAAGAAGGCGTTCCTCGTCAACCGGGTCGGCGACATGGGCCTGTCCATCGCGATCATGCTGATGTTCGCCGAGTTCGGTTCCTTCGCCTTCGACCCGGTCTTCGGCGGAGCGCACCAGGCGAGCGAGGGCAAGCTGACGGCGATCGGCCTGATGCTGCTGCTGGCGGCCTGCGGCAAGTCGGCGCAGGTGCCGCTGCAGTCCTGGCTCGGGGACGCCATGGAGGGCCCGACCCCGGTGTCGGCGCTGATCCACGCGGCCACCATGGTGACCGCCGGCGTCTACCTGATCACCCGCTCCTCGGCGATCTTCGACCTGGCGCCGGACGCGCAGACCGCCGTGGTGGTGGTCGGCGCGGTCACGCTGCTGTTCGGTGCGATCGTCGGTTGCGCCAAGGACGACATCAAGAAGGCGCTGGCCGGCTCGACCATGTCGCAGATCGGCTACATGGTGCTGGCGGCCGGGCTCGGCCCGATCGGCTACGCCTTCGCGATCATGCACCTGGTGACCCACGGCTTCTTCAAGGCCGGGCTGTTCCTGGGCGCCGGATCGGTCATGCACGGCATGGACGACGAGGTGAACATGCGGCACTACGGCGGCCTGCGGAAGTACATGCCGGTCACCTTCGTCACCTTCGGCCTCGGCTACCTGGCGATCATCGGCTTCCCGGGCCTGTCCGGGTTCTTCTCGAAGGACAAGATCATCGAGGCGGCCTTCGCCAAGGGCGGCACCGAGGGCTGGATCCTCGGCCTGTGCGCGCTGGTCGGCGCCGCCGTCACCGCGTTCTACATGACCCGGGTGATGGTGCTGACCTTCTTCGGCGAGAAGCGCTGGCAGCCCGACGCCCAGGGCAACGCCCCGCACCCGCACGAGTCGCCGAAGACCATGACGGTCCCGATGGTCCTGCTGGCCTTCGGCTCGGTCTTCGCGGGCGGGCTGTTCGCCTTCAACGACTCCTTCCTGAAGTGGCTGGAGCCGGTCACCGGCTACGAGGAGGGCAACTCCCCGCTGACCCCGCTGACCGTCACCCTGCTGACCACGGCCTGCATGCTGGCCGGCGTCGGCCTGGCGTACCTGATGTACGGCCGCGCGCCCGTCCCGGTGGTGCCGCCGGTGGGCTCCCCGCTCACCCGGGCCGCCCGCCGCGACCTGCTGCAGGACGACTTCAACCACGCGGTGCTGGTGCGGCCGGGCTCGGCGCTCGCCGCGACGCTGGTCTACTTCGACAGCCGCGGCCTGGACGGCTTCGTCAACGGCCTGGCCGCCACGATCGGCGGACTGTCCGGCCGGCTGCGGCGGGTCCAGAACGGCTTCGTCCGCTCGTACGCGCTCTCCATGTTCGGCGGCACGCTGGTGCTGGTCGCCACGACTCTCCTGATGAGGTCCGTGTGATGAAGAGGGATTCCGCAACTCGCGGGGGAGGTCGAGCATGAGTGCCCTCCTGTCCGCCACCTGCGCCGTCCCGGCGGCCGGCGCGGTGCTGACCGCCGCCCTGCCGGCCGGGTCGACCGAGTCCCGGCGCCGGACCACCAAGGTCGTCGCCCTGGGCGTCTCGGCCGTCACCCTGGTGCTGGCCGCCCTGGTCGCCACCCGGTTCGACCCGCACGGTGACCGCTACCAGCTGACCGAGTCGTACAGCTGGATCCGCTCCTTCGGCATCACCTTCTCGCTCGGCGTGGACGGCATCGGCGCCGTCCTCGCCCTGCTCACCGCGGTCCTGGTGCCGATGGTGATGCTCGCCTCCTGGCACGACGCCGACCCGGCGCCGGCCGGGCCGGACGGCAGCTTCGAGAACCTCCGCCGCACCCAGGCCTTCTTCGCCCTGATCCTGGCGGTGGAGGCGATGGTGGTCGTCTCCTTCTACGCCACCGACGTCTTCGTGTTCTACGTGTTCTTCGAAGCCATGCTGATCCCGATGTACTTCCTGATCGGCGGCTTCGGCGACCGGGCCGGCGGACCGGAGGCGGCGCGCCAGCGCTCGTACGCGGCCGTGAAGTTCCTGCTCTACAACCTGCTCGGCGGCCTGGTGATGCTGGCCGCCGTGATCGGCCTGTACGTGATCGCGCAGGACCAGGGCTTCGGCACCTTCGACCTGCCGACCCTCACCAACGCGATCGCCGACGGCCGGCTGCAGCTGAGCGGCACCGCCGAGAAGGCGCTGTTCCTGGGCTTCTTCTTCGCCTTCGCGGTGAAGGCCCCGCTGTGGCCGCTGCACACCTGGCTGCCGAACGCGATGGGCGAGGCCACCGCCGGCACCGCGGTGCTGATCACCGCGGTGGTGGACAAGGTCGGCACCTTCGCGATGCTGCGCTTCTGCCTCGGACTGTTCCCGCACGCCTCGAAGACGTTCGCCCCGGCGATCCTGGTCCTCTCGCTGGTCGGGATCGTCTACGGCGCGCTGCTGGCGGTCGGCCAGAAGGACATCAAGCGGCTGGTCGCCTACGCGTCGATCTCGCACTTCGGCTTCATCATCATGGGCGTCTTCGCCCTGACCAGCCAGGGCCAGAGCGGTGCGACCCTCTACATGGTCAACCACGGGCTGTCCACGGCCGCGTGGATGCTGGTGGCCGGCTTCCTGATCTCCCGCCGCGGCTCGCGGCTGATCGCCGACTACGGCGGGGTGCAGAAGGTCGCCCCGGTGCTCGCCGGGACCTTCCTGATCGGCAGCCTGGCCACCCTGTCGCTGCCCGGTCTGGCCCCGTTCGTCAGCGAGTTCCTGGTGCTGGTGGGCACCTTCACCCGCTACCCGGCGATCGGGATCGTCGCCACCTTCGGCATCGTGCTGGCCGCGCTGTACGCCCTGCTGCTGTACCAGCGCACCATGACCGGCCCGGTGAAGGAGGGCGTGCGCGCGATCCCGGACCTCAAGGCCCGCGAACTCGCCGTGGTCGCCCCGCTGGTGGCGCTGACCGTCCTGCTCGGCGTCTACCCCAAGCCGCTCACCGACCTGGTCAACCCCTCGGTGAACGCGACGCTCTCGCAGGTCCACCAGACCGACCCGGCACCGGCCCACCCGGTCGCCGCCACCCCAGGAGGTGAGCAGAAGTGAACGCCCCCGCAGTGCTCGCCGCCGCCGGCGGGAACACCCCCAGCATCCCGGCGCCGCACATCGAGTACGGCCAACTCTCCCCGATGCTCGTGGTGTTCGGCGCCGCCGTGGCCGGGATCCTGGTGGAGGCCTTCGTGCCCCGCCGGTACCGGCACTGGACGCAGGTGACGCTGGCCCTGGCCGGGCTGGTCGGCGCCTTCGTCGCCGTGGTGGTGCTGGCCGTGCAGAGCCACGGCTTCACCCGGATCGACCTGCTGGCCATGGAGTCGGTCGCGCTGGACGGCCCGGCGATGTTCCTGCAGGGCGTGATCCTGCTGGCCTCGGTGGTCGCGGTGCTCACCTACGCCGAGCGGAAGCTGGAGCCCAAGGCCGGCGGCCTGCCCGCCGACGCCTTCGCCGCCCAGGCCGCCGCCACCCCCGGCGGCGAGCAGGAGCGGGCGGCCGTCCGGGCCGGCTTCGCCACCAGCGAGGTCTTCCCGCTCACCATGTTCGCGGTCGGCGGCATGCTGCTGTTCCCCGCCGCCAACGACCTGCTGACCATGTTCGTGGCGCTGGAGGTCTTCTCCCTGCCGCTGTACCTGCTGTGCGCCCTGGCCCGGCGCCGCCGGCTGCTCTCCCAGGAGGCGGCGGTCAAGTACTTCCTGCTCGGTGCCTTCGCCTCGGCGTTCTTCCTGTTCGGCACCGCGCTGCTGTACGGCTACGCGGGCAGCGTGAAGCTCGGCGACATCGGGGACGTCATCTCCGGCAAGGCGATGACCACCCCCGCCCAGCTGAGCAGCACCCGCAGCGACGTGCTGGTGCTGACCGGCCTGGCGATGCTCGCGGTCGGCCTGCTGTTCAAGGTCGCCGCGGTGCCCTTCCACTCCTGGACCCCGGACGTCTACCAGGGCGCGCCGACCCCGGTGACCGGCTTCATGGCGGCGGCCACCAAGGTCGCGGCCTTCGGGGCCTTCCTGCGCCTGTTCTACGTGGCCTTCCCCGGCCTGCGGCTGGACTGGCGGCCGGTGATGTGGGGCGTGGCCATCCTCACCATGGTGGTGGGCGCGGTGCTGGCGGTGACCCAGCAGGACGTGAAGCGGCTGCTGGCGTACTCCTCGATCGCCCACGCCGGGTTCATCCTCACCGGCGTGATCGCCGTCAACAAGCAGGGCATCTCCTCGGTGTTGTTCTACCTGCTGGCGTACTCCTTCGTGACGCTGGGCGCGTTCGCCGTGGTCACCCTGGTGCGCGACTCCAAGGGCGAGGCGACCCACCTGTCCAGCTGGGCCGGGCTGGGGCGGCGCTCGCCGCTGGTGGCGGCGGTGTTCGCACTGTTCCTGCTGGCCTTCGCCGGGATCCCGCTGACCTCCGGCTTCACCGGGAAGTTCGCGGTGTTCCAGGCCGCGGCGAGCGGCGGGGCCACGCCGCTGGTGATCGTCGGTGTGCTGAGCTCGGCGGTGGCCGCGTTCTTCTACATCCGGGTCATCGTGCTGATGTTCTTCTCGGACCCGCAGCCGGGCGGCCCCACGGTGGCGATCCCGAGCGCCTTCACGGCGACCGCGATCGGGGTGGGGGTGCTGGTCACGCTGGGTCTCGGCCTGCTGCCGCAGTACTTCCTCGACCTCGCCTCGAAGGCCTCGCTGTTCGTGCGCTGACCGATCGCGTCCGCCGCTCCCGACCAGGGCCCGTCCGGGCCGCGCCCGTCCGCGCGGCCCGGACGGGTCTTTGTCGGCACCCGGGCGGGAACGGTTCCGGCCGGTCTCCCGCCTTTATTCCCAGCCGAATTCACCCCCACCGCCGTACGGCCCGCACAGCCGCCCTGACCAGGGCATCCGGCCCGATCATGACAGGATCCGCACGCCCGTGCAGTGATCCACTCGCGACCGGATACCCTGCCTGTATGGCCAGCGGCGGCACTCAGGGACCAGGCCGCTAGATCGACCAGGGACAGAGGAGTGGTCTTCGTGACCGTCGTGGAACCCTTCGGGCTCAGCGTGCAGGACCGCGACCTGACCCGGGACGTCCAGGCCGGACTGGACGCGGTGGAGGCGGCTCTCGGCGAGGCCGTCAAGAGCGACGTCCCCTTCATCACCGTCACCGCCAGTCACCTCCTCGAAGCCGGTGGCAAGCGCTTCCGGCCGCTGCTCCTGCTGCTGGCCGCCCAGTTCGGCGACCCGGGGGCGCCCGGCGTGGTGCCGGCCGCCGTGGTCGTCGAGCTCACCCACCTGGCCACGCTGTACCACGACGACGTCATGGACGAGGCCCCGGTGCGCCGCGGCGCCCCCAGCGCCAACTCCCGCTGGGACAACTCCGTCGCCATCCTCACCGGTGACTTCCTGTTCTCCCGCGCCTCCCAGGTGCTCGCCGACCTCGGCCCGGAGGCCGTGCGGATGCAGGCCGAGGCCTTCGAGCGGCTGGTCACCGGCCAGATCCTGGAGACCCGCGGCCCCGGCTCGGACATGGACCCGCTGCTGCACTACCTGGACGTGCTGGAGGGCAAGACCGGGTCGCTGATCGCCGTCTCCTGCCGGATGGGAGCGCTGATGGCCGGCGCCGAGCCCGAGCTGGTGGACACCCTCGGCGAGTTCGGCGAGCGGATCGGCATCGCCTTCCAGCTGGCCGACGACGTCCTCGACATCGCCAGCGACGGCCACGAGTCCGGCAAGACCCCCGGCACCGACCTGCGCGAGGGCGTGCCCACCCTGCCGACCCTGCTGCTGCAGCAGATGCCCGCCGACCCGTCCGACCCGGACGACGCCCGGCTGCGCGAGCTGCTCACCCAGGACCTCTCGGACGACGAGCTGCACGCCGAGGCGCTGCGCCTGATGCGGGCCCACCCCGCGCTGGAGCGCGCCCGCGCCGAGACGCTGCGCCGGGCCGAGGAGGCCCGGGCGCTGCTCGCCCCGCTGCCGGAGTGCCCGGCGAAGACGGCCCTGGTCGGGCTCTGCGACGCGGTGGCCATCCGCACCATGTGATCCGGCGGGGCCGGGCCGCCTCCGCGGCGCCCGGTGCCGTGCCCGCCCGCGGTGCCCCGGCCATCCCGGGCACCGGGCCTCCGGCGGGCCCCCGGATGGGGGAGACTGACTCCCGTCAGCTCAGCCCAGCCGGGAAGGTCGCCATGCGTCGCGTCGTCATCGCCGAGGACTCCGTACTGCTGCGGGAGGGACTGACCCGGCTGCTCACCGACCGCGGTCTGGAGGTCGTCGCGGGCGTCGGGGACGGCGAGGCCCTGGTCAAGACCATCCACGACCTGGCCGCCGCGGACGCGCTGCCGGACGTGGTGGTCTCCGACGTGCGGATGCCCCCGTCCCACACCGACGAGGGCCTGCGCGCCTGCGTGGAACTGCGCGGCCGCTACCCTCAGCTGAACGTGCTGGTGCTGTCACAGTTCGTGGAGGAACGTTACGCCTCGGAGCTGCTGGCCGGATCCACCCGGGGCGTCGGCTACCTGCTCAAGGACCGGGTCGCCGAGGTGCGCGAGTTCGCCGACGCCGTGCTCCGGGTCGCCGAGGGCGGCACCGCGCTGGACCCGGAGGTCGTGCAGCAGCTGCTCAGCCGCAGCCGCAAGGGCGATGTTCTGGCCAATCTCACGCCGCGCGAGCGCGAAGTGCTCGCACTGATGGCCGAGGGCCGCACCAACGCCGCGGTGGCCAAGCAGCTGGTGGTCTCCGACGGCGCGGTGGAGAAGCACGTCAGCAACATCTTCCTCAAGTTGGGCCTGGCCCAGAGCCCGGAGGACCACCGCCGGGTGCTGGCCGTGCTGACCTACCTCAACTCCTAGCCCGCGGCCCCGCGCACCGCGGGGGAACCGGGAACGGCCGCCGGAATCGGAATGATCTCCGGCGGTCGTACGTTGTTCCCCGTGTGCGGCACGGGCGCGGGCCGGTGATTTCCCGCCGCACGCGGGAGTTCCGTCCCAGGCCGACTCCACCCGCATAGGATGCGGGAGGTGCACCAGGCGGACGGGGCACGGGGCCGCGCCCGCGGTGGTGTGCCCTAGGAGGTCCGCGGCAGTGACCAGTCAGGTCGATCAGTCAGAGGCAGTGGACGGCTCGGACGGCGACGAGGCCCGTACCGGGAGCGGCGAGGCGCGCCCCGGCTCGAGCGCGCCCGCCGGACCGCCCGCCCCGGGCGGCCCGCCACCCGGGCGGGGCAAGCCGATCCGCAGACTCGACCGGGTGATCATCCGTTTCGCCGGCGACTCCGGTGACGGCATGCAGCTCACCGGTGACCGGTTCACCTCGGAGACGGCGTCCTTCGGCAACGACCTGTCCACGCTGCCGAACTTCCCGGCCGAGATCCGCGCTCCCGCCGGCACCCTGCCGGGCGTCTCGTCCTTCCAACTGCACTTCGCCGACCACGACATCCTGACCCCGGGCGACGCCCCGAACGTGCTGGTCGCGATGAACCCGGCCGCCCTCAAGGCCAACCTGCCGGACCTGCCGCGCGGCGCCGAGATCATCGTCAACACCGACGAGTTCACCAAGCGGGCGCTGGCCAAGGTCGGCTACCCGGCGGACCCGCTGACCGACGGCTCGCTGGACGGCTTCCACCTGCACAAGGTGCCGCTGACCACGCTGACCCTGGAGGCGCTCAAGGACAGCGGCCTGGCGCGCAAGGACGCCGAGCGGGCGAAGAACATGTTCGCCCTGGGCCTGCTGTCCTGGATGTACCACCGGCCCACGCACGGCACCGAGACCTTCCTGCGCGGCAAGTTCGCCAAGAAGCCGCAGATCGCCGAGGCGAACATCCACGCCTTCCGGGCGGGCTGGAACTTCGGCGAGACCACCGAGTCCTTCGCGGTCTCCTACGAGGTGCCGCCGGCCAAGCTCCCGGCCGGGCGCTACCGCAACATCTCCGGCAACCTCGCCCTCTCCTACGGGCTGATCGCGGCCG
Organism: Kitasatospora sp. NPDC093550; assembly: GCF_044764985.1. Classification (NCBI taxonomy): domain Bacteria; kingdom Bacillati; phylum Actinomycetota; class Actinomycetes; order Kitasatosporales; family Streptomycetaceae; genus Kitasatospora; species Kitasatospora sp. NPDC093550. The sequence continues at coordinate 72,752 of NZ_JBIWJF010000031.1, forward strand.
CCGAGCGCTCGGGCCTGCCGCTGTACCTGGGCTCGTACCCGATCACCCCGGCCTCGGACATCCTGCACGAGCTGAGCAAGCACAAGAACTTCGGGGTGCGCACCTTCCAGGCGGAGGACGAGATCGCCGGCATCGGTGCCGCGCTCGGCGCCGCGTTCGGCGGGGCGCTCGGGGTGACCACCACCTCCGGTCCCGGGGTGGCGCTCAAGAGCGAGACGATCGGCCTGGCGGTCTCGCTCGAACTGCCGCTGCTGGTCGTGGACATCCAGCGCGGCGGCCCCTCCACCGGTCTGCCGACCAAGACCGAGCAGGCGGACCTGCTGCAGGCGATGTTCGGCCGCAACGGCGAGGCCCCGGTGCCGATCGTCGCCCCGGCCACGCCCGCCGAGTGCTTCGACGCGGCGCTGGAGGCGGCCCGGATCGCGGTGACCTACCGGACCCCGGTCTTCCTGCTCTCCGACGGCTACCTGGCCAACGGATCGGAGCCCTGGCGGATCCCGGCCGTCGACGAACTGCCCGCGATCGAGCCGCGGTTCGCGACCGGGCCGAACCGCGAGGACGGGGCCTTCTGGCCGTACCTGCGCGACCCGCGGACGCTGGCGCGGCCCTGGGCGCTGCCCGGCACACCCGGTCTGGAGCACCGGATCGGCGGCATCGAGAAGCAGGACGGCACCGGGAACATCTCCTACGACCCGGCCAACCACGACTTCATGGTCCGCACCCGGCAGGCCAAGGTCGACGGCATCACCGTGAAGCCGGTCGAGGTGGACGACCCCACCGGTGACGCCCGGGTGCTGGTCCTCGGCTGGGGCTCGACGTACGGGCCGATCACCGCGGCGGTGCGCCGGGTGCGCGCGGACGGCGGCGAGGTCGCCCAGGCGCACCTGCGCAACCTCAACCCCTTCCCGGCCAACCTGGGCGCGGTGCTGAGGAGTTACGAGAAGGTCATCGTGCCCGAGATGAACCTCGGGCAGCTCGCCCTGCTGCTGCGGGCGAAGTACCTGGTGGACGCCGAGTCCTACAACCAGGTGCGCGGACTGCCGTTCAAGGCGGCCCAGTTGGCGGACGTGCTGTGGGCCGCGATCGGCACCCTGGACGAGGAGGACCACCGGTGAGTGACATCGACTCCGAGAAGCGTGGCTTCCCGTCGCTGAGGCTGGTGCCCAAGGCCGAAGCCCCGCAGAGCGCAAGGGACTTCAAGACCGACCAGGAGGTGCGCTGGTGCCCGGGATGCGGTGACTACGCGATCCTGGCAGCGGTGCAGTCCTTCATGCCGGAGCTCGGGATCAAGCGCGAGAACACGGTGTTCGTCTCGGGCATCGGGTGTTCCTCGCGCTTCCCGTACTACATGAACACCTACGGGGTGCACTCGATCCACGGACGGGCGCCGGCCATCGCGACCGGGCTGGCCACCGCGCGGCAGGACCTGAGCGTGTGGGTGGTGACGGGTGACGGCGACGCGCTGTCGATCGGCGGCAACCACCTGATCCACGCCCTGCGGCGGAACGTCAATCTGAAGATCCTGCTGTTCAACAACCGGATCTACGGCCTCACCAAGGGCCAGTACTCGCCGACCAGCGAACTCGGCAAGATCACCAAGTCCACCCCGATGGGCTCGCTGGACGCACCGTTCAACCCGCTGTCGCTCGCCCTCGGCGCCGAGGCCACCTTCGTCGCGCGCACCATCGACTCCGACCGCCAGCACCTGCAGTCGGTGCTGCGGGCCGCGGCCGAGCACGAGGGCACGGCGCTGGTGGAGATCTACCAGAACTGCAACATCTTCAACGACGGCGCCTTCGAGGTGCTGAAGGAGCCGGGCACCCGGGACGAGGCGCTGATCCGGCTGGAGCACGGGCAGCCCGTCCGCTTCGGTGCGGAGGGCGCGAGCGGCGTCTTCCGGGGCCCGGACGGCGAGTTGTTCACCGCGCCGGTCACCGCGGCGAACGAGGCCGAGGTGCTGGTCCACGACGCGCACGCGGCCGGCCCGGCCACCGCCTTCGCGCTCTCCCGGATCGCCGACGCCGACACCCTGCACCACACGCCGATCGGTGTGCTGCGCAGCGTCGAGCGGCCCGTCTACGACGAGCTGATGGCGGGCCAGCTGGCCGCCGCGGCCGCCGACCGGGGCCCGGGCGACCTGGCCGCGCTGCTGGCGGGCAACGACACCTGGACCGTGGACTGACCGTTCCCGGACGCGACTCGGCGCCCCTGTCCCGGCCGGGACGGGGGCGCCGAGTCGTTCGTGCGGGCCCCGCCTACCGTTCGGCCCACTCCACCAGCTCGATCACGACCCCGTTCGGGTCGGCGACCTGGAAGAGCTTCTCGCCCCACGGCTCCTCGCGCAGCGGGAGGATGACGGGGACCCCGGCCGCGCGCAGGCGGCGGTCCTCGGCGGCGATGTCCTCGACGACGAACGCCAGGATCACGCCGTCCGCGATCCGGTGGCGCTGGTCCTCGGGCAGGACTTCGAGGCCGCGCCGCAGGTAGACGACGTTCACCCCGCCGCCGGGGTGGACGAGCGAGACGAAGCCGTCGGCCGACATCTCCTCGGTGTAGCCGAAGTGGTCGCGGAGGAAGGCGGCGGAGGAGGTGACGTCCTCGACGGTCAGGGAGACGGCGGACCGGTTGATCTGCAAGGTGGAGAACCCTCTCGTCGGTGCGCGGGCGATTACCCCGTACGCAGTACACTATACACAGTACGGAGAATTGCGCCAGGGGTGTGCCGGAAACGGCCCGAGGGAGGCCCCCGGGTGCGGGAGCCCCCCTCGGGAGGTCGGTGCGGAACGCGTCAGTAGACGCAGGGGATGCCGCCGTCGGACTGGGCGTCCACGCCGGGGCCCTGCATGGGCAGGTTGGCGGCCGGGTCGGACGGGGAGCCGGTGGGGGCGGCGGGCTTGTCGCCGGCGCCGGTGAAGCCGGTGCCGAGGGTCACGACGACCCGGTCCTGGCCGACGGCGGCGGACTCGGCGGCGGTCACGCCGTAGCGGGCGGCGATCTGGTCGGCGGCCTCCTTGGCGCCCTTGCCGTAGAGCACGGTGGTGGTCTTCGGCCTGGTGGCCGCCGGACCGGTCCGGCCCTCCTTGAAGCCCATCGCGACCAGGGCCCTGGACTCGGCGGTGGAGGAGACCCCGGCCGCCGAGGAGGCGTTGAGGACGTCCACGGTGACGGCCTTCGCGGCGGTCGGCGTGGGGGTCGGGGTGGGCGCCGGAGTCGGGGTGGCGCCGGTGGACGGGGCGTCCTCCGGGGCCGGCGCGGGGGCGGCGTCGGCGTAGCCGAACAGCTGCTTGACCACCTTCTGGACCTTCGCCGGCGTCACCAGGTTGACGTCCTGGCCGTTGCGGGTGCCGAAGCCGTCGAAGGTCAGGGTGTTGAACTCGACGTTGCCGCCGGTGAGGGCCGGGGCCTGCTGGGCGAAGTCGAGGATGTTCCACTCGTTGTCGATGACGAGGTCCTTCTGTATGACGCTCATCAGCTCCTGCATCTTGCCGAGGTCGCCGATGACGCCCTTCTGCTTCAGGTTGTGCACGACGGCGGAGATGAAGGCCTGCTGGCGGTGGGTGCGGGCGAAGTCGCCGGAGTTCCCGTCGGGGCCGTCGAGGTTGTGGCGCTGGCGGACGAAGGAGAGCGCCTGGGAGGCGTTGAGGGTGTTGATGCCCTTCTTGAAGTCGGCGCCGGAGCCCTGGCCCGCCATGGCCGGGTCCTTGGTGTCGTGGGTGAGGCAGACCTGGATCGGCTCGACCGCCTTGGCGATGTCGTAGAAGCCCATCAGGTTGACCTCGGCGATGTGGTCGACGGGCTGGTCGAGGAACTTCTGCACGGTGCGGATGGTGGCCGCCCGCCCGATGTCGCGGCCGGCCTTCTCCAGGGCGGCACCCTTGAGGCCCTTGGCCCGAAGGCCCGCGTCGGCCTTCTCCTTGGCCGCGCCGTAGGCCTCCTTGATCTTGGCCATGCCCAGCTGGGAGCCGTCGGCGTCGTAGGTCATCACGTAGTCGTCGCGCGGTATGGAGACGGCCTGCACCTTGCCGCCGTTCGCCGGGATGTGCAGCAGGATCAGCGAGTTGGTGTTGTAGCCGCCGATGTCGGAGCTGTGGCCGGCGTGCAGCTCGTCCTGGACGAACTGCGGGGGCAGGTCCGAACCGTCCATGTTCTTGCGGCTGTCCAGGCCGATGAGCAGCAGGTTGACCGAGTTGTCGAGGTGCTTGGGGGCGTCCTTCTTCGTCTCGGCGATGACGTTGGAGGTGGTCATCCCGTCGGTGAGCCGCTTGTACTCGTACCAGACCACCCCGCTGGCGGCGAACACCGCCAGCCCGGCGGTGCAGGCCACCACCCGGCCCGCGATCAGCAGCGGGGACCGGGTGCGGGCCGTCGGGGCCCCGGAGGCGCGCCGGGCCGCGGCCCGGCCGCCCTCGTGCGGTTCGCCGTGCTCGTGCGGTGCGCGGTGCTCGTGCGGTGCGCCGTGCTCAGCCATGCTGCCCCCTCCGGCCCCGGACCAGCCGGACCGCGATCACCAGCAGCGCCGCCGCCGCGGCCTGCGCCATCACGGGAAAACCGTGCACCACCCACTTCGCGGCGCCGGTGGCGAGCGCCTTGCCCTGGTAGAGCTCGCGGTTGGCCAGCAGCTCGGCGGCGGCCGTCACGCCCAGCACGACCAGCGGGGAGGCGGCCAGCACCCACCACCAGCCGTTGCGGGTGCTCAGGGCGGCGGCCAGGCCGGTGCCGAGCACCGCGGCCAGGGTGAAGGCCAGGCCCATGCCGGGTCCGGAGAGTTCGCTGACCGCCGCGCCCGCCGCCGGCAGGCCGACCGCGGCCACCGCCGGGAGGGCGGGCCCCGCCGAGAGGGGGCGCTTCGGGCGCGCCGCAGGCCCGTCCGGCTCCCGCCGCCGTGCTCCCTGCCCGGATTCCCGCCCCCGGTCGGACGACCGTCCTCGCTGCCCCGCCACGTGCTCACCCCCGGTGTTCCCGTGCTTCGTGCTTCCGTGTTCCCGTGCTTCGCGCTTCGTTCTTCCGTGCGTCGTCGCGCGCCACGGTGGCGCCCGCGCCGGACGGTCACAAGTCCGATTGCGGCACTGCCAGTTCTGGACGTCGGTGCCGACCGGCCGGTTCCCGGGCGCGGTCGGGCCGCCCGTCATGCGAGGAACGTGCTTCCGGATGAGTTCTACACGGGTGTAGAGATTCTACTCGGCGGGGGTGCGGGTGTTCGATCGCGTCGGCGTGCGGGGTCCGGTCGGCATCGGTACACTGCACCGAGTAGTTTCATCGAGGGGTCGAGGCAGTGGAGGAGCGGACCGTGGCGGCGACGGGTGGAGCGGGGCGGCCGGAGAAGCGCAAGGCGATCACGCAGGCCGCGACGGTGGTGTTCGGCCGCGAGGGGTACGTGCGGGCCAGCATGGACGCCATCGCAGCCGAGGCCGGGGTGTCCAAGCGCACGGTCTACAACCACTTCGCCGACAAGGAGACCCTCTTCCTGTCGGTGGCGCTGCAGAACTCGGCCGAACTGACCGAGAAGATCCGGGACTTGATGGCGAAGTACCTCGACCGGGTGGTCGACCTGCGGCAGGACCTGGTCGACTTCGCGGTCGAGCGGGCCCGCGCGGTGCTGTCCGCCGGGGAGCACGGGGCGCTCGGCCGGGCGATCCGCGCCGAGGTGGCCAACATCCCGGCCGACGTCCTGGAGGCCTGGCTGGAGGCCGGGCCGATCGCCTCGCTGCGCGACCTCGCGGCGCGCTTCGCGGCGCTCTCGGAGCGGGGGCTGCTCGCGGTCGGGGACGCCGGACTGGCCGCCGAGCAGTACACGCTGCTGACCTTCCACGGCATCGCCGAGCGCTCCTTCTGGGGCGCCCTCCCGGTGGCGGACGAGGAGGTCGAGCGGATCGCGGCGGTCGGCGTCGACGCCTTCCTGCGGATCTACGGCGCCGAGCGGGCCTGAGCTCGGGGCCGGATGGACCGCCGGGCGGGGGCGGCAGTGCGCCGCCCCCGCCCGGAGTCCGTACGGATCACTTCCAGTTGACGCCCTTGCCGAGGGTGTAGGGGTCGCCCCAGTACTCGGCGCCCGCGATCTTCGAGGCCTCCGGCGACATCGCCACCGCGCAGGAGGTGGCCGACTGGCCGTTGGTGAAGCCCTTGGGCAGCGATTCGCTCTTGCACTTGGGGAACGCGCCGATGATCAGCAGGTCCTGGGCCTCGGTGCCGTCCGCCAGCAGGCCCTTCATGTGGCCGACGCTGGTGAAGGACAGGTCGGTGCTGCCGGCGTTGGTGACCTTGTAGTGGATGTAGTACGGCACCAGGCCCTTGGCCTTGTCGCCCAGGTTGAGCGGGGCGAGGTCGGCCGGGTCGCCCTTCTCGATCGAGGTGACCGCGAGCGAGATGGTGCCCTTGGTGCTGCCCGAGCTGAACGGGATCGTGACGGCGTCGCCGACCTTGACCGTCGTCCCCGGCGCCGGGCTCGCGCCGGCCGGAGCGGGGGCGGCCGCGGAACCGGAGGCCGCGCCGCCCGCCGGGGCGGAGGTCGGGGCGGCCGGGGTGATGGCGCCGCCGCTCGGCGACGGCGCGCCGGTGGCGGGCGCGGACGAGACGGGCGGCGCGGCCGGCGGCGGGGTGGTGGCGGTGTCCGACGACGACGCGTCGTCGTTGCAGGCGGTCATGGTGAGTGCGCCGACCGCCGTCAGCGCGACCAGGGCCAGGGCGCGGCGACTGCTGCGGATGGGCTTCATGTGACGTCCCCCGTCATTGCGGACCGCCGTCGGCGGCCCTCCTGAAGGACGTTCATAGCGCAGTTCCACGGCCGGAGGCCATGATTCCGGTGTTCTTTTGACCGGTCCGTGACGAGGCCCACGCGGGTCCGTGACAAGGGATATCGAGTCGTGATCCGGCGGCGGCCGGGGGCGACCTCCGTGGATCGATCGTTCCTGTGCGATTCTGTCCGCCATGGTTTCGGAGATGATCAACCAGGCCCGTCGGCTGGTGGCCGACCGCTTCCCGGACGCGCTCGCCACCGTGCTGGCCGGGTCCGCGCCGACCGGACGCGCCACCGCCACCAGCGACCTCGACCTGGCCGTCCTGGTCGCGGACGGCGGCGAGACCTACCGCGAGACCGTGCGCTTCGAGGGCCGCGCGGTCGAGCTCTTCGTCCACACCGGGACCGGCCTCACCGAGCTGTTCGCCGTCGACGCCGCCTCCCGCCGGGCCGTCCTCCAGAGCATGTACGCCACCGGCCTCCTGCTGACCGACCCGGACGGCCACGGCGCCCGCGCCCGCGAACGCGCCGAGGCCGATCTGCGCCAGGGCCCGCCAGCCCTGGCCCCGGACGCGGTGGAGACCCGACGGTACGGCCTGACCGACCTCCTGGACGACCTGGCGGACGCCGGAGCCGGGAGCACGGGAGACGCGGCGGACCTGGAGGACGCGGGGGACGCCGCCGAGCGGCTGGCGATCGCCGGAGAGGTGCTGAACGCCGCCGCCGACCTGCTCTGCGACCACCGCCGGGCCTGGACCGGAGTCGGCAAGTGGCTGCCGCGCCGCCTGCGCGAGGCCGACCCGGTGCTCGGCCCCGCCCTCCTCGACGGCCACCTGCGGCTGTGCCGCGACGGCGACCCGCAGCCGCTGGCGCGGGCGGCCCGGCAGGTCCTCGACCTGGTCGGCGGCCCGCTGACGGAGGGCTACCGCCGCACCTGGCGCGGCACCCTCGAGCGCACCGTCTAGGACGTAGCGGCCGTCGTGTCGTCAAGCGGCCCTGAGCACCAGCTCGTTGTAGGTGGCGACGGTGGTGAAGCCGAGCCCTTCGTAGAGGCGGATCGCCGGGGCGTTGTCGGTGCGGACGTTGAGGCCCAGGTGGTCGGTGGTCGCGGCGAGGTGCCGGCACAGGGCGGTGACGCAGGCCCGGGCGAGGCCGCGGCCGCGGGCGTCCGGGTGGGTGGCCACGTTGCCGAGGACGGCCACCCGCTGGACGGGGGAGTGGACGTGCACCCCGGCCACGGCCAGCAGCCGGCCGTTCTCGCGGACGCCCACGTAGCCGCCGCCGGAGAGCATCCGCGGGTCGAACCAGGCCTCCGGGTAGGACGCGGCCAGCAGGGCGCGGGTGGCGGTGAGGTCGGCGTCCGTCAACGGCTCGGCCCGGTGGCTGTCCGGGTGGCCGTCCGGGTGGCCGGCTCCGTCCGGGAGTGCGGAGGTGAGCAGCATCCGCAGCAGCGGTGTCCGGCGCTCGACCGCGTAGTCCGGCGCCAGGGCCCGCTCGGCGCCTTCCGGCAGGCCGGCCGTGAAGCGGCGGGGCAGGAACGGCCGCAGCTCGCCCAGCAGGGCCTCCAGCGGCGGGACGGCGGGGGGCCGGGCGAAGGCGAGCAGGACGGGGGTGTCGCCGCCGCTGAAGAGCAGGGCGACCGGGCCGTGCTCGGCGGAGGCGGTGTACCAGGCGGTGTTGGACCAGGTGGGCTCGTCCAGGTCGCCGAGTTCGAAGAGGTGCAGCGCCGGGTCGGTGCGGAAGCGGGCGGCGAGCGCGGCGCGGTCGTGCAGGCTGATGAGGGGCACGCGGTCGAGGATAGGGCGGGCCCGTCGGCGTCCGGTGTGCGCACCGGACGGGCGGCGGCCCGGTCCGCTCGTCGGCGCCGACGAGCGGACCGGGCCCGGGTGGGGTCAGATCATCCAGCGCTGGGCCGGGTCGTTGCCGTCACAGGACGTCATCGAGGTGTACTGGCTGACGCCGTTGCCCTTGAGGCACTGCCCGGTGACCGCGTTGCGGACCAGGTACCAGCCGCGGTCCTCGTCGGTCAGCCGCCACTTCTGGTTGGCCGGCATCCCGTACTGGACCGGACGGTTGAGCCCGTCCCAGCCGCCGGGGGTGTCCCAGAGCCGGACGGCGCCCGAGCCGGTGTCGAGGTCGATGACCTTGCCGGTGCTGCCGTGCGAGATGGCGGTGGTGCCGTCGCAGTAGTTCCAGACCAGCCAGCTCTGGGCGTCGGACCAGTCGTTGGCCGAGTAGACGCCGATCCGGGTGCCGTTGCTCTCGTTGTCGCCCGGCAGGTCGAGGACGCCGGCGGCGCCGTTGTAGACCTTCGCGGGGCTGTGCAGCGCGGCGCCCAGGTCGCAGTCGCCCGCCTGGGCGGCCTGCGCGGCCGGCGCGCCGGCCACGACCGCCCCCGCGACGGCCGTGACGGCGCCGAGCGAGGCGAGGAACCTACGGGTACGGGTGGTGGTGTTCATCGGATTCTCCTTCTGGTGTGGTGGACGGTCCCGACGTCAGCCGCGCGGGACCCTGAGTGCGGCCCACTGCTTCGGGCCGGGGATGCCGTCGGCGTCCTCCCCGGAGTCGCCGAGCTTGTGCTGCCAGTTGCGGAAGGACTCGCGGTCGGCGTCGGACCACTCGGGCCCGGGGCCCTCGGCGTAGGCGGAGCAGCCTTCGGCGACCAGGCGCTCTCCCATCCGGGTGATGACCTCGCTGCGCCGACCGTCGTGGAAGAACTCGACGCCGGGGAACGGCTCGTCGCCGCCGGAGCCGTCATCGCCGGAGCCGCCGTCGGAGCCGGCCGGGGCGGTCCCGCCGGCCGGGGCGCCGTCGCTCGGGCTGTCCTCCGCGGAGGCCTCCTGCCCGAAGTAGATCGCGCCGGGCCGGTCCTTCCAGTCCGGGTCGGCGAGGACGACGCCGCCGGCGAAGTCCGGGACGCCGTAGCCGTGGACCCAGTCCGAGCGGCGCTCACGGGTCTTCATGTAGACGCCGTCGCCCTCGGAGCCGCCGCCCTCGTTGGTGTTGCCTTCGACGGTGGTGATGGTGGAGCTGGTGTAGGCGATGCAGATGCCGGTGTGGCTGCCACCGCCGGGGCCGAAGAAGACCTGGCCGCCGATCACCGGGTACTCGGTGAAGCGGCCGCGCTCCTTGAACCAGGCGACGCCCTCCGCGCAGGAGGCGGTCACCGGGAACAGCCCGGCGTTGCCGGACTGTTCGGCGCACCAGGCGACGAAGGTGGCGCACCAGGCCTCGCCCTGGGACCACTCCAGGCCGGCGACGGCGGGGGAGAACTTCTGGATGTTGTTCCAGTGCCCGCCGCTGCGGCCCTCGTGGTAGCCGACCTCGTCTCGGGCGACGCGGATCAGGTCCGCCGCGTTCGAGGACATGGGTGTGGACTCCTTGTTGCTGGAAGTGCTGGAAGTGCTGGAAGTGCTGGACGTGCTGGACGTGCCGGACGTGCCGGACGTGCCGGACGTGCCGGAGGGGTGTCGGTGGGGCTCAGACGCGGGCGAAGGTCTGCACGTAGCGGCCCCAGTTGCCGCGCTGGCGGGGCGCGTAGCCGACGCCGAGGCGGTTGTAGGTGGGGTTGAGGATGTTGTCCCGGTGGTGCGGGCTGTTCATCCACATCTGCATCGCCTCCGGCACGCTGTTGCCCGGGGTGACGTTCTCGGCGGCGGCCACGTTGGTGAGGCCGGCGTCGCGGATGCGGTCCCAGGGTGAGCTGCCGTCGGTGCCGTCGTGCTGGGTGAGGTCGTGCGAGGCCATGTCGTCGGCGTGCCGCTGGGCGGCCGCGTTGAGGCGGTCGTCCAGGCTCAGCGGCGGGGCGCCGACCCGGCCGCGCTCGGCGTTGACGGCGTTCAGCATCGCGGAGCGGAAGTCGCCACCGCCCGGCTGGGGCTGCGGTTGGGGCTGCGGCTGGGGCCGCTGCTGCTGGCCGCCGCCGCTGACGCCGCCGGCCGGGACGAGCTGCCAGCGCTGGGCCGGGTTGCCGTCGTCCTGCTTGCCCAGGGTGAGCGGGGAGCCGGGGGCGGCCGCGGTGAGGAAGAGCTCGCCCTCGTCGGTGCGGGTGGTGCGGATGCGGACCCAGTCGTTGTCGACGGGCTCGAAGCACCAGTGCTGGTTGGGCTGGTTGTGCTCGTTGAACAGCCAGGTCTGGCCGATGGAGTAGTTGTAGTCCATGACCATGGCCTGGCCGGGGGCGTGCCGGCCGGTGGTCAGCTGGGTCTCCAGCAGGAAGCTGCCGTTCTCCTTGCCCCAGAAGGTGAAGCCCTGTGCGGTGGTGCCGTTGGAGCCCCAGGACTGGATGGCGGTGCCGGCGGCGGTCTGGCTGGAGCGGACGTCGGCGACCGTTCCGTTGGCGGACTTGAGCGTCCAGGTCTGGCCGTGCTGCGGGAGCGTGGGCATGTGTCGCGCCTCTCGTCGGTGGTGCCGCCCCGGGCCGCGACCTGTGGTCGGCGGCGGCCCGGGGCCTGACGGGAGAGACGTTTCCGCAGTGCGGTAGACGGGTGGTCAACGCGCGTAGCCGGAGCCAGCGTTGATGCCGTGTCTACTCCGCCAGCAGCCCCCTGACCTGCGCCGCTTCCTCGTCGAGCCCCAGTCGCTCGTACACCTCCAGGGAGTCCGTCAGGCAGGCCCGGGCCTGGCGCGGGCGGCCGAGGCCGGTGAGCGCGGTGCCGAGGGTGCGCAGCAGGGCGGCCTCCAGGGCGGCGCTGGTACGGCGGGCGAGCGGGAGGACGGCCTCGGCGGCGTCGACGGCGAGCAGCCAGCGGCCGGCCTCGGCGTGGATGCGGGCGGCGAGGTCGCCGGCCGCGGCGGCGAAGACGGTGACCTGGAGGGTGGTGAACTCCTCGCGGGCGGCGACGGCGTGGTCGAGCGCCGCCTCCGGGTCGCCGCACAGCCGCAGCACCCGGGCGAGGTAGTAGCGGCCGATCGCGGCGGAGACCGGCCCCGAGTCGCTCATCAGACGGGCGCAGCGCTCGGCGGCGTCCCGGGCCTCGGCCAGGCGTCCGGTGTGGGCGGCGCTGAAGGCGAACTCGCCGAGCGCGCTGCCCTCGGCCCTCCGGGCGCCGAGGCGGTGGAACAACCCGGCGGCGCGGCCTGCGTGTTCGGCGGCCTCGGCGTAGCGGCCGTGCATCCGGGCGTTGCTGCCGAGGGTGATCAGGGCCTTGGCGAGCACGCGCTCGGTGCGGTCGTCCCGCTCGGACAGGGCGACGGCCCGCTGGATCTCCTCCTGGGACTCGGCGTAGCGGTTGACGTGCCAGAGCATGCTGCCGCGCAGGTAGCGGGCGAGGGCGAGCGGCCCGTCCTCGCCGCGCTCGGCGGCGCGGCGGGCGATGCGTCCGGCGAGGTCGACGATGACGGTGGTCTGGGTGCGTTCCGGGAGCACCGCGCCCATCCGGTCGGCGAGTTCGGCGGCGCGGTCGAGCGGCAGGGCGGGGTCGTCGCAGCTCAGCGCGATGACGGCGGCGTTCACCTCGGCCTGGTCCCGCATCCAGCGGACGGCGTCCGCGCCGTCGGCGATGGTCCGGCCGGCGGCGGCCACGGGGGCGCCGAGCAGGCTGAGCTCGGCCGGTTCGGCCTTGCGTGCGGCGAGGTCGGCGTTGCGGGCGGTGGCGAGGCAGAAGTCGAGCAGCCGGTCGGTGGCGGCGGTGCGGTCGCCGGGGGCGTCCTCGTCGGCGAGCCGGTCGCGGGCGTAGGCGCGGACCAGGTCGTGGAAGCCGTAGCGGCCGAACCGGGGGGACTGCAGCAGGTTGAGGTCGACGAGCTCTTCGAGGAGCCGGTCGGCCTCGTCCTCGCTGCGGCCGAGCAGCGCGGCGGCGCAGGGCAGCGGGAGGTCGGGGGCGTCGGGCAGCGACAGCAGGCGGAAGGCGCGGGCGAGTTCGGGGTCCAGCCGGTGGTAGGACAGCGCGAAGGTGGCTTCCACGGCCCTCTCGCCGTCGCTGAGTTCGGCCAGCCGGTGCTCGTGGCGCAGCCCGTCGGCGAGTTCCGCGAGGGTGAGCGCGGAGTCGGCGGCGAGCCGGGAGGCGACGATGCGGATCGCGAGCGGCAGCAGCCCGCAGGCGTGCACGACCTGCTCGGCTGTCGCGGGTTCGGCGGCGACCCGCTCGGCGCCGACGATGCGGGTGAGCAGGTCCAGCGCCTGCTCCGGCGGCAGGGTGTCCAGGCGCAGCTGGTGGGCCCCGGCGAGACCGGCCAGCCGGTGGCGGCTGGTGACCAGGACGGCGCAGCCGGCCGAGCCGGGCAGCAGCGGTTCGACGTGGTCCGGGGTGGCGGCGTTGTCGAGGACGACCAGGACGCGGCGTCCGGCCAGCGCCGAGCGGTAGAGCGCGCTGCGCTCGCCGGTGTCCGGCGGGACGTCGGAGGGGTCGACGCCGAGGGCGCGCAGGAAGCCGGCCAGCACGGTGCCCGGGTCGGGCGGGGTGCGGTCGGCGCCGCGCAGGTCGGCGAAGAGCTGTCCGTCGGGGAAGCGGTCGCGGACCTGCCGGGCGACGTGCACGGCGAGGGTGGTCTTGCCGACGCCGCCCATGCCGTCCAGCGCGGAGACCACGACGGCCCGCCCGCCGGCCGCGGCGAGGCGGTCCAGGAGGGCCTCCACCTCCTCGGAGCGGCCGGTGAAGTCCGGTAGGCCGGAGGGGAGTTGGTCGGGCGCCTGCCAGCTGTCGCCGACCGGCTCGGGGGCGGCGCCGGCGGGCCGCAGGGTGGCGTCCTCGCGCAGGATGCGCAGTTGGAGGGCGGCCGGGCCCGGCGCGTCCGGCGGCAGCGACGGGCGGGCGTCCTCGTACACGGCGAGCGCCTCGGCCTTGCGGCCCGCCTGGTAGAGGGCACGCATCAGGACGGCGGTCAGCCGGGGCCGCCCGGGGTGCTCCAGGGCGAGCGCCTCGGCCTCGGCCGTCAGGTCGGTGCGGTCGCCGAGTTCGGCGTCCAGCTCCAGTTGGGTCTCCTTGGCCGAGATCCGCTGCTCGAGCAGCCGGGCGCGGACGGCCTCGGCGTGCGGCCCGGGCAGCCCGGCGAGCGGTTCGCCCGCCCACAGCCGCCGGGCGCGCCGCAGCACCTCCCGCACCTCCTGCGGCGGAGCGTCCGTCGCGCGCAGCCGTTCGGCCTCGGCCAGCAGCTCCGTCCAGGCGGCCGCGTCCACCTCGGCCCCGGGCACCCGGAGCGCGTAGCCGTCGCCGATCCGCAGCAGCGGCAGCCGCTCCGGATCGTCCCCGGTGTACGGCCGGAACGCGCTGCGCAGCCGGGAGACGGCCAGCTGGACGGCCTTGCGCGGGTCGGCCGGCGGGGCCCCGCCCCACACCCCCTCGACCAGCAGCGGGACGGACACCGTCCGCCCGGCGGCGTCCAGCAGGACGGCGAGCACGGCCCGCTGCTGCGGTCGGCCCAGCTCCAGCTCCTGCTCCCCGCACCAGGCCCGCAGCGGCCCCAGAAGCGCGAACCGCAGCCCGGCTCCCCCCACGTCACCCATGTCCGTCCCCGAAGGTCGTCTCGCGCCGGGATCCCGCCACTTCCGTCCGGACAGCGGCGCCCCCATACCCCGGCGGCCTATGCTCTGTCACTGATTGTGCACCGGAACGGGGACTTCGGGGAGCTTCGGGGAGTGGGCTGTGGGGCTCGAATTCCGCGTGCTGGGACCGCTGCGCGCCCGGCACGACGGCCGTGAGATCGACCTCGGCCGACCGCAGCAGCGGGCCGTCCTCGCCGCGCTGCTGTTCGCCCCCGGGCAGCTGGTGCCGACGGACCGGCTGGTCGAAGGGCTGTGGGGCGAGGACGACACCCGCTGGCCGAAGGATCCGGCGGGGCAGATCGGCACCCATGTGCACCGGCTGCGGCGGGCGCTGGGCGTCTCAGGGCTGCTGGTCGCGGCCGCGGGCGGGTACCGGCTGGCGGTGCCGCGCGAGGCCGTGGACCTGTTCCGCTACGAGGGCGCGGTGACGGAAGCCGTCGCGCTGCGTCACCAGGACCCGGTCCGGGCACGGGAGTTGCTGGTGGCGGCGCTCGCCGCATGGGAGGGCGGCCGCGCGCTGGACGGCGTGCCCGGCGGGTTCGCCGAGCGCGCCCGGGAACGGCTGGCGGCCGGGCGCTTCGCGGCGGTGAAGGCGCTGTTCGACCTGGAGCTGGGGCTCGGGCGGCACGCCGGCACGGTGGAGCCGCTGGCCGAACTGGCCGCCGCCCACCCGCAGGACGAGGAGGTGCACCGACTGCACCTGCTGGCCCTGCACCGCTGCGGCCGCACGACGGAGGCGCTCGCGGCCTACGAGGCGCTGCGGGAACGGCTGGACGGGGAGCTGGGGCTGGAACCGGCGCCCGCGGTGGTCGAACTGGCCGACCGGATCCGGCGCGGCGAAGCGCCGGTGCCGCCGCGCCGGCTGCCGCGCCCGTGCCAACTGCCGCCGGACATCCCCGACCTGGTCGGCCGGGCGGCGCTGGTCCGGGAGGCGGAGCGGGCGCTGCGCGCGGACGGGGCGCCGGTGCTGGGCCTGTCCGGTCCGGCCGGCAGCGGGACGTCCGCGCTCGCCGTGCACGTCGCCCACGTCGTCCAGGACGCCTTCCCGGACGGGCAGTTGTACACCGCGGGCGGAGAGACCGGCACGGTGCTGGCCGGCTTCCTCCGGGCGCTGGGCGAACGGCCCGCCCCCTCGGCCGGCCTCGACGACCTGTCCGCCCGCTACCGGACGGCGCTGGCCGGCCGACGGGTCCTGGTGGTGCTCGACGGACTGCCCGAGCCAGCCCCGCTGCTGCCCGCCGTACCGGGCTGCGCCGCGGTGGTGGCGGGCGCCGAACCGGGCGCGCTGCCCGGCGGCGTCGTACGGCTCGCGGTGGGACCGCTGGAGCCGCACGACGCCCACGAACTGCTGGCCCGCATCGCCGGCGCGGACCGGATCCGGCAGGAGCCGGAGGCGGTGGCCGAACTGGCCGCCCTCTGCGGGAACCTGCCGGTCCTGCTGAGGGCGGCCGCGGAACGCCTCGCGGCCCGGCCCCGCTGGTCGGTGGCCGACCTGGTCGGCTGGTTCACCGGGCGGGGCTGAGCGCGACCGGGCTGGGCTGAGCGCGACCGGGCGGGGCTGAGCGCGACCGGGCGGGGCCGGGAGCGGCCTAGTACGGGTCGGAGGAGCCCCGCACGATGGTGATCTGGTTCATGTAGTAGTTGGTGCTGCCGGCGCCCATCTCGATGTGCAGGCCGCCGCCGCTGTGCACTTCGAGGGCGGCGGTTCCGGGCCCGCCCTTGAAGACGTTGTTGGCCCAACAGATCCGGGTGCCGGTGCCGTAGACGACCAGGTTCCCGTCGCCCTGCATGATCGCCCGGTCGCCGCAGCCGGCGCTGTGGGTCGACCACAGGGGTACGTCGCCGTTGCCGGTGTTCCGGTACATGACGAGGTTGCCGTCGCCCTGCATGATCAGCCGGGTGTCGCCGGCTTCGAGCCGGTCGTTCCGGTACAGGACCCCGGGCTCCGCCATGCTCGCGACCTGAATGCCGTCCGCGGCCGCGTTCCCCGCTCCGGCCAGCACCCCGGTCAGCGCCAGCGTGCCGGCGGCCGTCCCGATGGCCAGGTGCCGCAGCGTCTTCGTCGTCTTCATGTCCCCGTGTTGCCTCTCTCGTCCGCCGGCGCCCGCGAGGTCTTCGGGGCGCCCTTCGGAGGCGATCATGCGCGAGGGCGGTAGACAAACGATGAACGTCTCATTGAGGCGCCTGCCGGGGGCCTGCCGGGGGTTTCTCGACGTACGCGCGTGAGCGGGAAGTCGGCGTGGCCGACTTCCCGTTCCGCCGGCCTCGCTACTGCTGCGGGGCCAGGGGCGTCAGCGGCGTCAGGGGTACGGTGACACGGCTCTCCCAGGCCTGCTGGAGTGCGCGGGCGAACGTTTCCGCGGGCTGGGCGCCGGAGACGCCGAGGCGGCGGTCCAGGACGAAGAACGGCACGCCCGTCGCGCCCATCGCGGCGGCGGTCGTCTCGTCCTCGCGGACGGCGTCCGCGTAGGCGTCCGGGTCGGCGAGCACGGCGGACGCCGCCTCGCCGTCCAGGCCGGCCTCGACGGCCAGCTCGACCAGCCGGCCCTCCTCGAACGCCGAGCGCTCATCGGCGAAGTTCGCCCGGTAGAGGGCGTCCAGCAGCTGTCCCTGCCGGCCGTGCTCCTCGGCGAAGTGCAGCAGGCGGTGCATGTCGAAGGAGTTCGCCGCGTCGCGGCCCTCGCTCAGGTAGGGCAGCCCCTCGCCGCGCGCGTTCTCGGCGATCCGTGCCTCCGCGGCCTCGGCCTGCTCCAGGCTCATCCCGTACTTGGCGGCGATCAGCGGCACGACCGGACGGGCCTCGTGCGGTGCGCGCGGGTCCAGCTCGAAGGAGCGGTGGACGACCTCGACCTGGTCCCGGTGCTCGAAACCCTCCAGCGCCCGCTCGAACCGCGCCTTGCCGATGTAGCACCACGGGCAGTTGATGTCACTCCAGATCTCGACGCGCACGGTGTTGCTCTCCTTCCGACCTGCGCGGACCTCCCGCGCCGACGCCGGGTGCAACCCGTTCGGCGACCTGGATATTTCAGGACGAGAAATATCCAGGTGTCGCTACGGGGCCGCCACCCAGCCCGGGAGGGTGGGCAGCAGGGCTTCGGCGAGCCGGTTCAGGGCCGCCTCGTCGGGGTTCCGCTCGTCCTGGCGGAAGACGGCGAGCTCGTAGGCCCGACCGCCGGGCGCCTTGGGGTCCTGGGCCACGACGAGGTTGCGGGTGGAGGGGCCGGCCTTGCCGGGGGCGAAGATGTACGACGCGCTCGACCGGTAGGTCACGGCCGGGTGGCCGAGGACGGTGGTCGGCTGGGCGAAGAACTGCGGCATGCCGACCATGTCGTCGACCGAGGTGTTGCTGTCCATCAGGCTGACGACGCTGAGCTTGAGGCGCACCTCCACCATGACGTCCTTGCCGAAGACGATGGGCGCCGGGTGCGCGGTGGAGACCCGGTCCTCGGGCGTGCCCAGCAGGGACGGCAGGTCGGGGCGGTTGAGCGCGGCGCACAGGGCCGGGTACCCCGGCGGGTCCGTGGGGCGGGGAGCGGCGCACTCGGCGGGCTTGGCGACCGGTTCGGCGTGCGGGTCCGTGGAGCCGTCCATGCACCCCAGCCCCCAGAGCGCGGCCAGGAAACCGCCGAGCACCACCGCCGCGGCGGCCAGCTGGAGGCCCGGCCGCAGCGTCTTCGGCCGGTCGACGGCTTCGCCGGTGCCGACGGGTGCGCCGGTGTCGGCGGCGGTGCCTTCGGCCGTGCGGGCCGTGCGGGCCGCGTCGGCGGTGTCCGCGGTGTCGGCCGCGTCGGCCGTGTCTTCCATCCCTTGTTCCCCCCGTTCGAGAAGCCCGCCCCCGATCGTCCGGGGCCCGGGCGAGCCGGGCCGATCGTAGCGCCGGCCCGCCGGGGGCGATGACCGCGGTCGGTCCGGTGACCTGCGAGGACGTGGCAATCCGCCCAGCTCGGCGAAGCGGCGCAGTTCGGCGCCCGCCGTGCGCCGGACCGGGCCGACCAGCAGGTCCTCGCGCTCGTAGAACCGCAGCGCGTGCACGCTGAGCCCGCTCCGTTCGGAGACCTCGCCGATGCCGAGTCCGCTGTCGCCGCCGCTGCTGCCCGGTTCCGTCATGCCGCCGAAGCCGAGGACTTGATCTAGACCGCGCTCCAGCTCCTAAAGGTTGTTTCACAAGGTTCCGAGAGACCGGAGCGAGCAGTCAGCCGAGTCAAGAATCGGCTGAGTTGTCCTATTTCTCGAGCGCCCGA